>NZ_JARVRE010000002.1:0-538550 GCF_030209855.1 Agrobacterium sp. lyk4-40-TYG-31
CTCGTCAGGCTCATAACCTGAAGGCCGCAGGTTCAAATCCTGCCCCCGCAACCAATGAAACTTGTAAATTCGACCATTCCAAATATTTGCGTTCAAGCTCCTCACCATACCGGTCGAGGAGCTTTTTGCGTTTGGGATCCGTGTCGATCTCGCCAGACGCAATCCGGCCATCAGATCGTTGCCTGCTGCGGCAAGGAACTGCTGCTCCATCAGATCAAGCAACTACATGGATGCCATGATGTTGGCGGTGGCACGAGGATGCTAGCCGATGAGTTCCAAAGCTCCCAAGTGTGATGCTCGCCTCAAACTGAGAGTTTGAGCCGCATATGAACGATGATCATGCCGAAATGGTAACCAAGTGGGTGTCTGAATGCGAATGCGTAAAGAGCTGGCGGAGACGGTTATAACTACCGGAGTAAGCTCATTTAAAAATGACTTTCTACGTTTCGCCATCCCATTTATCTTCCAGCCCGGTCAACACAATTGCAACCAGAAGACCCCCGGAAATATTAGGATCGTTGACAATAAGCCAGCGGCTGCGCAGTAGCTCCCGATCCGTTTCATCATCTGTTCGGCATGAACTTTTGTTGTCACGATGTAGATCGACGCCGATGCCACTGCCGATAGTACGAGAAGAGTGACAAGGATCAGTCGGAGGACGGGAATGCCGGCCAGAAAAACGGTATCCCAATTCGCCCTGCATCCCACGGCCTGAATGCCGTAGAGCGTGATGAAATAGACGCTCCACATAATGAACGGTCCCAGGATCACCAGCATCAACCGATATCGCATCGTTTCACCCTCCCGGCGTCAGTGTTGTCAGGAGAAGCGGGTATAGCCAAGCGATCACGACGATGACGAGGCCGTAGCGGTGCAACAGAGAGCCGATCTGGAGATCGTTTTGACGCGCCCCGGAAATGTAGTGGCGGGTGCGCCACAGGCAAAAGCCGGAAAATACGAGGCCGAGGACGAGGTGCAGCAGCAAGTAACTGGAGACAGCAAATTCGACCGCATCGAGAGCCTGTACCGTAGCTGCCTCGTAGCGCCCATGTAATTCTACCAACAGCAGAGATGCCGCTGCGCCATAAGCAACCATCGAAACGATAAGCATCTGTTTGCATGAGGCTCTTTTGACGCCTGCTAACGCGCCCACGCATGTCGCGATGAGAGCAGAGAGTATCACGAACGACGCTCCCCAAGTCGATGTTACGACTGTAACTGGCCTTGGATCGAGGTTCGAAACCCACAGAAAGAGCCCGCCGAACAGCAGAGATGCAAACAGCGTGGCATTGGCGATCAGCACCAGACGCATCGCCAGAATAGTTGGCGCATCCCGGCTTTCGAAATGCAACGGGAGGCGACAGTCTTTGGATGCGTCGAGCAGACCACGGTCCGTTTTGGCATCCGGGTTGCGGGTCCACAGCAGGAACAGGCCAAGCGTTGCCAGCGCGAACATCACCGCGAGCGGATAGAGCTTTAGCAGCAGCGAGACGAAGACCCCGCCGGTCGTGATTGCTGTGAACAACGGCAGATAGGTCGGTCTCGGCAGAATGATGATTTGATTGGGTTCGCCGGAGATCGCGTCGACACCCAGAGTTTCCATCCAGCCATTGCGCGAAAAGCCGAGATAACCCTTGCCTGCCGCCAGTTCGGCCCCAAGCTTGTCGATCAGCAGGTTGTCGGCTCTTTCTGAAATATGAGGGATCGACGCGAAACTGTAGGATGGCGGGGGTGTGGGCATGGCCCATTCCAGCGTTCCCGCTTTCCAAGGATTGCGCCTAAACCGCTTTCCGAAAATGAAGATCAGCACCATGTCGAGCGCGACCAGCATAAAGCCCATGGCCATGATGAAGCTGCCGAAGGACGACAGCAGGTTCAGCCATTCCCAGGGCGAACCCTCAGGGTATGCATATATTCTGCGCGGCATGCCAAGCAGGCCGGTCAGATGCATCATGAAGAAGGTCAGGTTGAACCCGACGAAGATCATCCAGAAGGCCGCATGCGACAGATGCTGCACGGGCTGGCGTCCGCTGATGTGCGGTATCCAGTAATAGAGGCCTGCAAGCATGGGAAACAGGAATCCACCCACCAGCACATAATGCAGATGCGCCACCACGAAATGCGTATCATGAGCCTGCTGGTCGAACGGCACCATGGCCAGCATCACGCCGGTCAAGCCACCCATGACGAAGACGACGAAGAAGCCGATGATGTGGAGCATCGGCACGTTCAATTGCGGGCGCCCCTGGGCAAGCGTCGCAAGCCAGGCGAAAATCTGAACCGATGTGGGGATGGCGACGAGCGCGCTGGCGGCTGAGAAGAACGACAATGCGACATGGGGAATGCCGACGGTGTACATGTGATGCACCCAGAGGCCGAAGGAGAGAAAGGCCATGGCCATCAGGGCCGCGATGATGATCTCGTAGCCGGTCAGCGTCGTTCTCGCCAGCACCGGGATGATGGTGGATAGAGCGCCAGCGGCGGGAAGAAAGATGATGTAGACCTCCGGGTGTCCGAACAGCCAGAACAGATGCTGCCACAACAGAGGATCGCCACCCCGGTCGGGATCGAAAAAGGGCAGGTCGAAGGCGCGCTCGGCTTCCAGCAGAATTGAACCGAGGATGAGAGGCGGAAATCCGACGAGCATCATGCCGCCGACCACCAGCATGTACCAAGCGAAGATCGGCATTCTCACCAGCGACATTCCTGGCGCGCGCATGCGAATGATCGTGACCACGATTTCGATGGCGGCGCTGATTGCGGAAATCTCCACGAAGGTGATGCCCAGCAGCCAGATATCGGCATTGATGCCGGGGCTGTATTTGGATGATGAAAGCGGCGTGTACATGAACCAGCCGCCATCCGGCGCGATGCCGGTGACGAGGGCGAAGATCAGCATCGAGCCGCCGAAGAGATAACACCAGTATCCGTAAGCGGATAATCTGGGAAATGCCAGATCCCGCGCACCCAGCATCTTCGGCAGAAGGTACATGGAGAGGCCTTCGAAAAACGGGATGGCAAACAGGAACATCATGATGGTCCCGTGCATGGTGAAGACCTGCGCATATTGCGCTGCGTCCATGAACCCGTTGGTAGCGGTCGCCAGTTGTGTGCGGATCAGCATGCCGAGAAAACCGCCGATAGCGAAAAACACCAGCGCGGTCACCATGAAACGTTTGCCGATGACGTTGTGATTGACCGCGGCAAAACGCTTGATGCCCGAACCGGCATTCCAGATCGCATCCAGCTGCCTGTGCAGGGCGACGGGAGACAGCTTCTGCGTGGGTATGGATCGGTCCATCACGGGGCTAAATTCCTCACGGTTTTTTCATAATCGTGCAGGCTGTATGTCTGGACGCGGAAGGTCATGGCGGCATGGCCTTGCCCGCAATATTCAGAACAGACGCCCCCGAAGGTGCCCTCGATATCTGCCAGCAGGGTGATCGTGTTGATCTGGCCAGGAATGGAATCGATCTTGCCGCCTAGCCGTGGCACCCAGAAGCTATGGATGACGTCCGCGCTCGTCGTGTCGATTTTCACCGGCAGGCCAACCGGTATGTGCAGAACATCTCGGGAGACTACCTGTCTGCCATCGATCTGATAGGCGAACTCCCAGCTCCACATTCTGGATGTTGCCGCAATCGTGACCGTAGGGCGGGGTGTGTTTGCACCGAACATTTTCTCACCCTGATAGAAGGCATAACCCAACAAAGCGATGAGGACGGGGATGGGCATGATGATGCCGCCCAGCACGATCCAGCGCTTCGGATCGATGGATTTCAGACGCCCCCGCGCTATCAGGACCATGAAAAGCAGGCCTATGACGAGCGCGAAGATCACAGCCGAGCCTGCCAGCATCGCCCACCAGAGCTTTGCAAAAGCCTCGGTCGAGGGCCCGGCGGGATCGAGCGCTGACAGGTCTCCCTGACAGCTGGAGAGCACAGCGCTGGCCAGACACAGCGGGATCAAACCCCGGAACCGGAAAGCGGATCGCCGTGTTGATAGCCAAACAGGAGCCAGTGGATGCCAGAAACAGACAAGCCGAACCCAGTGATTTCCAAGGTGGAAGAAAAGACCACCAATTCCGCTGTCGCGGTTGCCGGTCATCCCCTCCACGCCATGACGGTCCACTTCCCCATTGCGCTGGTGATCGCCACTTTGGCTGCGGACATCATGTTCTGGTGGAGCGGTGATCATTTCTGGATGAGAGCAGCGCTCTGGGCTTCGGGTGGTGCTTTCTTCAGCGGCATTGCTGCGGGGCTGATTGGCACTGCGGAATTGTTGCTGGTGTCCGGCATTCGGGCGCGGGTTGCCAGCTGGGCACATGGCATTGCTGCCATGTCGTTGATTGCGGTTGCAGGTGCCAACTGGGGCGGGCGTGTCACCGAAACCATCGATGTTCTTCCGCACGGGCTGGGTCTCTCGCTCCTTGCATCCGGCCTCACCGGACTGGCTGGATGGCACGGCGGCAAACTGATCTTCGATCATGGAATCGGCCTCATGGTATCTCCCAAGGACTGATGTGCGAAATAATCTGTTTGAGCGCGCCCGGCTCTGCCCATCCTGATGGCAGGGCAAAGGGTGCCTCCGGTCGCGCCAGAACCAGAAAGAAGATAGCTCCCACCACAAACCCGCTGACGATGGTGACAGAGACAAAGCGCCATACCGGGTAGACCTCGCCATCGTTGAAGAGACGGATGATGACGAGGCCGGTCATGACGTGGATGACGACCATGATGCCGACAAATGCCAGCTTCATGGAAAACCACGCACTGAACGGGTTTTGAAGAAAAATCAGGCCGGTGCCAGTGGCAATGGCGATGAATGCGGCAGGCGAAATGACCCGCACGTAGGAAAAACGGACGATCTTCTGAAGCCGGAAAAGGTCGTCATCCCTAACGATATGGGCGCGCTGCACATACAGCCCCGGCAAGCTGACTAGCCCGGCGGCCCAGACGGAAATGGCCATGATGTGCAGGAATTTGATGAAAACCATCGCGCTCACTGCTCTGCCGGACGGGAATGAAGCAGGCGCGTGCGCATGCACCACAGGATAACGATTGCGTATGGCGCAAATCCCAGAGTCCACATCAACACGCCTGCCAATTGCTGATCCTCAAGCGGTGTCAATCCAAAGGCCTGCGTAGTCGCGAAATGCGCTTCGAAAAGCGTTACAGGTGCAAATGTCAGGATGGCGCCAAGAAAGCCCATTTGCACCATGGTGCCGAGCGCAAGACTGGTGGTGGCGACCACTGACGTGCTGCGCGAGAGCAGAGCGTGCCACAGCAGAATGGATGCGGCGATAAGCGCGATCTGCATCAGCCAGTATTGCCATGTGCCTGACAAGGCAAAGGCATAACCAAAGGGCAGATGCCAGACCCAGTAGATCGCGGTGTGTGCGACAAAGATTGCTTCCAAAGGAATTTTCGCGAGCCACCGTTGTGTCGGCCAGCCGATCATGACGACAAAAGGCGCGATGACTGAGCCGAGAAGGATGTGGTGGGCCAACCTTACAGAAAAGAGGGCGCTGGTCATGGCGCACAGTGGCGATACGAACACGGCAATCAATAGGAAAACTAGCAGGCCCGTCTTCCATCCCCTCTGGAGGGGCGCAGCATAATGAAACGCCACTGCAACGCCTGCGATACAAGCGATGAGAACAGGGTCAAAATTCCATGAGTACAGTGCATTTGGGAGCGTCGGAGCTGGGCCGCAATAGGGGTCAAGCGTGCTCGGCAATATGCTGTTTCCTGATTGAAAGATGTATCGGCCAACTCTGGTTACATAACTCGCAACGCATATAAGCACAGACTGTTCCACAAATTTTCCATCACCCTTTGGTTACAACTCCACGTAGCTTTTTAGGGAACTCTTACGCATGTTTTTCCATTGGCTGATTAGAGGATAATGCGCGGCTGCGTGCCACGCGCCGGATATCAGGCCATTCTGAAGTTTTCGGAAACTGGCGAATTCCACGTCTCGCAATCGCGAGAACGCGCCGTCGCGCGTTGGAACAACGGGGCTTCGGTGCGGTTCAGCATTCATGGATAAGAGCAAGGGTGGAACGGTGAAAAAAGTCAAATATGCGCCATACAACATGCCAACAGGCGGTTGGGGATCAATCAAATCCGTTGTCAAAAATGCCGTAACGCAAAAGGCTGTCAGGACCGCCCCGGGTCTGATGACCGATCACAACAAAAAGGGCGGTTATGCCTGTACCAGTTGCGCCTGGGCCAAGCCGGGGAAACCGCATCTGGCGGAGTTTTGTGAAAACGGTGCCAAGGCGACGTTCTGGGACCTGACGGCCAAGCGCACCACGCCCGAATTCTTTTCCAAACACACAGTCACCGAGCTGCTCGATTGGGCCGATTACGATCTAGAAAACGAAGGACGTTTGACGCATCCCATGCGATATAATGCGGCGACCGACACATATCAGGAAGTGAGTTGGGCCGAAGCATTTGCCGATATCGGCCTAAAACTCAAAGGTTACGATCCCCAGTCCGTCGTATTCTATGCGTCAGGTCGCGCGTCGCTTGAGACCTCCTACATGTACCAGTTGCTGGCGCGGCTTTACGGTAACAACAATCTCCCAGACAGTTCCAACATGTGCCACGAAACGACATCAGTCGCGTTGCCGCAGAGCATTGGAACCCCAGTCGGCACGATCCTGCTGGAAGACTACCAACATACGGATTGCATTCTTTCCTTTGGTCAGAACGTCGGCACCAATGCCCCGCGGCTGCTTCACAGCTTGCAGGAGGTGCGGGAACGAGGCGCACCGGTCGTGGTGTTCAATCCGTTGAAAGAGCGTGGCTGGCGGGAATTCGTCAATCCCCAAAGTCCGGGTCAGATGCTGACCAATAAGCCGACCGATATTGCCACGCAATATTATCAGGTCAGCGCTGGCGGTGATATCGCAGCCATGGTCGGCATGGCCAAGTGTCTGTTCGAATGGGATGACGAGGCGATTGCCGATGGAAGGCCGCGTGTTCTCGATGTCGCTTTTATCGAAGAGCACACCCACGGTCTGGCCGAATTTGAAAACTACGTAAGGACCATGCCATGGTCCGATATTCTTGCCACGTCCGGGCTTAGCCACTCCTCCATCGAAGCAGCGGCAAGGACCTACTCTCAGGCCCGCAATGTCATCGCCATCTATGGAATGGGTCTGACCCAGCATCGTTATGGCATCAGCAACGTCCAGATGCTGATCAATCTGCTGCTTATGCGCGGCAATATCGGCAGACCCGGCGCCGGCATCTGTCCCGTGCGCGGTCACTCTAATGTGCAAGGCCAAAGAACAGTCGGCATCTCCGAAAAGACCAAGCTGGTTCCGCTCGATCGTCTGGGCGAACAATATGGTTTCGAGCCCCCACGCACGGATGGCGTTAATACGGTTGAAGCGTGTGAGGGTATCATCGATGGCAGCATCAAGGCCTTCATTGGCTTGGGTGGTAACTTCGTGCGCGCCATTCCCGAGCGGACCTTGATGGAAGAGAAATGGCGCGGGCTTGATCTCTCGGTACAGATCGCAACCAAACTCAACCGAAGCCATCTGATCACTGGTGCAACGACCTATCTTTTGCCTACGCTGGTCAGAACGGAAATCGACGAGCAAGCCACGGGCCCGCAGATCGTTACCATCGAAGATTCCACCACCTGCATTCATGCCTCACGCGGCAAATACAAGCCCGCCGCTGAAGGACTGTTGTCAGAACCCCGAATTGTGGCTGAGATTGCAAAACACGCGTTGACGCCCAATCCAAAAGTGCCGTGGGATGAGTGGGTCGGTGATTACAGCCGTGTCAGAGATGCTATCGAAGCGACTTACCCTGAGCCCTTCAAGGATTTCAACAAGCGCCTCGATATTCCCGGTGGTTTCCCGCGCCCCGTTCCGGCCAGAAACCGCATATGGGAAACAGACACCGGAAAGGCGAACTTCAAGTTGCCGAAGGCGCTATGTTCCGGCTTCTCGACCGGCGAAGATCGCAACGTGCTGAGCCTCATCACCCTGCGGTCCAACGATCAGTTCAACACCACGGTCTATGGCTATGACGACCGCCTGCGCGGCATCCACAAATCCCGCATGATCCTGATGATGAATGCAGACGATCGTGTCAGGTTGGGTATCGCGAAGGATGGGTTGGCCACCATCACCACCGCCGTTGATGATGGTATCGTGCGCGTGCTGAGCGGCATGCAGGTCATCGACTACGACCTTCCACCCGGCAGCTGCGCGGGCTACTTCCCCGAATGCAATTCGCTCATTCCCTTGTGGCAACACGATGAGGAGAGCAAGACACCGGCGGCGAAGTCCATTCCTGTCAGGGTTGCTCCGGTATGAGCACGTTTCCCAAGCCTGCAGAATTGACGGAGAACGCGTTCGAAGCGTTAGCGAAAAAGGCCGGGCAGCCGCTGAAGACCATCGCTATCCTGGGGCTATTAGCGGGCATTTACATTGGTTTGGGTGGCGTCGCGGCTACCGTCGCATTGGCAGGCGCAGACGCCATGCCATTGGGCGCGGCGCAAATCCTCGCTGGTTTGGTCTTTTCCCTGGGCTTGGCTGCCGTTGTTATCGCAGGTGCCGAACTTTTTACCGGTAACACCCTTTTTGCTGGGCCCGTGCTGTTCGGCAAGGTGTCTGCTGTCGTTTCATTTCGCGCTCTGCTGGTTGCCTATGTCGCGAACTTCATTGGCTCAATTTTGCTCGCCGTCATCGTCTTCGCCGCACGATTTCACGATGCGGGTGATGGGGCTGTTGGTGTAGCCGCTATCGACCTAGCAACGACGAAAGTCGAAAAAGGCTTTTTCACTGTGCTCGCCAGCGGCATCATCGCCAATATTCTCGTTTGTCTTGGCGTGTGGTTCGCATTCGCAGGCAACAGCGTCACAGAAAAACTCGCCGGAATTTTCCTGCCGGTGACTGTTTTCGTGGCGGCGGGCTTTGAGCATTCGGTTGCGAATATGTATTTGCTGCCCTACGCCTATCTGCTTGAACAAAGCCAGGTCGGCTTACCCTCAATCACCATCTCGTCGATCGTGAGCAATATCTCGGCGGCCACACTCGGCAATATCGTGGGAGGTGGCTTGGTCGGCGTCACCTATGGCTATCTTTTCAACAATAACAACGCTTTGAAGTGAACTGTAACCGACCGACATTCAGGCATTCAGCATGTTCATTTAGGGCTTTGCGAAAACTGAAAAGGCAGGGCGATGCGCTGCTGTCCGATATCCGTCACCGGGATATGAAATCCATAGATCGAGTGTAGCGCCTCTGACGTCATGATATCCCGAGGGCTTCCATCGGCGACGATCTCACCATTACGCATTCCAATAATTCTGTCCGCGAATCCGCTGGCATAATTGATGTCGTGGAGAACGATAACGATCGTCTTTCCGTCCTCGTCGGCGATCTTGCGCAGGGATCGCATCAGATCCTGGGAAAAATACATATCGAGATTGTTGAGTGGTTCGTCCAGAAGCAGATAGTCGGTGTCCTGGCAAAACGCCATGGCGACCAACGCTCTTTGGCGCTGCCCGCCGGAAAGGGTTTCCAAAAAACGGCCTGACAGATCGGAAAGATCGAAGAGTCTTAGTGCCTCCTCGATCATATCCATGTCGCCTTGAGACTGATGGCCGCGATTGTGCGGGAAGCGACCGAAACCGACCAGTTCCTTCACCGTCAGGCGGCTTGCGACCTGATTGTCTTGACGCAAAATCGCGAGTTTCTTGGCAAGGTCCCGCGTCGGCGTTGAGCCTATGGGCAGATTGTCCACGCTGATCGACCCTGTTTGCAACGGCTGAATGCGCGCCATCAGACCCAGAAGGGATGATTTCCCGGCACCGTTGGGGCCGATGAGGGCGGTAATCCCGCCCTTGGGAAGCGTCACGGAAATATCGTTCAAAATTCTCGCTACGCCGTAATGCAGCGAGACGTGTTCGATCCGGATCATCTGCGGCTCCCGCGCCAGAGTAGGGTGAGAAAGACGATGCCACCGGCAAATTCGATGACCACGCCGAGCGTCGAACTGTTTCCGAGGCCATGCTGAAACAAGGTCTGCCCGCCAACGAGCACGATGATCGCAACGAGTGCTGCTGCTGGGATCAGCACCGCATGGCGGCGTGATTGAACGATCTGCTCCGCAAGTGCGACGAACAGCAGTCCGAGAAAGGCGACGGGGCCGACCAGTGCGGTGGAGACGGCCACCAGCGCTGAGACCATGAGAAGACAGGCAATCTGGGTTTTTGGCCAATCAATGCCCAGCCCGATCGCGGCGTCCCTGCCAAGGGCCACGATATCGAGGCTATGGCGCGCGCGCCAGATGCAGATCAGCGCCCCAGCGGTCAGCAGCGAGGCGGTGGCCAGAAGATCGGTTTTTACATCGTTAAAATTGACGAAACTGCCGCCTTGGACGATGGCGAAATCATTCGGATCGATCAGCCGGGCGAGAAGCGAGTGAAGGCTGCGAAACAGGACGCCGACGACGACACCGCAGAGCAGCATCAGCCCCATGTCCCAGCGCGCGCGCAGCATGGGTAGGACCAGAGCACATGTCAGCGCCATCAGAAGGATGATTTCGCCTACAAATTTCAGGCGCGAATCCAGCGTCGTATAGGCGAGACCGCCGAACAGGAAGACTAGCAGGATTTGTCCGAAAACATAAAGCGCGTCCATTCCCATGATGGAAGGTGTCAGAATGCGGTTCGCGGTGACGGTTTGAAAGACGACGGTCGAGATGGCGATGGCGATGCCAACCTCGATCAGCGCTGCCAGTTTGACGGCGCGTAGGCCGAGCACGAAAGCAAGATTGCCGCGCAGGCCGATCGTCATGAAACAGATGATGCAGCCAAGTGCCACCAGCGCCAGAATGATCAATCGCCGCTTAAGCATCGACGCGCCGACGAAGAAGCAGCAGGAACAGGATTGCGCCAAAGACACCCATCACCGTCCCCACCGGAATTTCGTAAGGGAAACGAATGATCCGTCCGATGATGTCGCAACCTAATGTCAGGATTGCGCCAAAAAGTGCCGTGACGGGCAGGGTGGCCCGCAAATTGTCGCCCATCAGCCGTGAAACGAGGTTAGGAACGACGAGACCGACGAACGGGATGATGCCGATGACGACAACGGTAACCGCTGAAATGATGGCGATGATGACGAGCCCGATTTGCAGCATGCGTTGGTAATTGATGCCAAGCCCGATGCTGGTTTCGCGACCAAGCGCCATGATGGTCATACGGTCTGCCGTCGCCCAGGCTGCGGCCACCAGCATCGCGCCAATCCAGAGCATTTCATAACGTCCGCGCAAAACGCCGGAAAAGTCGCCATTGCTCCACACCGAGAGATACTGCAGGAGATCGGCCTGCCAGGCGATGAAAGTGGCAGCCGCACCAATCACGCCACCGTAGACCAGCCCGAAGAGGGGAACGAGATAGGGTTGGGTGGGTGGCAGACGATGCGCGGTCATCAGAAACAGGCTGGTTCCGGCAAGTGCGGCAATGCTGGCAACCATTGTTTTGAAGCCCAAGGTGGCCGCGGGCCAAACGATCGTGACGAGCAGAATGCCAAGTTCAGCAGACTGGGCTGTACCCGCAGTCGCCGGTTCAACGAAGCGGTTGCGGGCGATGGCTTGCATGATCAGCCCGGCAATCGCCAGACCAGCACCCGCCAGCACCGCCGCCAATGTTCGCGGCAGGCGGCTGACAGCCAGCAATTCCGCGCCATCGGATGAGGTCCAAAGGCCGCTGACAGAAACATCGCCTGCGCCGACGCCGAGGCTGGCGACACACAAAAAGGCGAGCAATAAGCCTGCCAGTCCAGACAGTCGTTTCGGATGCCGTTGTGCTGAAGCGATCATTGTGCGGCGGAAAAGGCCTCTCTGATGGTGGACAGCACCCGATGCGTGGCCTGAATACCGCCAGCCGCGATGTAGAAATCTGCGGCGGGCAGGTAAACGACCTGGCCTTTTTTCCAAGCAGTCGTGCTCGCCACCAGCTCATTGTCGAGCGTGGCGCGCGCGCCCTGTTCACCAGAACCGATCGCGGCTGCACGATCCACTACCAGTAGCCAGTCCGGGTTTGCCTTGTGAATGAACTCGAATGAAACCGCTTCACCATGGGTAGCGGCCTGCATGGCACTGACCGCCGGTGGCATCGCAAGCGTGGCATGAACCCAGCCGAAGCGTGAACCGGGCCCGTAGGCGGTCACCTTCGGGCCGTTGGTCATGACGATCAGGACCTTGCCCTTACCCGCGACTGCAT
Organism: Agrobacterium sp. lyk4-40-TYG-31; assembly: GCF_030209855.1. NCBI lineage: Bacteria > Pseudomonadati > Pseudomonadota > Alphaproteobacteria > Hyphomicrobiales > Rhizobiaceae > Agrobacterium > Agrobacterium sp. lyk4-40-TYG-31. Next base: position 12,265 of record NZ_JARVRE010000002.1, read on the forward strand.
TGCGCGTCGCCTTGATCTCCCCATCGAGTTCCGCCGCGACCGCCGTCGCCTCGGCCTGTTTGCCGAACAAGGTGCCGTAATCGATGAGCCGCACTTTTGCCTGCTCCACCAGATCGTCGCCATCCATGGTCATGTCGATGCTGGGTGCGACGCGGGCGGTGGAGTCGAGTTTCGGTGAAGACCGTCCGCCCAATACGATGAGATCGGGGCCGAGCGCGCTGAGTGCTTCCAGATCAGGTTCGAAAATATCGCCGACGGCTTCCGCTTCGGATTTGAGGTGTTCCAGTTGCGGAAGATAAAGCTTCTGGGGCACGCCAGCGGGCTTGATACCCAGGCGGTCGAGGGTGTCGAGAGCGGCGAGATCGAAGACAGCGATACGTTCCGGCTGCTTCGGTATATCCACCATGCCGCGTGCTGTCGTTATCTCGGCGCTATGCGCGGCGGTCGCAAGCAGGCTTACAAGAATGAAAAGTCGGCATAACCTCATGGATGTCACGTCTCGGTTTGCAACGTGTCGGGTTTGGCCGTTGCCGAAGATGGCGACCATTGCAAGGGCTGCAACTCTTCCCGAAAGGCAAAGCGCAGAAGATGGCTTTCGATCACGTGCTGCGTCTCCTTCAACTGGTCTTCGTCAAAAGCCGTGCAGCGGATCGTCAGTTGATCGCTCTCCGCATCCATAACGGCGGTGCCGCAGGTAAAACGGCATTCACCATGACCCTCCGAATGCGAAACATCGACCTTGTGGGCGAAATGCTTGCACAGCTGTGCAATATATTTCGCCGCATGTTCGGTGCGCAGCGCTGCCGTTGTTTCCATCATCGTCTTCTCCCGTCGCGCGCCAGCGGGCCATGCCGCTGGGCGCTTTCTTGATGTGATCAGAACGTCGCCTTGGCCGTGATCAGGAAACTGCGGCCCGGTTCGAAAAGGGGTGTCACGTTGCCGAATTCCTGTCCATAGGTGGCGCGGTCGGAATAGCTCTCGTCGAAAAGATTTTTCACCTCCGCGCGGAACGTGAAATTCTGCAATTGCTCCGGTTTCCATTCGGTGAAGACATTGACGACCTCATAGGCTTTGTAAGGCGCATTGCCTGCAGCGACGTGGTCATATTCCGGCGCAATCTCGATATCGCCGCCGACGGTCAGATTCCACTGATCGAATGTATGGGCAGCGGTGATGGTGATGATGTCGCCAACAGGAGAAGCCAGATAATTACCACTGTCGGAGTCCGCTGGCGAGCCGTTTACGTCCACGTCGATATGGGCGTATTTGACCTTGATGTAGGAGCTCGTCCATTCGTAACCGGCACCGACTTCAAAGCCCTTGGACGTGAGATTGCGGTGGTTCAAGGCACCTGCGGTGGCAAGATTGAAGAGCGGAACACGCGCATTATCGATATCGGTGCGGAACAGGCTGACGTTGGCGGTGAAGCCATTATATTCAGCATCCAGACCAATCATATAATTGTCGGCCTTGACGGGCTCTGGCCCTTGGTTGCCATAATTCCAGTTCGGATTCATAATGAAATTTTCCGCCAGCGGCACCCCGGCCCAGACATGGGAGAACCCGGCTTTGGCGGTTAAGATATCCGTGAGGTCATATTCGCCTGATATATTGGCACTGAGACCAGCATTGTCGAATTCTGAGTCATTGGTACCTGTAAACCATTGCCGGTCACCTCTCGCGCCGAAGGACAGGCGAGTACGCTCCCATGGCTCGAGACGCGCTTGCGCGTAAATACCCAGATTCTGCGCTTTTTCACGACTGCCATCGGTAGGATCATTCAACGTGGCCCGGTCGTTATAAAAGTCAATGCCAGCGACGACATTGCCGATATCGAAAGAGAATTTGTTTTCGAACTTGCCGTTGAACGTCGAGGTCTTGCCACTGTCATCATAGAGACGGCCTGTGGGTCCGTAGATGGGTAAGGTCACCTCAGTCGAGCCATAGGCCAGCATGACCTTTGGATCCCACCAGCCTTCGGGAGTTTCGTCGGTGTATGTGAAGACGGTATTTTGCCGCTCCAGCCGGTAATCGCGGATTCGTGGTTCCCAAGGGCGCGCCACCACAAATCCCGCATTTGCACGGTAAGGACGCGGCGCATCGTCCATCAGTCGATCATGGCTTATTTCAAAACGGTCGCCGCTATCGAATTCGTAGCCGACTTTGCCCAGCCCGCTCAACAGGTTCGTTGTGGTCCCGTCCACAACGTCACCATTGCCGCCGTGGAAATCATTGCCTTTGCCGAAGGTGAAATAGCCGAGGTAATCCAGCCCGTCCTTCAAGCCATAGGCCGACAGGCCGGTTACAACTGTTTCGCTGTTGAAATTATAGGTCGAGGTCACAAACCCGCCGAATGTCTGACCATCGGTCAGCAGGTCTTTTGCATCTTTGGTCTCGTAGTTGATCGCGCCAGCAAGCGCGCCAGGACCGGCATCGGCAGGAGCGATACCTGAATCGACGTCGACGGCCTTCAGGATCGACGGGTCGATCAGGTTGGTGGCGTTGTGGTGAAAGACCTTGTTGTTCTGGCGGGCGCCATCGATACTCACCGCAAGATTGGTTTCTTCGACCCCGTGGACATAGACCTTTTGCGACATGGGCAGCGAACTGCCGACCTGCACGCCAGCCTGTTCGCGGAAGACGTCTGCGATGTTGCTGGGGTTGATCCTTTCCAGCTCGTCTGCTCCGATGACGGTCTCGCCGACATCGCCCTGACCTACGGATTGTCCTTGTAACACGATGGTTTCAAGGACCGTGCTGTTTCCGTCACCGGACGCGACGGGCGCGGGTACTGAGCGACCGATCACCGCCGTGCCGTTGGAAATGCTATAGGGAATTCCGGTGCCTTCCAGCAGTTGCCCAAGGGCGGCCTGTGCTGACAAATTACCGGAAACGGCGCGGGAGGTGATACCCTGCGATGTGGACGCGGCAAGCGAAACCTGCAAACCGGACTGTCGCCCGAAAGCATTCAGTGCCGATGCCAGCGGCTGCGCCGGAATGTTGAAGCTGCGCTGGGCGGTCTGCGCCATTGCTGTCGGTGCCTGCCCCAGCATCGTGATGCCCACTGCCGCCGATGCCATCAGCCTGAGCGCCAAAACCGTCCCCCGGTTCGACTTTCGCGACCGTTCCACATTTACCTGAAGCGCCATTCCGCCCAGTCTCCCCATACGCCAACATTGCAAGCCCCCTGCCTGCATTCAGCTTAGAGACGACCGTGGCGCCGGGATTTTTCATCGCTCAGCGAAAAAATCGTGAAATTTTTAAATATTAGAAGAATGAGAGTACGCGGAGATAGGGCGATACGTGATGCACCTTTGCGCCGTATGGGCTGACAAGAGCTTCCAGCGCGCGGTCAGGATCAGACAAATCATAGAGACCAGTGACGTGGCGTTCTTCCAGATCGCTGCTTGCGACCTTGATCCATGACGGGTGGTAGCGCTGCAATTCTGCCACCACGGTTTTGATCGCGACATCTTGTACGAACAGCTTTCCATCTCGCCAGGTGGCGATGGCATCAATATCCGTTCTGGCCCGTGAAAGCTCGCCGTTGCCGCGATCAAGCGTGACAAAATCGCCGGGGCGAAGTTGCATTGAATGTCCGGTTTGTAGGGAGCGAAGATCGACGACCCCACGGGCGAGCTGGACGCTGGCGACTTGCGGTGTGACGTTGACGTCAAACGCCGTCCCCACCACGGTAATATTTAACTCGCCGCCAGCATCCACGGTAAACGGTCGGCTTGTGTCCGGCTGCACGTCGAAGAAAGCCTCGCCAGACAGCAGGCGAACCTTTCGTTCGGTACCGGAAAAATCCACGGCAATGGCACTGGCGGCACTCATGTCCACACGGGACCCGTCCTCCAGCGTAATGCGACGGGTTTCGGCGGTTGCAGTTGTGTAATCGGCCTCATAGCGGGTCACGACAGTTGGGCCAACCACTGCCGCGATGAGACAGGCCGCAAGTGCGGCAATGCCGATACCGATCGCATGTCGTCGGCCAAAGCGTGCCCGTCGGGCGGAACGTCGTTGCGTTGGGGTTTGCCAGGCTGGAATGTTGATGGGCTGTGTTTCTCCCATTATCTCCCAGGTGCGACAGGCTTTGCCCCATGCCTGTTCGTGTTGTGTCGAACGCCCGATCCACGCAGCGAAAGCGAGATCGTCGATGTCCGAGCGCGATGGGTCGCGCAGGCGCAGAAACCAGTCCATCGCCTCTTCGAGCAGTTCTTCATCTGTCTGGTCGTGCCGCGTCACATCATACCCGCTTCGGATCTCGACAAGCTCTTATCCGAGTTTGCTTATCGAGAGTAGTACGATTGAAGCAGGAAGATTTTTCGTGAAGATCGTGAAGATCAGGCATTTTTTCTATCGAGCGCGATGGCGATCTTTACCATCGCGGTTTTGACGTGCCGGTGCGCGGTCGCAACGGAGATTCCCAGATGCTCCGCCACGACTTCCAGCGTGCAGCCGCCGTGCCGGTGCATTTCAACTGCGATCTGAATGTCCCTTGGCAGCGATGCGAGCACCTGCTGGGCAATACGGACTTCATCACAGAACATCGTCGTCTGCTCTGGTGTTTCGGCAGCACGCGGAACGATCCAGAATGGCGGATCGTCGTTTTGCGCCCGCTGTTCGATCTTGCGACGCTTGACGATGTCAAGCGAGAGATTGCGGACGATACGATAGAGATAGGCCAACCCCTCGCGTGCCGTCTGTGTTGGCGAGTTGCCGAAGCCGAAGCGCAGATAGGCTTCCTGCACGATGTCTTCGGCGGCATCCCGGGAACCGAGAATCCGGGCAGAATAGCTGATCAAAGCCGTGCGATGCCCCATGAAAAGGGTATCTGCATCAAGGCTGACATCCAAGTGCTGCTTCGCTTGTCTTTCTTGCACGCTGTCTTCCGATAGGCGGTCGATTGACGGAATAAATTGCTTGCGCCCATGGAGGCGCTTGCGTGCAACTCTCTAACAGCAAAAACATGATCAATAAAGTCATATTTGAATGTTTATGGCAGCGACTGTGGAGAAGGGGCGGTTTACACGGCCAGCCTGCGCAGATTAATCTCCGGCGATGCACAATGTTCGTCGCACCATTGCGCAAATACGGTGCCCAGTCTGTCCTTGAGTTTGGTTTCGATACGGTCTGCTTCGTCCATTTGCGCAAAGACCGCTGCCGCCTGCGCCGGGTCGTTCGTCTGTGAAAGCTTCATGCAGACATAGTGAAGGTTCTTCAGCGATTGAACCAATGCTTCAATGTCCTCGCACAACTGCTCGAATTCCGTTGCTGGCAATTTCAGGGCACGCCAGAAAAAGGCAAAGCCGTGCTCATAGGCATATTTGCGGATGGTCAGAATCGGTAGTTCGCGCACTGCGGGTTCCAGGTCGCGTAGCGACAAGCCTTGCTTGCCGTCCAGATGGGCTGCAACGATGGAACGCATCGCGTCCACGATCGGATTTCGCTCGAAAACGAAGCAGCTTTCGAAATAGGCCTTGAGGTCTTCCGGGTGGGGAGCGCGCGCTTGCGCAATATCGAAGGCGTAACCACCACCGACAGTCGGCTGCATGATGGCGTGAACGACCTTATCGCGCGCCATAACCCCTTCCCAGCGATAATCGGGATCATGCACGAACCATGTCTCGGGATCATCCGTCTCTTGCAGCATCAGGTAATGGGGAAACGGGTTCTGGTTGAACTTGTTCTCGCGCTCCGGCATGTGGAACATGTCCAGCATCACCATCACGCACTCCGTCTCTCCGCGCTCACGCACGAGATCGGTCATCACAGCCAGATTGTCCGCCTTGCTCAGCGCCGGGTCGTACCATTCGTGCACTCGAACGCCGTAGAGACGCTCGAACCATGCACGGTAAAATTCCTGGCTGATGTCGCTTGCGTGGTAGCGCAGTTGATACTTGTCGCTGACCGCGAACTTCGCGTCCCAGATGCCACAATAGAACGGTCGCTGGTCAAGTCCGCGTTTCTTCAGCCCATCGCAAACGCAACTAACGAAACAATGAACCTTGATGTCATAATAGGCCTCGCCATGCACGCCTTCGTCCGTATCACCGCCGGTCATCGGAAAGCTTGGGACGGGCAGCGCCGGTGCCTTTGGCAGATAGAGGCCGACCAGATCATCGACCGTCTCAACATCCTGACTGGCGATGGCGTCTTCCGGCATGGCGAGATTGAATTCGAGTTCGAGGTTCAGAAAAATCTGGAGGATGAGGACGGAGTCGAGATACATATCCTCGTTCAACCGTGCATCCGGCGCAAACCCAGCCATATGGGGATGGTCCATATGGGTAGTGAGAATGGTTTGAATGGCGGAAAAAATGTCGTCGCGGGTCATGAAGCCACTCCGGTTGGGACTGGAAGAAAGGCGCCAGCGGCATGGCGTTCGGCAACATCACGGCGGCTGATCTTACCGTTGGCCTGGCGGGGAATGTCGCTGACCTGGATCATTTCGGACGGCAATTGGTGGGTGGCCAACTGCTTGCTCAACCATTCCCGTAGCGCGCCTGATGACACCGGATTTTCGGCGCTAAAAAGAAGTGCCACGCGCTCGCCTGCAAAGCGGTCGCTCTTGCGAAACGCGACGGCGTCGGTAATGCCGGGCATTGCGGTGACCGCGTCTTCGACATCCTTGGGATAGACGTTGAGGCCAGCAACATTGATCATGTCATCCATGCGCGACACGAAGACCAGCATGCCATCAGCTCTGACATATCCAAGGTCGCGCGTGTGGATTTGTTGACCGTCGGCCTTGCGGATCACAATATCGGCTGCCGTTTCGAGGTTACTGCCGGTCTCGGCAGTAACGTGGGGGAGAATGTAGCCCATATCAGGCGCGGCGGTTAGATCAGGGTTGATGGCGACACAACCGGCTTCCGAGCAACCATATTGCTGAAAAAGGTTGTCACATTTTTCACGGATGCGCGCGAACCAAGGTTCCGGCAACAGCGTGCCCGAGGTCATGGCGGCGTGTAGTCTTTCGCCAGCGGGCAGAAGTTGGGCCAGCATGTGCAGGATGGCAGGTGAGGAATAGAGCACGGGCCGTTCTGTCTCGCGCATGACTTTCAAAAGATATTTCGGATTGCCGGTGTCCACGACCACAGGCGTGACGCCACGATGCAGCCCCACCAGAAGGCCGCAGATCAGTCCGTAGGAATGTGTCGTCGGGCAGGCGACGATAGGCGTCATATCAGCGGAGGCTGTGAATGACTGCACGTAGCTCGCGATTTCGGTTTCGATATTCCGCCATGTGCGGGCGATCAGTTTTGGCGCGCCGGTTGTGCCGGAACTCATTTGTAGCAATTCGCCTTCGCCTCTGATGACGGACGCGGTAGGCAAGGCTTCACCCGTGAAACTGTTATAGAACAGCCGGTCGCACCCTGCCTGCACGGCTATTTTGCGCGCCGCCGCATAGGGCGTGCCGGGGTGGATCGGTAGCACGCTGGCGCCGGCTTGCCGGATGGCGAAGAAAAGCGCCAGCCAGTCGACTGCATCTGCAAAGCACACCGCGAAACGGGCGGACTGCGAAAGTCCCGTCAAAGCGGTCAACTCTGCTGAGCGCTTTTCGAAATAACCCTTGTCGTAAAGCGTTTCGCCAATCCTGATCATCGCATCGTTCTCCGTTCGGCCGTGGCCTTCGCAAAGAAGTTCGGCACGTCGTGATGGTATTCCGGCTCGCGGGCGAGCAGTTTGCGGGTGAGAAGAGATTCCGTCTGGATGGTCGGCGCATCGTAACCAAGCGCTGCCATCCGCTGGCTGGCATCGTGGCTTGCCGCATAGGTTTCGATGATAACTTCGACGCGCTGCCAGAAGCTTGCTTCGGGCAGTTGGTAAGCATGATCGAGGAGATGGGCGATCTCTGCGAGATTGTAGACGTACAGCGTGTCTGCCACCAGTTCGCGTACGGAATCGAGGTTGTCCATCCAGTAATACTGGTTCGGCGCGGCATGGCGATAACGCGCATCGACTGACTGAAAGTCTGGCGCTTTGGCGGGGTCGCGCAGGAAGGGTGGGCAGAACTCGATGCTCTCGTGAAAATCACGAAGCACCAGCCGCACCGGCCAACCATTTCTATGCACGAGCAGCATGTTTTGACCATGGGCTTCGACGGCAAGGCCGTGATGCACCAGCAGATGCCAGACAGGCAGGACTGAAATCTCCAGCAGGCGGTTCAGCCAGGGCATGAGACCGAACTGTTCTATCCAAGGATGAACGAACGGCTTTTGATCGGCCTCCAGCATCATCAGCGCGTTGAAGGGAATGACGTCCTCTCCGGGCTGCAAATCTTTGAGCGCACTTTCGCGCCAGATGGTACCGATCTGACCGGAGAGTTCGCCTTCGTGCTCCGCCAGCACACCGGCATATTCCTGAAGAATGGTCAGCGGGTAATGGTCGCGAAACGCGGCGTCTTCATCCACCATCCCGGCGATCCACCGCGACAGCACTGGGGCGGTGCAGACCGAATGCGGATCGAGAATACGCCGGGAGGATGTGTTGACGACGTCAAGCGGCAGTTTGATGCTTGCGGCCAGAGGGCGATCGCTATTGTGCAAACTGCGCAGCGACTGGCTGGCGAGATAATTGTCGCCGAACTGTCCGAGGCCATGCAGTTTGCCGCTGGCGATCAAGTCGGAGCCTGCACCGTCTTTCAAACGCTGCCATTGCCACGGATGCATCGGCACCAGCGTGAACTTTTCCCAGCCAAGATTTTTCGCAGCGCGCGCGTCATCTATCTGGCTCCAGACCTCTTCGCCGAGTTCGCTTTTCCAGAAGCTCGTCTCGTCGTGGTCAAGCGCCTGCCTTATGGTTTCGCGCGCATGCAACGCCCAGAAAAGCTGGAACGGTTTCGCTGCTTCAGGGCCATAGAGTTGGTTGTCTGCGGTCGTGAAACCGTATCTTGCCTTAAAGCATGGATGATAAGGGTGGCCTTCGTGCAATGCACCATCCAGATGCGCGAATGCCATGTTCCGTCGTTCGCGCGGTGGAATATTATCCTCGTTCCACTGGCAAAGCGTGACTGTATGCTGGAGCTCTCTCAACAGCTTATCGCGGGTCGTATCGCTGCCGGGCATGCCCACGACAATCGCAGCAAGCGACGCCGGTACCCAGTTACCATCGTCACCTTTCGTCTCAATGGAATGCGGTTGAATACGCGGACGGCCAAATGTGCCAAGCGTCGCACGGCAACGATAATAGCGTCCATCAGACGTCCACGTTAAATAGTCCGGTGGTTCAATCCGAAAGGAAACAAGACCTTCGAACAGCATCGCGGCCACCAATTGTCTGATGACACGATCCTGCGGCTCGGACTGAATTTCAAGAGGCAATGGCATGCGGCCTCACTGTATTGGTATCTGTGATCGTGGCCAGGCTCAGCGGGTTGGGCATTTTTCGGTAGAGCGAGTGGTCTCCCATCGAACTCAGCTCATCCACATCGGCCAGTCGGGTCGCAAGGTTCGCTTTGGTACCGATATCGGCTTCATCCAGAATATGCCGGATGAAATCGCGACCAAGTCCGCACATGGAAAGCGCAAGCGTTTCCAGATGATCGCGCAGGATGCGTAGGAGGGCCGTCTCATCGGCAAGGCTGTCATGGGCCATGCGGCTGATGACCGAAAACACCTGATTGACGATCAGGTAATAGGCAAAGCGGTCACGAATATCCGCTTCAGGGAAATAAAGGGAGTTGATGGTTTCCGTCTCTGGCACGGCGCTTGCGATTGCTGGCCTATGGCTTTCGGAAAGATAGAAACCCTGATTGTCGCGGTAGTAGCCCAGCCGTGGGTAGCCCGCGCCGATATCGACAAGGCTGTTTTGCTGATGCGCCTCAAGCGCGATGCCATGCCTCTCGTAAAGCTCGATCAATGGCGTGACAGCGCAATCGAGATATTGGCGAAACCAGAGGGATGCGGTTGCTGCGATATTGCCGCTCTCGCCGGTATGGACTTGCCTGACCAGCCGTTCCAGCCGCGACAGGTGGCCCGGAATTGGTTCCGCGGTCAGCGCCGCGAGTGTGACGATGCCCGTCCCACTCTTTGCCCTGAACGGGTTTTCCCGGAAAATCGTCTCGAACCCGCTTTCTTTGCGGCCGGGAATGTCAAGCGTTATGAAAGCGGGGTCCCGGATGATGCGGAACGATGGCATCTCTCGTGCAAGATCGAACCGGTCGACCAGCTTTGCCATGGCGACCCCTGCATCCAGCTCGTCGCGCCCGTTGATGCGCACCGAATTGGTGATACGCACAGGCAGCGAAAACTTCAGCATCCAGTCGGCGTCTTCGCTCCAGACTGTCCGCACCGACGACGTTGCCGTGAAATGTGGCCCCGCCGCACCAAGGCTTCGAAGGGCGCCTTCTGCCATCATCGCGCTGATGTCGGGATCAAGTAGCAGTGCCTGCGCCTGCAAGGGGTGCATTGGCAGGAGTGTTTCATTGCCGCGAATACCGAAGTTGCGGGCGCTAGAACCGGCGAGCTGCGCGACGATATGGTCAGCAGACTGTTCGGTCGCCGACGCATGCGTCACAAAATCCGTTCGTGCCGCAAAATAATGCAGCTGAAAACGGCCATGGAATTCCGGCGCATAGGTTTTCTGCTGCCAGAAGGTCATGCCCTGTCGACTTTTCGGCGTCGGGTGCAGCCAGTGTCCGAATATGAGTGATTGTTCGGCAGCAATGAAATCATCACGCTCGTCGGGTTCGGCCAGCGCATATTCGATATTGGTGTTGATCTGCTGGTTGCTGTCCATCACGCGCAACAGAAGTTCTGTCTCGCAGCCGTTCCGATTGCTACCTTCCGGCGCACTTTGATAGGCCTCTCGCATCAGTGCCTGCAAGGCAGGCATGGGCGCGCAAGGGTGCCAAACGGCTTCTGAGAATGCGCGCTGCCATATGCGGCCGAAATGGTGCGGGCCGCAGAGTGATGCCGAGGTCACTTCGGCTCTGATGAATAGTCTGCTGCCATGCAGCACCCATTCGATGCAGTCGATTTCTCTCGCGAATACCTTATGGCGAACAGCTGTGCCGGTATCGATCTCCCGCATGTAGCAATTGGCGAAACTCTGAAACGTGGCTGTCTCGGCAGCCTTCCACGCGACAGACATTATACTTTGCACGCGATGAGGGGTGATGAAGCACGGTTACGGGTTCCCGAAGACAAGAACACATATCGGGTTGTTTCTAAAAAGTGTCCTGCCGTCATCATGCGGTTCCTCGCCGAACTTCTGGATGTGCCACGAAGCAGAGACGACCGAGCCGACGGGTTTTTTCATGGGTGAGGAAATTTTGTGAGTGGCCGCTGCGCCTCGTCAGTCGCCAGAGGCTCTGGTCGCACAAAGCGCACAATAGCGGTCCGAAGGCATATAACCGCTCAATATTTCTTTTTTTTAGCGATCCTGTTGCCGCGCGGACCGCTGAAGACAGGTGTCTTATCGCGGTTTTCTGACGTCAGGTTTCGCCAGCGTTCAACGCGGTCAGCTGCCAGAGCGCCGCTTTTGACAGCTGCCTGAACTGCGCAGCCCGGTTCATGCGCGTGGGTACAATCGCGAAAGCGGCAAAGTGGTGCCAGTTCCGTTATGTCGGCAAAGACCGTGTCGATCCCGTCTGTTGCATCGCTGACGACGAGCGTTCTTATTCCCGGTGTATCGATGACCCAGCCGCCACCCGCAATGGAATGCAGCGATCGCGCGGTCGTGGTGTGGCGGCCTTGCGCGTCGTGCTCGCGAATGGTCCCGGTTTTTTGCTGTGTGTCGGATGTCGGTCCCGTTAGGGTGTTGACGAGTGTAGACTTTCCGACACCGGAGGACCCCACGAGGGCGATCGTCTGGCCAACTCCGCACCATTCACTCAAGCGAGTGTGGGCATCCGCAGAGCGTCCATTCAAGGCAACGACGCGCAGGTCGCGTTGCAAAGCCTCGGCTTGCGTCTGAAACAGGCCAACGTCATCAGCAGTGTCGGCCTTCGTCAACACGATCACGGGTGTCGTCCCGGCCTCATTGGCCATGATCAGGTAACGTTCTAAGCGGTCTGTGTTGAAATCGGCATTGCAGGATGTGACGATAAAAAGCGTATCGATGTTGGCTGCAACCAGTTGCTGGCCATGACCAAGCTCGGTGCGTCTCTGAAACACGGTTTTTCTGTCGAGACGCCTGACAAATATGTCGGAGCCAGGGTCCGCAAGCACCCAATCGCCCACCGCGAAGTCAGCGACGTTGGCATTGGCTGGCAGTTCCAGTTTGACGGGCCCTGTATCCGCCATTGCTTCGATACGCGCCCGATGAACCGAGGAGATGCGCCGGGGCAGAAAGTCAGCTTCGTTCGCGTTGATCTGATCCGAAAAAAAGTCAGACCAACCAAGCAATTCCAAGGCTGATTGAAGACGTGAATTGGTCAAGTTTGACTTCGCATTCATTGACAGAGGTTGCCCACGATTTCGCAGCCTTCCCCCTAGTTTTGATGAGAACCGCGTTTCGGCAAAGAGTTTGCATAGGCAGCAGCTTCGCCGGAGTAGGGGAATTCATCGCCAATCTGACGGGCGCCATCGTAAACGGTGAAGGCAGGCCCATCGATCTCGACGATCTTGTAGCCATTCACGTATTCGAATTTCGGCGTTTTCCAACCCATAATCGTCTCCAGTTTCGGTCCTGAGTTTCCAACATCTGAAGATGATGTCCGACCCGTCACATTCAGCAGGCTATTTCTCTATCAGGTGTTTGCACAAAAGACGAACGCGCATGTGGGTGCAGCCGATAAATGCCATAAATTCTGCCATATAGGTTGTTGGGATCGATCTTGCGGCCCTTTGAACGTGAATGAGATCGACGACCGGAAGCGGGGATGACAAGTGGTGACAATGAAGCGCTTCGACTTCACGATACGGCTGGTTGGAGCATTCGCGGTCCTTGCCATCCTGATCGTGTCCCAAGGGTTACTCAATCGTCACATCGCAACCGTGGCGGAGCAGCAGGTTATTCGCGGTCGCTATGCAGGTGATCTTCTGTCTGGGTTACTGGAGCTTTCCGCGACCAAGCAGCGGCTGCGTGCGTGGTCGTTGCGCGCCTTGATCGGCGCAGATCATGCGCCCGGTGACGGTGAGATGCTCCGTGCTCATATGGCCACAACAATTGAACAGCTTCAGCGCATCAGCCAGAAAACGCGGGAGATGGATCATCTCGCTGCCGGGCCTGATGCTGACGATGACGCGCGCGACGAGGCCTTGCGGCTTATCTCAGGTAGCGTGATCGCGCTCAGACCGGCCATCGAACAGATCAGGTCCCATACCGGAGCAGATGATGTGCGAACCGCATGGGCCTCCATAGAAACGATTTTCGATCAGGGAGCCGGGCGAGACCTTCGTGAAGTCCTCAACGACATCATCGCCAAGGAACGGTCGCAACTCGTTATCACACGGGCAAACGCAGATGCCGCGCTCCTGCAACTCAACCGCGTCCTTGCGGGGATGACGTTCATCATCGCTGTCATCGGCATGGGATTGGCCTATGCAATAGCCAACGCCATCCGCCGCCCTCTGCAACAAATGTCGGAAGGGGCGAAGGCTTATGAAGCCGGTCAACTCGAACATCGCATCCCTGTGACGACCACCGACGAATTCGGCCGGTTCGCCACCAGCATCAATCGCATGGCGTCGGAGCTTTTGCTGAGACGACATGAAGAAGCGAACCAGCGGATCGTCCTTGAGCAACAGGTAAAGGAGCGGACATCTGCTCTTGAAAATGCCCTATCGCGATTGCGCGCTTCCGAGAGACGCAGACGCAGTTTGCTGGCGGATATCAGCCACGAATTGCGCACGCCTACCACTGCGATTCGTGGTGAGGCGGAGATCGCGCTGCGCGGGCAGAAGGCGGATGATGATTATCGCGCATCGCTGGAGCGCATTGGCCAGGCGGCAAGCCAGATGGGAAGCCTGATCGATGACCTCTTGATGATGTCGCGCGGCGAAGACGAGACTTTGGCGCTCAACAAGGAGCCGATCGATATTGCCGGTCCGCTTGAAGAGGCTTTGTTGAGTGCTGCCGCCCTGGCCAATCAGCGAAGCGTTTCAATCGTGACCGATATTGAAGATACAGAGACGGTCGTGGCTGGTGATGCGTTCCGCTTGCGACAGATCATCGCGATTTTGCTCGATAACGCCATCCGTTATTCGCCTCAAAACGGTCGCGTGGCAATCGTCTCCCATGTGGTCGAAAACACATGGGAACTGGTCGTGCATGACAACGGGATCGGCATCGAACCCGATGCGCTGAACCACGTCTTCGAACGCAATTTCCGCGGCAACAATGCAAGGCTTCATCGTCCCGAGGGCACCGGTCTTGGGCTGTCCATCGCCAGGCATCTGGTCTCTGCGCACGATGGAACAATCACTCTTTCCAGCGATAGTGGCAAGGGAACGACGGCAACGCTTCGATTGCCATTGCTCAAAAACGGTGCCGTTGTCGAAGCCACCGTGGAGGCGACAGAGTGAACATACTGATCATAGAAGATGATCCAAGAGTGGCTGATTTTCTGGAACGCGGATTGCGTGCGGAAGGCTATGGCGTCACCGTTGCACGTGATGGTCCGACCGGCATCGAACGCGCCCATGAACTGTGGCAAGAGTGGAGGTCTTCAGGTGCAAACGGTGCCATTCTGCTCGATGTCATGCTGCCGATCATCAACGGTTCCGATGTCTGCCAGACGCTCCGTGCCAGCGGGATATCAGCTCCGATCTTGATGCTGACAGCCCTTGGCTCGGTCAACGATCGTATCTCGGGATTGCGCATGGGTGCTGACGATTATCTGGTGAAGCCATTCTCGTTTGAAGAATTGCTGGCGCGCATCGAGGCGCTGATGCGCCGCCCGGTCGATCTGCGTCCGCTCGGGCCTAAGACGTTGTGCGTCGGTGGACTGGAACTGGACCGGGAGTCCATGCGGGTCACCGTTGAGGGCGATGAAATTTCGTTGACTGCCAAGGAGCTTGCGCTCTTGGAACTCTTCATGTCCGCTCCCGGCCGTGTTCTGAGCCGGGAGCGGATTTTGGCCAATATCTGGGGCGCAGGCGAAGACCCACTGACCAATGTGGTCGATGTCTATGTGCGCAGACTGCGCGCAAAGATCGACAGGTCTTCGGAGGGGCGCTCCTGCATCACGACTGTCAGGGGCATTGGCTATCGTCTCGAACAGAGCCAGTAGTCACCGCCTGCGGCAGACGAGATTTATTTCACAGCATAAGGCAGCGAGGAATGGTGCTGGACGATGCGGATCGTCCCTTCATCATCCTTTTTAAACGTCCATGACTTGTCGACTGTCGTTACTTTACCGTCCTTGTCGGTGAACGATACCTTGCCGAGCGTGGTCGCGTATTCGCCATCCAGAAGAATAGCGGCATTCTTGACGTCCACCTCACGCCATCCCTTCAGGGCAAAGCCGGTATCGGCAGGGTATTTCGGGTTCTGACCCACGAAGTAAGCCAAGGCGCCTTCACGATCAGTGCGGAAGGTCTGCGGCTCCTGCGTCAACGTCGGCTTGAACAAAACCGGGCCCAGCTGGTAGCCATAGGCCGCATCGATCACCTTCGCTGCCATGTCACGGGCTGGCTTTACGCCCTTGTCTTCATACTCACGCGAAATTGCGACGAGGGCTTCGCCCCAGGCCTTTTGTGTTTTGAGGACTTCAGCCTCGCTGATGGACCCATTGTGAATTTCGACGGCATTCACGCCACCGGCGGTCATAAGCAGAACGGTTCCTGTTACGGCAGTCGCCTTGGCTATCCAGCGCATGTGTGTCTCCTGTTTGATTGCTCGTTTTGAGCGACAACAGGAATATGGATGTCCCGTCTGAAGCAGGCGTGGCGGCTTCATGAACAGATGATGGACGGACGATTACAGTTTCAGGGGCGATGTCCATATGGAAACTGAGGTTGGCACGTGAAGTGCGGGTCGACCGCCCAGCGATACGCTGAGCGGTCTCTTGTTTCACATGTCGGACGTCGAGCACACGTTCTGATCCAACGGTCGAAACGCCTCTTCCGCAGGTGTTTCGGCGATGATCTTGAAGAGGTCCCATTCGCCTTTGCTCTCGCCCGGAGCCTTCGCCTGAAGGAGGTAAGTCGGGATAAGTGCGCGACCGTCTTCGCGAATTCTGCCCTTGCCGAAGCAATCGTCGTCGGTTGGCATTTTCTTCATGGCGCGAACCGTATTGCGTCCCGATGCCTTGGCTTCCACAGCACCCATTTCGGCAACTGTCTTCAGATAGTGGAAGACGCTGGCATAGGTCGCGGCGTGTTCGCTGTTGGGATAGTTTTTCGGTGTTTCTTTATTGATCCGGTCCGTGAAGGCGCGGGTGCGGTCATCGCGGTCCCAGTAGAATGTTTCCGTCAGCATCAGGCCTTGTGCGGCCTCCAGCCCCAGCGCATGGACTTCGGTGATGAAGCCGGCGAGCGCCGCGATGGTGATGCTCTGGTCGAGGCCGAATTCCTTGACGGATTTGACACTGTTGATGAGATCGCCCGCCGTATTGGCAAAGGCGATGACTTTCGGGTTGGTGGATGTTGCCGTTAGCAGGAAGGACGAGAAGTCCGTAGTGCCCGGGAACGGATAGACCGATGAGCCGAGAACCTTGCCGCCGCCATGCGTGATCACGTCGGTTGCCATGGCCTGAAGCGACTGACCGAAGGCATAGTTCGCCGTCACGAAATACCAGCTGTCGCCGCCGTTCTTGAGAATGGCGCCGCCGGTAGATTTTGCGCGGCAATAGGTGTCTAGCGCCCAATGTACGGTGTTCGGGCTGCATGCCTTCCCGGTAAAGTCGGCACTGGCCGGGCCGCTGGCCAGAAACACCTTGTCCTTGGCCTTGATGACATCGACAGCACCCAGGGCGATGGCGCTGTTGTTGATTTCTGTCACGGCATCGACGCCGTCCTGATCGATCCACTTGCGGACGATGCCTACGCCCACATCCGTCTTCTGCTGGTGGTCGGCGACCAGCACCTCGACGTTGAAACCGCGCTCCAGAATGCCGGAATCCTTCACCGCCTGCCGTGCGCAGGCAACAGCCGTTTCACCGCCGGTATCGCGGTATGGCCCGGAAAGATCGAGCAGCACGCCTATTCGGATCGTCTTATTATCCTGGGCGCGACCGATGCCGGTCATGCTTAATACGGACGCGGCTGCTACCCCGCCCAGCAATTGTCTTCTCTTGATCATGTTGTCCTCCTCCTCCGTTGAAGCTTTTATTCCCGGTCGTAGGCGTCGCTCTTTTGTGAAACGAGCACGAGACGACCACGGACCTTTCCATCGCGAACCCGGTCAAGCGCGTCATTGGTTGCGCTGCGCGGCTGGCGTTCGATGTCCATGGGTTTTAGTTTTCCGGTCTTCGCCAGGTTCAGCAACGCGCGAAGATCGTCCAGACTGCCGGTCAGCGATCCGATGATCGAGATCGGGCGCAGCGAGATCGGCGGCAATGCCTGGGTGACTTCTCCGCCGGAAAGTCCGACGATGACATAGCGACCGCCGCGCCGGAGTGCCTTCAAGCCGAACTCATAGGTCGCCGTATTGCCGACGAAATCGATGACGCTTGCGAATTGCCCGGCAAAGTCCTCGTCATCACAGGATGACGGGTCGATGGCCTTCGTCGCACCTGCCGCCACGGCTATTTCGCGCTTGATGCGATCGACATCGCCGACAACCACGCTTTTGTAGCCGAGGGCCTTTGCGATATTGAGCGCGCTTTGACCAAGCCCGCCGCCGCCGATGAGCAGAAGCGGTGCCTTATGCGCCTGTGGGGCCAGCTTGCTGAGGGCACCGTAGCTGGTCAGGCCCGAACAGGCGTAGGTGGCTGCAAGGGCCGGGTCGACATTGCCGATATCGACAAGATATCTGGCATGGGGAACGATGATGCGTTCGGCATGCCCGCCGGGCCTTTGCAGGCCGAGAAATTGTGGCGCGAGGCATAGGTTTTCGTCGCCTTCCTTGCACATCACGCATTGGCCGCAGCCGATCCAGGGATAGACGACGAAGGTGCGACCGATCTGGTCTTCGGAAATGGCCGCGTCTGGTCCAAGCGCCACGAGCCGCCCGGAAATTTCGTGACCCAGAACGATGGGCGGGACCATGCCACGGTCGCGCATGACCATTTTCTTGCCGCCGCCGAGGTCATAATAGCCCTTCTTGATGCTGAGGTCTGTCTGGCAGACCCCGCAGCAGGACACTTCGATGAGGACTTCAGTGCCGCGCGGCGCCAGTTCCGGCTCGCAGCGCATGACCAGAGGCTGTCCGAATTCGGTCAGTGTGTAATTGTCCATCTGAGATCGCCCCCTCGGCTAAAGCTTGATTTTCGCAAGACGGGCGACGAGCCCGAGTATGCCTTCGCGGAAGACAAGCACGCAGACCACGAACACGCAGCCCTGAATGACCATGACCCATGCTCCCATGGATGCGAGGTAGTTCTGCATGCCGACGATCACGGAGGCGCCGAGGATAGGTCCGAAGATGGTTCCGATGCCGCCCAGGATAGCCATCAACACGACCTCGCCGGACATAGCCCAGTGAACGTCGGTCAGAGATGCAAGCTGGAACACGAGTGCCTTGGTCGCACCTGCCATGCCTGCCAGAGAGGCCGACAGGACGAAAACGAGAAGCTTGTAGCGAGGCACGTTGTAGCCGAGAGACAGCGCACGGTTCTCGTTCTCGCGAATGCACTTCAGCACCTGCCCGAAGGGGGAATGGATGGTGCGATAGATGATGAAGAGGCCCAGAAGAAATATTGCGCAGACCAGGACATAGATGGACCTGTCGCTGGAAATGTCGATCAGGCCGAACAAGGCGCGACGCGGCACCGTCTGAATGCCGTCTTCCCCACCCGTGAAAGAGGGTGCCTGAAGCGAGAAGAAATAGATCATCTGTGCAAAGGCCAGCGTGACCATCGAGAAATAGATGCCCTTGCTGCGTATGGCCAATCCACCGATGATCAGGCCCAGAATGGCGGCGACTGCTATACCGGAGAGAACGGAAAGCTCGGGCGTCAGGCCCCAGTATTTCGCCGTATAGGCAGACACATAACTGGCCATGCCGAAATAGGCCGCGTGGCCGAAGGACAGCATTCCGCCAAAACCGAAGAGCAGGTTGAAGGCCAGTGCAAACAGCGCAAAGCACAGAACCTTCATGACGAAGACGGGGTACGCGACGAAGGGCGCGATTGCCAGCAGGACCGCAATGACGGCAAAGGCCGCGATATAGGATTTCGTCGAATGACGGGCGACAGGTCGCGTGCCCATCGCTACAGACATGGGAGCGGTGCCACTCATGAGATACCCTTTCCGAACAGGCCATTGGGTTTGATGAGAAGGACGATGGCCATGATGATGAAGATGACCGTCGAAGATGCCTCCGGGTAGAAGACCTTCGTCAGACCTTCGATGAGGCCAAGGCCGAAGCCGGTGATGACGGCACCAAGGATCGACCCCATGCCGCCGATGACCACCACGGCAAAGACGACGATGATCAGATCAACGCCCATGGTGGGGCTGACCGAATAGATCGGCGCTGCCAGCACACCGGCAAAGGCTGCCAGACCGACGCCAACGCCATAGGTGATCGTGATCATCAAGGGGACATTGACGCCGAAAGCGCCGACGAGGCCGGGATTTTCAGTAGCGGCCCGCAGATAAGAGCCGAGTTTGGTCTTCTCGATGACGAACCACGCCGCAAGGCAGACAACGATAGACGCGACGATGACCCATGCGCGATAGATCGGCAGGAACATGAAACCGAGATTGAAGCCGCCGGTCAGCGCCGCAGGTGTGGCATAGCTCATGCCGGATGAGCCATAGCCGTTCATGAACAGGCCCTGCACGATGAGGGCAACGCCGAAGGTCAAAAGCAGGCCATAGACGTGGTCGAGCGAGGAAATCCGCGACAGAAGCAGCCGCTCCAAAACGATTCCGAACAGACCGACGGCAACGGGTGCCAGAATGAGCGCCCACCAGTAGCCGAGGCCGAGATAGTTAGACAGCATCCATGCCACGAAAGCGCCCATCATGTAGAGCGCGCCATGCGCGAAGTTCACGATGCGCAAAAGGCCGAAGATGATCGCAAGGCCAAGACTCAAGATCGCGTAGAATGCGCCGTTGATCAGGCCCAGAAGAAGTTGCCCCATGAGTGCGACGAGAGGCACGCCGAAGATTGTCGCCATGGTCAAACCCCGAGATACTGTTGAAGAGTGTCGATGTTTTCGCTGCCATCCGCTTCGGCCACGATCTTGCCCTGTTCGACAACGTAATGGCGGTCAGCCAGCGAGGCGGCAAAGCGCAGGTTCTGCTCGACAAGGATGATGGTGAAGCCGCTTTCCCTGAGCATGCGTAGCACCGCTTCGATTTGCTGAACGATGACGGGGGCAAGCCCTTCCGTGGGCTCGTCCAGCAGCAGAAAATCGGCGCCGGTCCGCAGCACGCGCGCCATGGCCAGCATTTGCTGCTCACCACCGGAAAGCTTCGTGCCCTGACTTTGCAGCCGGGATTTCAGGTTCGGAAACAGCGTGAAGATTTGCTCCAGCGAGAAACCGCCATCTTTGAGTTTCGGCGGTAGCAGCAGGTTTTCCTCGACGGATAACTCGGAGAAAATGCCGCGCTCTTCGGGGACGTAACCGATGCCGAGACGGGCGATGCGACGCGCTGGCAGGCCGATGGTCTGCTGGCCCTGAATAGTGACTGAACCTGTGCGCTTGCCCAAAAGACCCATGATCGATCGCAGCGTCGTGGTCTTTCCAGCGCCGTTGCGGCCCAGCAGTGTGACGACTTCGCCCTTGTTCACATGCATATCGATGCCATGGAGAATATGGCTCTCGCCATACCAGGCCTGAAGCCCTTCGACCGAGATGGCGGCGGTGCTTCGCATTGCGTCAGTCATGGGAGGCTCCAATATAGGCTTCGATGACTTTCGGATCGGCTGATACGGTGGCGTAATCGCCCTCTGCCAGCACCTGGCCTCTGGCCAGCACCGTGATCCGGTTGGACAGCTCCGCCACCACCTTGAGGTTATGCTCGACCATCAGGACTGTGCGTGTCTTGGCGATCTCGCGGATGAGGGCAGCGGTGCGCTCGACATCTTCGTGGCCCATGCCGGCCATGGGTTCATCGAGCAGCAGCATTTCGGGATCGAGCGCCAGCGTCGTGGCCACTTCCAGCGCGCGTTTGCGGCCATAGGACAGCTCGGCGGCGCGTGAATTGATGTAGGGGCTCAGGCCGACCGACTCCACCAGGCTTTCGGCCTCTTCATCCAGAGACGCCAGGGAGCGTTCGCTGCGCCAGAAATCGAAGGAAGCGCCATGTTTGCGCCTTTGCAGCGCAACCCGAACGTTTTCCAGCACGGTCATGTCGCCAAAAACCGCCGAAATCTGGAACGAGCGGACCATGCCGCGACGGGCAATCTCGTCCGGCGCAAGGCGTGTGATGTTCTGGCCGTTGAAATGAATGGAGCCGGATGTCGGCGTCAGAAAACGGGTCAACAGGTTGAAGCAGGTTGTCTTTCCTGCACCGTTCGGGCCGATGAGCGCGTGGATATGCCCACGCCTCACATTGAAGGATGCACCGTTCACAGCCTTGAAGCCGTTGAATTGGATGCAAAGGTCTTTGGCCGCCAGAATGACGTCCTCGTTGGTCATGTGCTTCCTCCCGATCCCTTCCGCACAAGAAGGCATTTCCGTATCAGTGGCAGGATATGTGATCCATGCACCACGCATTGTCAGCGGGGACGTACTTTCCGCAAGAGCCTATAACGCACGGGGTCATTCCGTTTTGGTGTGACGCCGCACTTGCCCTTGTCGAGGAGCAACCGACATTCGAATTGAGCAGCAGCCCATGAGTTTTTGTCTGTTGTGCGCTCGCGCGAAGAGGGCAAGCTACATCAGACGCACTTTATAGAGATTGGTCGTCTTACTGGGGAGGTATCCATGAAAAATAAAAATATAGCCTGCGCGGCTGCAAGCGTGCTGGGCGCGCTGCTTGCCGCACCATCAGCCTCTGCCGCCGAAATTTCAGACGGCGTGGTGAAGATCGGTGTTCTCACCGATATGTCTGGTCCCTATGCTGATAATGTCGGCGCTGGCGCCGTGCTGGCGGCGAAAATGGCAGCCGAGGATTTTGGCGGCAAGGTTCAGGGCGTGCCGATCGAAATCGTTCAAGCCGATCACCAGAACAAGGCCGATGTCGGCAGCGCCGTTGCCAACAAATGGTATGACACCGAAAAGGTCGATGCCATCACCGAAGTCGTTTCTTCAGCCGTCGCCTTGTCAGTGCAGGAAATTTCCAAGGCGAAGAACAAGGTCTTTCTGGCGACGGGTCCGGGCACACCGGATTTGACCGGAAAAGCCTGTTCGCCTGTTGGCGTCCACTGGGCCTATGACAATTACGCCTATGCCAATGTCGTGGCCGGTGCCACGGTGCGGCGCGGCCTGAAAAGCTGGTACTTTCTGACGGCGGACTACAGCTTCGGCCATACGCTCGAAGGTGCTGCAACGCAGGTCATCAAGGCCAATGGCGGTGAGGTCCTGGGTGCCGTGCGCGCGCCATTGAACAGCACGGATATGTCGTCCTACCTGCTTCAGGCGCAGGTGTCTGGCGCGCAGGTCATCGGCATCGCCAATGCCGGTGCCGACATGGTCAACACCGTCAAGCAGGCGCAGGAATTCGGCATTACCCAAGCCGGTCAAAGTCTGGCGGCGCTTCTCGTCAACCTTCCCGATATCAAATCGCTTGGACTGGCCAGCGCAAAGGACCTGATCCTTGCCGACAGTTTCTATTGGGACATGAACGACGACACGCGCAAATGGAGCAAGCGTTTCATGGAACGCTCCGGCGGCAAGGCGCCCGGCAGCTTGCAGGCCGCAGTCTATGGTGCCGTCACGCATTATCTGAAATCGATCGATGCCAATGGCAGCGACGAGGCGAAATCCACCGTCGCCAAGATGCGGGACATTCCGATCAACGACTTCTACACGAAGAATGCCAGCATACGCACCGATGGACGCGTGATGCGCGACATGTATCTCTTTCAGGTGAAAACGCCGGAAGAGTCGAAATACGACTGGGATTTCTACAAGCTTCTGGAAACGGTTCCGGCTGACAAAGCCTTCCGTTCGCAGGCCGATGGTGGGTGCTCTATTCCCGCTAAATAATGCATTGATGACCCGGCGCTTCTTTGTTGTCGTTTGTCTTTTCGGGAAAACCGGTTTCCACTTTTCCCTGACAAACGCTAACGAAGTGCCGGGTCGTTTTTCGTTTCTTCCAGAAGCCAGTCGCGGAAGGATTGCAGCTTTCTGGATTCAGGGCGATCCATGGGCCACACCAGATAATAGGCCAGCGGTCGCTTGACGCTGTCGAACAGCGCCACCAGTTTGCCGGATGCCAGCTCCTCGCCAAGAAGCGCCTTCTGCCCAATCGCCACACCCAGACCCTCGATGGCCGCCTGATAGGTCAGGTTCGAGGATTCGAAAACCGTACCTCGATCATCCGGCAAATCGACACCGGCAGCGGCAAACCAGTCCGCCCAGTCACGTCTGCGGTAATAGGAATGAAGCCGCGCATGTTTCAGCAAATCGGCAGGGGTATTCAACGGTGTGCGCTTCAAAAGCGCAGGACTTGCTACGGGCTGAATCACATCGTCAAACAGGTGAATGGCGTTCATGCCCGGCCAGTTGCCGTTGCCCACCTGAATGGCGATTTCCACCGTCTCGCGTGAAAAATCGACGGGCTTGACCGTATTGCTGACGGTGATCTGTATTTTCGGATAGCGTTTGTGGAAATTCGACAGGCGCGGAATGAGCCAGCGGCTGGCGAATGTCGCGTATGCGCGCAATTTCAGCGGTGAATTCGGCTTGCGCTCCACGAGGCGATGCGAGGCCGCGGCGAGTTTTGCGAAGGGCTCAGCGATCTCGGCTGCAAATTCTTCTCCCGCTTCGGTGAGTTTCGAACCGGTGCGTTCGCGGTGAAACAGCCGCACACCCAGATAGCTTTCCAGCACCGAAATCTGGCGGCTGACGGCGGATTGGGTGACATTGAGTTCCTGCGCCGCCTTGCCAAAGCCGCCATGCCGGGCCGCAACCTCGAAAACGTAAAGCGGGTTCAACGGGGGCATCCCGGTCACTGCCATTTGCTTCCTCCATGCAAAAACACCTGCGCCACAAGGCAGCCATACAAGCGTTGCGAGGAGTCATATCGAGCAATCGATCCGTTGTTAAGCACCGGCATGCGGTTCTGTTGAGCGGAAAACTCATGGCGTCCCGATGCCTAGTACGTTGCGAAGGCTTGAGGTTTTCGGCCAAATCCTGACAGCGGCACGAGAGGGTGCCAATGTCGGTCTAAAGAGAGAGCATTGATCATGGATTTTGCCCTGAGCGAAGAGCAAAAAATGTTTGCGGATTCGGTTCGCCGTTTTGCCGAACAGCATCTGGCAGCGGGTGCCCTCGAACGCGCACACACACCGGGCTTCCCCTTCGATGTCGCGAAGTTGATGGCCGAGCAAGGCCTGCTGGGCATCGCGTTTTCTGAAGAAGACGGCGGGCAGGGCGGTACATTGCTGGACGCGATCATCGCCATCGAGCAGGTCGCAGCCGTCTGCCCGCGCAGCGCCGATGTGGTGCAGGCCGGTAATTTCGGCCCCATCAGAACATTCGTCGAATATGCCAGCGCCGATCAGAAGGAGCGTTTTCTGGCCGACCTCATCGGTGGACGAAAAGTTATCAGCCTTGGCATGTCCGAACCGGACGCCGGTTCTGCGGTCACCGAACTCAAGACGTCGGCGCGTATCGAGGGCGATCAGGTTATCGTCAACGGCTCCAAGGTGTTTTCCACCCATAGCCCCGATGCGTCTCTCTATCTCATCTATGTGCGCTTTGGCCCCGGTGCCGGGGGCATCGGTTCGGTTCTGGTCGAACGCAATGCTCCGGGCTTTACCGTCAGCAAGCCATCGGCTTTCATGAGCGGCGAAGAGTGGTCGGAACTGCATTTCGACAATTGCCGTATTCCGGCTGCCAATATCCTGCTTGGCCCCGGCGGCTTCAAGAAGCAGATTTCGGGTTTCAACGTCGAACGCCTGGGCAATGCTGCCCGTTCGCTGGCTCTTGGGCGCTATGCCTTTAATCTTGCTCGCGAACATGCGCTGGTGCGCAAGCAATTCGGTCGTCCGCTGTGCGAATTCCAGGGCTTGCAGTGGAAATTTGCCGACTTGCTGCTGAAGCTCGAATCTGCACAACTTCTTCTCTATCGCAGCGCATCGGTGGCCGAAGGAGAATTACCGAGTGCTGCCGATACGGCTCTTGCAAAGCTTGCCTGCAACCAGGCCGGTTTCGATGCTGCCAACGAGGCGATCCAGATCATGGGTGGGCTTGGCTACAGCACCGAGGCGCTGGCGGAATATTGCATGCGCAGAACGAGGGGCTGGATGATTGCCGGTGGCTCCATCGAAGTTCTCAAGAACCGCATTGCGGAACATGTATTTGATCGCCGTTTCGAACAGCGCGCTCCGCGTGTTCCGAACGCC
Source organism: Agrobacterium sp. lyk4-40-TYG-31 (assembly GCF_030209855.1). Classification (NCBI taxonomy): domain Bacteria; kingdom Pseudomonadati; phylum Pseudomonadota; class Alphaproteobacteria; order Hyphomicrobiales; family Rhizobiaceae; genus Agrobacterium; species Agrobacterium sp. lyk4-40-TYG-31. The sequence goes on from NZ_JARVRE010000002.1 coordinate 37,789, forward strand.
GCAGAATGAAGGTCGACCCGTAATGCCTGTTGACAGCGCGTTCCATTCCGCCTTTTTCGCACCCCGCAGCATCGCCATCATCGGGGCCTCCGATGATGCCACGAAAACGGCGGGACGCCCGCTTTCCTATCTCAGGCGCGCGGGTTTCGAGGGCAATCTTTACCCGATCAATCCCCGCAGAACCTCGGTTCTGGGCGAGAAAGCCTGGGCTTCCCTCGACGATCTTCCCGAGGTAATCGACCACGCCTTCATTCTGACGGGCGCGGATGCCGCCGTGGATGCGGTGGCCGAATGCGCTGCAAAGGGCGTAAAAGTCGCAACGGTTCTCGCAAACGGCTTTTCCGAGGGCGGCAGTGCCGGGCATGAGCGCACCGACCGCATGCTGGCGGCTGCCAAGCAATCGGGGTTGCGTCTTATCGGCCCCTCCAGCCTCGGCATGGTCAATGTTCACCGCAAGACGGTGATGACGGCAAACGCCGCCTTTGCCGAAGAAGGCTTGCCAAAGGGCAATATCTTCGTCGCCTCCCATAGCGGCAGCATGATCGGCGCGCTTCTGTCGCGCGGCAAATCGCTGGGCATCGGCTTTGCCGGTCTGGTGTCGGTCGGCAACGAGATCGATCTGTCGCTGGGCGAGCTTTGCGAGGCCGTGCTTGAAGACCCCACGGTTGGCGGATACCTGCTGTTCCTCGAAAGCCTGCGCAATGCCGATCACCTCAGACGCTTTGCGGAACTGGCGCATCGCCATAACAAACCCATCGTCGCGTTGAAGCTTGGCCGTTCGCAGCAGGCCGCCGAACTGGCGCTGTCGCATACCGGCGCTCTGGCTGGTGAAGATGCCGTGGCCGATGCGTTTCTGCGTGATTGCGGCATTGCGCGTGTCGATACGCTCGAAGGCCTTCTCGGCGCCTTGCCATTGCTGTCACGAACGAAAACACAGGCGCATGGCTATACCGCAAAGGTCGGCGTGGTTACCACTACGGGTGGCGGTGCGGCCATGGTTGTCGATCAGCTCGGTGTACGCGGCATCACGGTCGAGGAGCCCGTGGCCTCGACCTTCGATACCTTCAAAGCATCAGGTGTCGAGGTCGAACGCGGTCGTATCGTTGACCTGACCCTTGCTGGCGTCAAGCCGGAGGTCATGAAAGCGGCGCTTTCGACCATGGTGGATTCGAAACAGTTCGATCTGGTCGTTGCCGTCGTCGGCTCTTCGGCCCGTAACCACCCCGATCTCGCGGTAAAACCGATTTTTGACGTCGCCGGCAAGGATGTGCCGCTCGCCGTCTTCCTCGTTCCCGATGCCCCTGAGGCATTGGGGCTTCTGTCCGAGAAGGGCATACCGGTTTTCCGGTCGCCCGAAGCCTGCGCCGATGTCGTGGCGGCGGCATTCCGGCGCAGGCGCCCGGATGGGGGCGCAGGTCTGAAAGTCAGCCGTTCCGACACAGGGTGTAACCTCGATGAGCGCGAGGCCTATGGGGTTCTCGAAGCGCTTGGTGTGCGCCACGCACCCGTTCATGCGCTGCCCCAAGGCAAGCTCTCCGGCGAATTGCCCTTTGCCTATCCGGTGGTTGCCAAGGTGCTGTCATCGCATGTTCTGCACAAGACGGATGTCGGCGGCGTGGTACTCGGCATTTCCGACCGTTCCGGCCTTGAAAAGGCAGCCCTGGATATCGGCAAAAACGTCAGCGCACATGTGCCTGAAGCCAGGGGTGCCGATATTCTCGTGCAGGCCATGGTCAAGGGCGTTGGCGAGGCGCTGGTGGGTTATCGTATCGATCACGAAGCCGGGCCGATCATCATGGTGGCCGCAGGCGGCGTGATGACGGAAATCTACCAGGACCGCGCTGTCAGGCTCGCCCCGGTCACCATCGAAACGGCCCGCGAGATGATCGATGAGGTCAAGGCCTTCGCAGCCCTCAGGGGTTTCAGAGGCAAGCCGCGCGGCGATCTGGAGGCGCTGGCCGCCTCCATCGTCGCCCTGTCCTCACTTGCTGTGCGTCCGGATCTGGCGATACAGGAGGCCGAGGTCAACCCGTTCCTGGTGCTTCCCGAAGGACAGGGCGTGGTGGCCGTGGATGCGCTGATGCAGGCGTCGGATATTTAAGAAGACAATAAGGGAGGAGGAAACATGCTTGAAGCGCTTCCTGATATCATCAATCATAGAGAAGGTCTGGTCAGACGCGGGCAATATGTCAGCCTGCGTTTTCTGGTCGAGATCGGCGAACAGGCCTTTCTGGTCGATATCGACAAGGGTCGTGTCGCCTCGGTCCAGACAGGTCCATTTGTGATGCCGAGCTGGACCTTTGCACTGCGCGCTGCGTCCGATTCCTGGGCGCGGTTTTTCGAGGCAGTGCCCGCACCGGGCTATCACGATCTCTTCGCCCTGCTGAAATCGCGCCATCTGAAAATCGAGGGTAATCTGCATCCTTTCATGGCCAATCTTCGATATTTCAAAGAGCTTTTTTCTGCCGTTCGCGAGGAGGTGAACACGTGACCGCCAGCTTCGAACCCATTGTCGGACGCTATCTCAAGCTCGATATCGCCGGTCGCAGCCACAGGATCTATGTGGAAGAAGCCGGTCAGGGCATTCCGCTTCTGTGCCTTCACACTGCAGGCTCCGATGGCCGCCAGTATCGCAATCTTCTCAATGACGAAAAGGTGCTGGAAAACTTCCGCGTCGTCGTCTTCGATATGCCATGGCACGGCAAATCATCGCCGCCAACCGGCTGGCATGAGGAAGAGTATCGCCTGACATCCGCAGGCTATGTCGATATCATCCTCTCGATCATGACAGCACTTGAGCTGGACAAGCCGGTGGTCATGGGCTGCTCTATCGGCGGTCGCGCCGTGCTGCACCTTTCGCTCCGCCACCCCGAACTGTTCCGCGCTGCCATCGGCCTTCAATCGGGCGCGCATGTGAACCCCTATTACGATATTTCCTGGACGCACCGCCCCGATGTGCATGGCGGCGAAGTCTGCGCGGCCATCGTTTCGGGCCTCATAGGACCGCTCGCCACCGATGGCGACCGCTGGGAAACGCTGTGGCATTACATGCAGGGCGGTCCCGGCATCTTCAAGGGCGATCTGTTTTTCTACAAGCAGGATGGCGACATGCGCGGCGATGTGGCGCGCATCGACACCGACAAATGCCCGCTCTATCTGCTGACCGGCGAATATGACTATTCCTGCACGCCCGAAGATACGCTGGCGCTGGTGGACAGCATCAAGGGTGCCGAAGCGGTGATCATGAAAGGTCTTGGCCATTTTCCGATGAGCGAGGACCACCAGGGCTTCATGACCTATCTCGGCCCGGTGCTGGAGAAGATCCGGTCAACAGGCGCGGGCAAAGCGTGAGAGGAGACCGCGCCATGGATGCGGACAGGAGCTATCCCGCCTTGAGATTGTTCATTGCCGGGCGTTGGGTCGATGATCGCCCTGATGTCAGCACTGACGTGCTCGACCCCGCCACCGGCGAGGTTCTGGGGCAAATGCCCCATGCCACGCCCGCCCGGGTGGAGGAAGCAATCGAGGCCGCGGGCCGGACATTTCAATCATGGCGCGCCACATCGCCCCATGACCGGGCCGCCATTCTGCTCAAAGCCGCAAGCCTGCTGCGCGAACGCGCCGATGCCCTGGCATGGCTGATCAGCACCGAGCTTGGCAAGCCGCTGGCGGAGGCGAAAGTAGAGGTCGAGACTGCCGCAGGCATCTTTACCTGGGATGCCGAGGAAGCCCGCCGCGCCTATGGCCGGGTCATCCCGTCGCGCCAGACGGGTATTCGCCAGTTGGTGTTGAAAGAGCCGCTCGGCCCCATCGCGGCCTTTGCGCCATGGAATGCGCCGCTGATCACCCCCTCGCGCAAGATCAGCGGTGCGCTTGCCGCCGGTTGCACGGTGGTGATGAAGCCTGCCGAAGAAACGCCCGCCTGCACCTTTGCGCTGGCCGCCATTCTGGAGGAAGCCGGTCTGCCCGCAGGCGCGCTCAGCGTCGTCACCGGCAATCCGGCGGAGATATCTAAACAACTGATCGCCTCACCCGTCATCAAGGGCGTGACCTTTACCGGCTCGACGGCGGTGGGAAAATCGCTGGCCGCCCAGGCGGCACTCGGCATGAAACGGATGATTTCAGAGCTTGGTGGCCACGCCCCCGTACTGATCTTTGCCGATGCGGATATCGAGGCGGTGGCGCTCTCTGCCGCCAAAGCCAAATATCGCAATGCCGGGCAGATCTGCACCTCGCCCACGCGCTTTTTCGTGCATGAGAGCAAACACGACCGTTTTGCCGAAGCCTTCGCCGAAGCCGCCCGTGGGATTAAGGTCGGAGACGGGCGCGTGGCATCGACGCAGATGGGCCCGCTGGCCCATGCCCGCCGCATCACCGCCATCGAGGCATTTGTCGAGGATGCCCAAGCGCGTGGCACGAAGGTCGCCGCCGGTGGTCACCGCATCAACAATCAGGGCTTTTTCTTCGAGCCGACATTGCTGGTTCATGCTGACGATACCAGCCTCGCGATGAACGAGGAGCCCTTCGGGCCGCTCGCCGTAACCCAGCCTTTTGCAACCATCGAGGATGCGATGCGGCTGGCGAACCGGCTGCCCTTCGGGCTGGCGGCCTATGCTTTCACCCATGACAGCCGCATCATTTCCGAGGTTGCGGAGCGCGTCGAAAGCGGCAACGTCATCATCAATCATTGGCAGGCTTCGCTGCCCGAAACCCCTTTCGGGGGTGTCAAGGATAGCGGACAGGGCCGCGAAGGCGGCATCGAGGGGCTGGACGCGTTCCAGACCGTCAAATATGTCAGCCAGGCATAGGGGTCAGACCAGATCATGCAGACAGAGACTTCACGCGTTCGTATCGAACGCGATGGCGATATCGCCTTCATCGTCATCGACAATCCGCCGATCAATGCAGGCTCCATAGAGGTACGTCGCGGTCTTCTGGAGGCACTGGCGACCCTTGAAGCCGACCATACGGTGACCGCCGCCGTTTTGATCGGCGCGGGCAAAACCTTTGTGGCGGGATCGGATCTGCGGGAGTTTTCCGCGCCGCTCGCCGACCCGCAGGTTCCGGCTGTCATCGCGGCCTTCGAGCAATTTCCAAAGCCCATCGTTGCCGCGCTGCATGGCGCTGCCCTTGGCGGTGGTTTCGAGCTGGCGCTGGGCTGTGATGCCCGCATCGCCACCGCAGATGCCGTGGTCGGCCTGCCGGAAGTGACCTTCGGGATCATTCCCGGCGCTGGCGGCACGGTGCGTTTGCCGCGCCTGACGGATGCCGCCACCGCCATCGACATCATCACCTCCTGCCGCCGCGTCAAGGCATCGGATGCGCTTATGCTTGGGCTGATCGACCGTATAGCGACGGATTTGCGCGTAGGCGCTGCCGCACTGGCCCGGTCGCTACCGGGAAAATGGCGGGTGCGTGATATGTCCGTCATCAGCTTCAGCACCGATGCTCTGGAAGAGGCCGCCGCCAATGCGAAGCGCAAGCGCCGTGGTCACCCCGGCGTCGAGGAAGCAATCGCTGCCGTCAGGCGCGCCGTTTCGCTCGATTTCGATGCGGCACTCACGGAAGAGCGCACCGTCTTCCAGAGACTGCGGATGACCGACGAATCCGCAGCTCTCCGCCACCTGTTCTTTGCGGAGCGGCGCGCTGGCGATACGGGCGATGCCAAAGACGTTATAGTACGCAATCTGCAAACCATCGGCATCGTCGGTGCAGGCAGCATGGGTGCCGGCATCGCCGCCTGCTTCCTCTCCGCCGGATACAGGGTGCGCCTTGTGGACCAGAACGCCGAAGCCCTGGCCTCCCTGCCCGACCGTCTGGCGACAATGCTGGCCACGCCATCCGCTGAAGAGATCATCGCCAACCGCTTTTCAACCTCCGCCGATATCGCAACATTCGCGGATTGCGATATGGTAGTCGAGGCCGTTTTCGAGAATATGGAGGTCAAGAAGGCGCTGATCGCTTCCCTGAATTCCGTGGTCGCCCCGGACACGATCATCGCCTCCAACACCTCCTATCTCGATCTCGATATTCTGGCGCAAGCAGCGAGCAACCCGGCCAATGTCGTCGGCCTGCATTTCTTCAGCCCCGCGCATCGCATGAAATTGCTGGAGGTCGTGCGCGGCAAAAAGACATCCGCAGAGGTTCTCAAAACCGCTCTGGCCGTGGGCCGCAAGCTCGGCAAGATATCGGTGGTATCCGGCGTCGGCGAAGGCTTTATCGGCAACCGCATCTATAATGCCTACCGCCTGCAATGCGAGGTGATGGTCGATCAGGGTGCCGAACCGCAACAGGTCGATCAGGCGCTGGAAGCCTTCGGCTTTGCCATGGGACCTTTTGCCGTGGGCGATCTCTCCGGCCTCGATATTTCCGCAGCAAACCGCAGTCGCAGACGCGCCGAGGGGATCGACCCGCCTGATACGGTTTCGTTTCTTGAACGGCTGGTGGAAAACGGACGGCTCGGTCGCAAGACCAATGCGGGATGGTACGACTATCCCGAAGGCGACCGTCGTGGCGTCGAGAGCCCGGAAGGTGGCGATATGCTGCGCGTATGGCGCAAAGAGCGCGCGATTGCCCAGCATCAGTTCTCAGACGCCGACATCCAGAAACGCGCCCTTGCTGCCATCGTCAACGAAGCGGCGCTTGTTCTGGAAGAGGGCATAGCAGCACGTCCATCTGATATCGATCTCGTCTGGGTCCACGGCTATGGGTTCCCTGCCAAGCTTGGCGGCCCGCTTTATTGGTTTGAGCGGCAATCGAAGGAATGGGCCTCTTCAGCGTTTCAGTCCCTCGATGAGAATCCCCATACGGGATATCGCCATGGCACAAAGGACATCGCGAGTACGGAAAATGACAGATGACCCAGTGACTTGGTCGGCTCTTGAGGACGACGGATTTATCAATCTTGTCGGTCCCATCGAGGCTTGCAACGAAAATCCGTTCCGCTATCGCTTCCATGCCGAGCCCAAGCATAAGAACCGTGCTGGCTTCGTTCAGGGCGGAATGTTGATGACCTTTGCGGACCGCGCCATGGGAACCGCTGCACGAAGCCATGCCCCTGACCGCCGCCAAAGCACGGTTCAGTTCGACATGCAGTTCATGCGCGCCGTCAAGCTGGGCGAAATGGTCGAGATAAGATGCGAGGTATTGAAGGAAACGCGCACGCTGATTTTCCTCGATGGAAAATTGACGGTAGCAGGTGAAATCGTTGCCGCCGCACGTGGCGTCTGGAAGATCATTCGCAGCTGAGCATACCAGCTGTTGGGCGCGTCACATGAGGCCAAGTTACTGCCGCGCGTTGCGTGCCTGTAGTAATATTTGCCTATCTGGTATCAACGGCAACATACGCTAGGCAATCAACAAAAATGTCGCGGAAATGGCATCTGCAAACTTCCCGCAAGGTTTTAGAGTGGCGGCACGCCATTTCCGAAACAATGGCATTTACTGTTCGATTGACAGACAGCATAAGGCGGCCGGGATCGGGGGCAACCCGCGCTGGTTGCCCCCTGATCTGCTCATTCAGGCAGAGACAGCAATCTCGCGTCTTTCCCGGTCGGTGACGATGGACAGGTCCAACACCTTCTGCAGGTTGGCGGCGTGGCGGAAGTCGGGGTCGGCTTTGCCGCCTTCCATCACAGCCTTGGCGAACTTCTCGTAGTTCGTTTCCACCGGCTCGACTTCGATGTTTCGCCAGATCGCTTTTTCCACGTCCTCGCCGAGGCATCCGCGAAGCGTCGAATATTCCGGCGTGTGAATGACTTCGACGGCACCCTTGTCTCCGTGCAGGCGAAGACGCAATTCGTTCAGATGGCCGGTGGCCCAGCGGCTGGCGTGAATGACACCCATGGCGCCGTTTTCCAGTTCTGCTGTCATCGTAAAGCTGTCATTGGCGTCGAGATCATAGACATCGATCTTGTTACCCTCGTATTTGTCGAAGGTCTTCAACCGGGTGAAGATACGCTCCACATCGCTACCCGCGCCATAGGACGCGAAGTCGAGAATGTGGATGCCGACATCGCCCAACACGCCGTTAGAGCCGTGCTTGGTCGAGAGCCGCCACAGCCATTTGCTCTCCGTCATCCAGTCGCCCCAGGCCTTGGAAACCAGCCAGCTCTGGAGGTAGGACGCCTCCATGTGGCGCAGTTTGCCGATCTTGCCTTCCAGAACCATCTGCCGCGCGATCTGAAGGGGTGCGACGTTGCGATAGGTAAGGTTGACCATGCCGACGAGGCCGGATTTTTCTGCCGCATCCGCCATCTCGGAGGCCTTGACGTAGGTTTCGGCCAGCGGCTTTTCGCAAAAGACATGCTTGCCCGCGGCTAAGAGCTTAAGGGTGGTGGGGTGGTGGATCGCATCCGGCGTGACGTTGGCCGCAGCGTCGAATTCACCCCATGCAATCGCTTCGTCCAGTGATGTGAACGTCGAGGGAATATTGTGGCGGGCAGCGAAGCCGCGCACCACGACATCATCCACGTCGATCGCCGCCACAAGCTCTACGCCGGAGATGAGTGAGAAGTGCATGGCATGGGTATTGGCCATGCCGCCCGTTCCAAGAATAACCAGTCTCATCATGAATTACCTGTAACCTGCTTCGCCTGCGGAGTGGAGTTTGGGGCCACGCTCTTCGATCTTTTCGAGAGCGGATTCGACCGGCACGTTGGGCGCGTCGTGAATGCTCTTCAGCGTGCCCAAGGGGTTATAGGCCCATTTCACGGAGTTACCGATGACCTTCTGGACATTCGCGTCGTGGTAGGTAGGGTAGGTTTCGTGCCCGGGGCGGAAATAGAAGATATTGCCCGCACCACGACGCCATGTCAGGCCGGACCGGAAAACTTCGCCACCCTGGAACCAAGAGATGAAGACGGTCTCGAGTGGTTCGGGTACGGAAAACTGCTCGCCATACATTTCTTCGTTTTCCAACTCGAAATGCTCTGGCAGGCCTGCGGCAATCGGGTGGCGTGGATTGATGGTCCAGAGACGCTCGCGCTCGCCGGCTTCGCGCCATTTCAGCGCGCAGGGCGTGCCCATCAGGCGCTTGAACGGCTTGGAAAAGTGGCCCGAATGCAGAACGATCAGGCCCATGCCCTCCCAGACGCGGCTTGCAACGCGCTCGACAATGGCGTCATCAACCTCACCGTGGGCCTTGTGGCCCCACCATACCAGCACATCCGTCTGATCCAGCCGTTCCTGCGAAAGTCCGTGTTCCGGCTCCTGAAGCGTCGCTGTCGTGGCGTTGATATCGGGCTCCCTGTTGAGAGCATCGGCAATCGTCGTGTGCATCCCATTGGGATAGATCCCACGAACGGTCTCATTCTCGTGTTCGTGGACATTTTCGCCCCAAACGACGGTGTTGATGGTCATGTCTCTGCTCCTTGATGGTCCAGCGCTCTTGGGTAGCACCGGTGAGAAGGGTCTCTCGGATGTGTGCGGCCTTGTCCCAGCTTTATCGTGGCTCGCTCGGATCAGTCCCCCGGCATCAACTCCCCGGTCTCCCCGTCGTTCCACCCGTTCCGTTCAGCCACACAATCCTTTGCGGTATCAAGGCCATACTGCGGTTCAATGGGGCGATTTCGAGACGGCTCGAACTGTGTGGACACAGGACAATTTACCCGGCTCATATTCTTAACGATATCGCGTAACGGATTGTCAAAAACACGTGTTATAAGATTGTTTTCATACTCATTGGTTGTTGCGTCACGGTGGAGGGAACAGGGGCGCCAACTGAGCGTTAAGATTTCAAATGGGAGGAAGCCATGTTCGATTTCTTGAAAACCGCAGCACCATCGACCGTCTTAGACTTCGAAGACGAAACGGGCACCTATGCCGACGCCTTTTTGCAGGTGCCGGACGTCGAGGCGAGCCGTGTTACAGCTCGCGAATATGGCCACGAATCCCACATGCGTGACTACGGTGCTCAGCGCGAAGTCGCCCGCAACTCCCTCGGCTTCGCATAACGTTTCGGAACCCTCACGGCATCAAGAGGTTTACTTCGTGAGACTGGTGAGGCGGGCAGCGCAGCCTTCGACTGGACCGAGATTGGCGAACGAAAGTGGACCAAGAGGCGATGTCGACAGCAGCACCGCCCGCCAACTTATGTGAGGTGAAAGCTGATGACTGTGATACCCGTAGAACCCGTTCCAGGTCCCGTACCGCCGATGGCGCCGCAGCCCGATATACCGCCGGTGAAAGAACCTGAACCCGGCACGCTGCCGGATGATTTGCCGGTTCCCAATCCGGACGAAAATGACGACATTCCAAGAGTGTTGTGATCATCGTGTCAAACACGTGACGGCACCTTCAGTTGGAGGTGTCGTCATTCGTTTGAGCGGTGTTTAGACCATCAACTCCACTGAATCATCGGTCGAATCCACTTGAGCGTCGCCTCCGAGATGCGCCACCGAAATCTCGTAGGTATCCGGCAGCTCGGCTGCCTGTTCGCTGTTCATGATGCCGTAAGGGATCATCGTGCCGTTACGGTCGGGCACTGAAACCTCGACCAGTGTTTTCTGGTTCATGACGCGTCTTTCCATAACAAGAATCCGAAAGGCGCCGGACAGGCTTCATTGTGAAGCCAGCCTCGTCGCTACGGGCAATAATTGTCTGGAAAGAAAAAAGTTCCGCGGTGAAGCAGATTTAACGCGTTTGTTATCCGAGCAACGTTAGCCCGCTGCTGAACGTCTGGCTGGCTCTTCAAATCCTGCAAGACGTTCAACCTGCTGAACGAGGCTGGTTGGCAGGCATGGCTTCTGACAGAACGCCGATTGCGGATAGACTTCCTCGAGGGCGCGTCCGTCGGCGTGGCCGGAATGGAATACGAAGGGAACATTGGTTTCCCGCAGCCGGTCCGCAACGGGGAAGACGTCACCATCCGTCAGGCGCACATCCAAAATCGCGCAGGTCGGAATATTCTCGTCGAGATAGGACAGGGCTTCTGCGGTGCTCGGAAACGGTCCTGCAACGGTCCAACCCTCATCTTCAAGGGTCATTTGAATATCCATCGCAACAAATATTTCGTCTTCTACCAGCAACACAGTCTTATGCGTCATGTCGAACCTTGGTCTGCATCGTCAGGGTGTGCGTCAAGCTCGCCCCATCGACATCTGTTGAAACCCTACCCCCAATTTGCTTGGCGGCACTGGTCAGAAGTACTGTTCCAAACCCAGCTACTCCCGGCTGCTCAACGGGCTCGGTGCCGGTTTCGTTCCAAACCAAATGAATTTGATCGCCAGTTTCTTCCCAGCGAATGCGCAAATGCCCGTCGGGTTTGCCCAGAACGCCGTGTTTCAGGGCATTCGTAGACCACTCGTGAAGAATGAGCGTCAGCGGCGTTATGTAGTTCGCTGCAATCGGCAGGTCGCCACCGTCGATGTCGATCGTCGCATGGCGACGGTAGGGCGTCAGAATGGTTTCGATCAGATCCTGAATGCCGACGGCTGCGGTACGCTTCTGGTTGGAGGCCAGAGAATGCGCGCTGCCCAGGGCCAATATGCGCCCCTCCACATCCTCCACCAGACCCTTGACCGTCTCGTGCTTGCGCGCCGCCATGCGCAGAATGCCACCAATCATCGCAAACAGGTTTTTGACGCGGTGGTTCATCTCGTTCAGCATCAAGTCACGTGCTTCGGCAAGCTCGTATTCCGCCGTCACATCGACGCTGACGCCAATCACCCGGCCCGGATCGCTGTCTGCCACATGCCGCGCGAATGTCTTCAGCCAGCGAGAGCGGCCATCATTGCCGACAATGCGGGAGGTCAGCTCGAAGCCTGTATGGTCGTGGATTGCTGTTTCCAGCGCATCACGCAGATGCGTGCGGTCCGTGTCGCTAAAGTTCTGCAGTACGGCCTGCAAGGCAGGCGTCCCGTCTCGGGTTTGCAGCAGCTCCATCGCCGCGCCGCCCAGAACGAATTCACTGCGGTCCGGCAGATATTCCCACACGCCGATGCCGGCAGCCTCGATGGCAAGCTCGTGCCGCTCCTGCTCGGCGGCAAGCTGGCTTTCCACGCTGATGGCGTGCGAAATGTCGGTCATGACGATGGTTGCGCCGCCCGTCGTTCCATTTGCCGTGCGGTAGGGCAGTATGCGCAGCGAGAACGTGCGTTCCTGTTCGCGGTCCATCACGGTCTGGTTATATTCGAGGCCATCCGCCATGACGCTGTGGACACGCGTGGCAAAGTCGAGCGCCGGAAAACGGCTTGCGACATCGGATAGTGGCCGACCTCTATCGGTCGGCTGCAACGGGAAGATCGCCGTCGCCGCCTTGGTATAGGACCGCAGCCGCATGTCATTATCCAGCACGATCACCGCCAGACTGGTCGAATCGAAAAAGTTGCGCAGATCGGTGTTGGCGACCGTTACTTCATCGACCTTGGTCTTCAGCTCGTCATTGACCGTCGTCAGTTCCTCATTGGTCGATTGAAGCTCCTCGTTCATCGACATCATTTCTTCGTTGGAGCTTTTCAGTTCCTCGTTGGCCGTCTCCAGCTCTTCGGTTGCAGAGCGTAGCCGATGCTTGGCTGATCGTAGCTCGCGCTCCAGCGCCTCGACATGGCCGTCGCCATGTTCGAGTTCAAGCACATCGGTGAGTTCCAGCGGCGTGAAGACGGGCGATTCCTGAAACACCACCAAGTAGCTGTTGTCATCCAAGGGGTCGCATATGATCTCTGTCTTCAGCGAGCCGAAGTCGGTCACGACATCGACATTGCGGGCAATGACGCGTTTCTTTGCGGTGCGCGCTTGCCGAACCAGCGCACCCAGTTGTTCTTTCACACCTGGGCGGGCCAGCGTTGCCGCACTCGTTTCGCTGGTCGCGGACACCGGGAATTCGAAGTAGCGGCTCAGGCGGCCATAGGCGGCAACGATCTGCCCGTCATTGTCCAGCACTACGCTTGCCGGAATGTAGCGCTCCATCAGCCGGTTGACAGCCTGCTCATCGATGGATTCGGTCACCTTCTGGACTTCGGCCCGGGAAACAGCAGGACGTCGTTCGCGGCGTTCGCCCGGAAGCGGGATGGGATAGGTGGGTGACCCGGGAAGGCGCTCGAACAACCGTGCCTTCTGATCGACCACGGAAAAGACGCTGTCGAACCGGCCAACCGTTTCGGAGGATCCCAGAAACAGAAAACCACCCGGCCGTATCGCGTAGTGCAGAAGCGGCATGACCTTCTTTTGCAGCTTCTCATCGAAATAGATCAGCAGATTTCGGCATGAAACGAGGTCCACCTTGGAAAAGGGCGGGTCCTTGATCAGGCTGTGACCCGAAAAGCGGATCATGTCCCTGATCTGGCCGATAAAATTGAACCGATCCTTGTGCGGAATGACGTAATGTTCCTGCAATTCATGCGGAATATCGGCGAGAGACGCGTTGGGATAAGAGCCCTCACGGGCGATCTTCAACATGCTTTCATCGATGTCGGTCGCAAATATCTGAACATTGCAGGGCAGTTCGAGCTTGCGCGCAGCTTCTGCAAACAGCACCGCTATCGTGTAGGCTTCCTCACCGCTGGAACAGCCGGGCACCCAAACGCGAACACCGTCTTCACTGCCTGCCGCGTCGCGCATCAGATTCGTGATAGCAAGTTCGTTCAGGACGTCGAACGACTGACGGTCACGGAAAAACCGGGTGACATTGATCAGCAGGTCCCGAAATAGCGCGTCGCACTCATTTGTGTCGGTCTGCACCCGGGTCAGATAGTCTGAGCCCTTGCTAATGCCCAGAACATGCATGCGTCGTTCGACACGCCGAACGAATGTCGTCTGCTTGTAGCCCGCGAAATCGTGGCCGACGGTGGTACGCAGCGCGACGCAGAGGTCGTCAACGATGTCAGCGACTCGGGAGGCTTCTCTCTTGTCGGCACCCTGGCTCTTGCGAAAAAAGAAGCCGCCGATGCAGGACAAGATTTGCTGAGGCGGCACCACGAAGTCGACAAGGCCGGTGCCGGTGGCAGAAACGGGCATGCCGTCATATTTCGCCGTTGACGGCTCCTGCACGACGCATAGACCGCCATTTTCCTTGATGGCGCGAAGACCGGTCGAACCATCTGCGCCCGTGCCGGACAGAATGACGCAGGCGGCGTTCGATTGCTGGTCATTGGCCAGCGAAATGAAGAAATCGTCGATCGGGCGACGCAGACCGCGCGGCTGGGCGAAATCGTTGAGAACGAGCCGTCCCTGCTCGATGCTCAGCCCTTTGCCCGGAGGGATGATGAAGACCGTATCCGCCTCGATTTCTTCGCCGCCCTCGCATTGGAGGACGCTAAGGCCCGTATGTCTGTCCAACAGTTCCGCCAGCATGCTTTCATGATGCGGATCTAGATGCTGTACGACGACAAAGGCGAGACCCGTTGGCACTTCGGCGGCACTCAGCATTTCGCGCAGAGCTTCCAGACCACCTGCAGATGAACCGACGCCGACAACAGGCACGGATGGAAGATTATACTCGTGAGACAAACAGGGGTCCTTGAAATTTCGAATGCTGAAACGATCAATAGGGGGCGTTTTGTTCCAGTTCCGCCAAAGTTAGTTTTGCCTGGGCAATGGTGGTCGTCGAATTCGCAATCGTTGCAAGCGTACCCTCGATCATGATGTTGTGGTCATCAAGCAGTGGCTTGATTTTCGTCAGAGTGTCATTCAGTTCCTGATCGTAGGTCTCCAGAAGGTGCGCGTGGGCGCGACTTACATCGAATTGCGAGGCCAATATATAGCGCACCTGTCCCGACGTCGCTTTTAACTTTGACATGAACAGCAGATTGACGAAGGCACTGCTATCCTTGCGAAAATTGACGATTGTCGTGCGCACCGTGCCCGGGCCGTCCGGCTGTAGAAAGTCATGGATTTTGGCGCGTGCCTCGGCATTTTCGGCATGAACACCCTTCAGGCTGGTCTGCAACATTCGGCAATTTTTACCCAGCACATCCTCGCTGTCGTAACCCGTAAGTGCGCAGAACTTGTCATTCACCAGCGCCAGATGGTTGTCGTCATCCGCATGGGACAGCGCAAGCGCGACAGATGATTTCTGGAAGAACTCCTGAAGCGGGCTGTCTATTTCAAGCTGTGGCATGTCGCTCTTCATTCAAAAAGTGGGACCCGGTTTTTATGATAACATGCTGTTTTAATAAAGGCTCTGCCAACGAAAACAAGTTGGAGCTTTGCCGGAAAAAAGCCGACCGCTAAAATTGGCCCTGTAGGACGTAACACATTACACACTTTATCCCGGTAGAATGCCCACGGTTTCATCTGTGGCGTGTCGCACGTGCAGACCATTGAGGGGCTTTCAGGAATGGCGGACAGGGCAGAATTCGTGATGTGCAAGCTGACCGCGTTCTTTGCGGACCGGCAGGGTGCGACGGCAATCGAATATGGCCTAGTCATCGCCCTTATCTCCAGCGCCCTGATTCTCGGCTTGGAAGGCATTCGCGACCATCTCATCGCCGTGTTGCGAATATTGTCCGACACCTTTGCCAACGCCATCAGTTGACGGTGTTGCTTACTCGTTGTCGCGTCGCGGCAGCTTGATCTCCGCAGTTTTCAAAGCATCGGCAAGCCGAACCTTGGCGGAGCCCGGTTTCAAAGGCTTCTGCTGGTTCTCATGCGGGGCCCATCCAGACACATAGATGATCGAGAATGTCGCGCGAATGCGGCCATCGGCATCTGAATATTTCTCGGCATAGATTTCCGCTGCTCGCATGATGAATCGCCGCGTCAGTGGTCTTTTGCTGCGGCCCGCCAACGGATTTGCCATTCCCATGGCCCTGAGATCGCGCATCAGCGGCAAAATGGAGTCGTAGCGGACGGTGTAGGTTTCAGCGTCGGTTACCGGAAGCGCAAAACCGGCACGCTGCAACAGCGCGCCCACATCTCGCACGTCGGCAAAGGGGATGACGCGTGGGCTTGCGCCGCCGGTCAGTTCGGCCTCCGTCGTCAGCAGCACGTCGCGCAGTTCCTGCAAGGTGCCGCTGCCGGGAATGGCGGCGAGAAACAGTCCGTCCGGTTTCAGCGCGCGGCGGATTTGGATCAGCGTGCCGGGCGTATCATTGGTGAGATGCAGGCTCAGCGGCGAGACAATGAGGTTGGCGGATGCGGGCTGCAGCGGGACTTGCTCGATGGGTGCTACCGTCAGCGATGTATGCTCTGCGGCAAACGCAGCATCTGTTTCGACGCGCGTGATGTGGCCGACCTTGCCGGTCTCCATGATGCGCCGTGCGGTGACACCGGTCGCGCCATGCAGTTCGACGGCTTCGTCGAAATGGCGCTCCACGATGCCGATGCGCTCGGCTATTTCGTCTGCGGCGATGTCGAGCAGAAACAGGGCCTTGTCGTCCCCGATGTGCCATGCGCGTCTGCGGTTTTTTTCCACCAGCGCCGGGTCGAAAACTATGTCCATGCGGTGATCCATCTCAAATTTTAGTGTCGCAAAGGCACCCGTTCGCGCCTATTGTCAACCTCATGGGCGAATGGGAAGAACGGATTTCCAGCAACGGTGGTTTGCGTCTGCTGCGCGGCTTTCTGCGCAGCCTGAGCGAGTTCGTCTATCCGCCATCCTGCCTCGGTTGCGGCTGCAAGACGCAAAACGACGGTGCCTTTTGCGCGGCGTGCTGGGCGGGTGTGCAGTTCATCGAGCGGCCCTATTGCGAAGTGCTGGGCATTCCGTTCAGCCATGATCACGGTCGCGGCATCGTCTGCGCCGAGGCGATCGCCGCGCCTCCACCTTTCGAGCGTTTGCGGGCTGCCACCGTGCACGATGGACCGGCCCGCAAGCTCGTCCACCAGCTCAAATATCTCGACCGCACCGATCTCGCATTGTTGATGGCGACATGGATGCTGCGCGCCAGCGATGGCATGGTTGCGGCATGCGACTGCATCGTGCCGGTTCCCTTGCACCGGCGGCGGTTTCTGGCACGCCGTTTCAATCAATCGGCGGAGCTTGCCCGTCATCTGGCCGCCCTCTCGGGCAAGTCCTTGCTTGCGTCATCGCTCATCCGCGTCAAGCCGACCAGCCGGCAGGTCGGGCTTTCGGCGCGGGCCCGCAAGCTCAATGTGCGCGGGGCATTTGCCATTGCGCCGGGCCGTGAGGCCGACATTTCCGGCAAGCGGGTGGTCCTCGTCGATGATGTCTATACCACCGGGGCAACGGTTGCGGCTGCGGCCCGCAGGCTCAAGAAGGCCGGTGCCGCAGATGTCACTGTTTTGACCTTTGCAATGGCGATTTCCGGGCCTATATGACAGGTCAGAGATAGGTCTGGCTGACACTGCGAGGGTTCGAAGAAATGGCATCCGTTACGATTTACACGCGCGATTTTTGTGGTTTCTGTGCCCGCGCCAAGTCTCTTTTGGAAAGCAAGGGCGTCGCGTTCACCGAGTACAACGCCACCACAAATCCCGATTACCGTCAGGAAATGATGGACAAATCCGGCCGCAACACGTTTCCGCAAATCTTCATTGGCGACAAGCATGTCGGCGGTTGTGACGATCTGCACGCGCTGGACCGCGATGGCAAGCTGGACGCGCTGCTGGCAGCCTGAGATCGACGAGAAGACGACGAAATGGGGAACGAAAAAATGAGCTTCAAGGCCGCTGCCATCCAGATGTGCTCGGGCGTTGACCCGAGAACGAACGCCACAACAATGGAGCGGCTCGTTCGCGAGGCGGCAGGGCAGGGCGCCGTCTACGTGCAGACGCCGGAGATGACTGGCGCGATCCAGAAGGATCGGGATGCCCTGCGTGCGTCGCTGAAAGACGAGAAGGGCGACATCGTTGTTCTGACGGCCGCCAAGCTTGCGCGCGAACTCGGCATCTATGTCCATGTCGGCTCCACCGCCATCGCCCGTCCAGACGGCAAGATCGCCAATCGCGGCTTTCTGTTTGCGCCTGATGGAGAGCGCATCTGCACCTATGACAAGATCCACATGTTCGATGTCGATCTCGACAATGGCGAAAGCTGGCGGGAAAGCTCGGCCTATGAGCCCGGCAAAGATGCACGCATCGCGGAACTGCCGCTTGCCACATTCGGCTTTGCTATCTGCTACGATGTCCGTTTTCCGGCGCTGTTCCGCACAGAAGCTGTCGCTGGCGCACAGGTTCTGACCGTTCCCGCCGCCTTTACTCGTCAGACGGGCGAGGCGCATTGGGAAATTCTCCTGCGTGCCCGCGCCATCGAAAACGGTGCCTTCCTCATCGCCGCAGCACAGGGTGGCACGCATGAAGATGGTCGCGAAACATTTGGCCATTCCATGATCGTCGATCCCTGGGGCAAGGTTCTCGCCGTCGCCGGTGGCAGCGGTGAGGAGATCATCTATGCGGATATCGATCCCTCAGCTGTGCCCGCCGCACGGGCAAAAATCCCCAACCTGAAAAATGCGCGTGATTTCACGCTCGATAGGGTTGGCAGCACCTCGGCTGCCATGGGCGCCGCCCAGTGATCCGCTACTCGCTCCATTGCGAAAAAGCCCATGAGTTCGAGGGCTGGTTTTCCAGTAGCGCCGATTATGACAATCAGCGCGCACGCGGTCTCGTGACGTGCCCGGTCTGCAATTCCGCGGATGTCACCAAGATGCTGATGGCACCGTCGGTCTCGACCGCGCGCGAGAAGGAGGCCACACGAACGCTGGCACTCGATGCGGCGCAAGCCCAGGCCTTCGCCAAGATCAAGGAAACCTTGGCAACGATCCGTGCGAACACCGATGATGTCGGTGAAAAGTTTCCCGAGGAAGCTCGCAAGATCCATTACGGCGAGGCCGAAGCCCGTGGCATTATCGGGCAGGCCTCTCCGCAGGAAGCAAAAGCTTTGATCGAGGAGGGGATCGCGGTCGCGCCGCTTCCCGTCCTGCCTGACGACGTTAATTAAGACGGACGTTTTGCCAACACCATGTAATTGACTTCCATGTCCGATGACAGGTTCCAGCGGTCCTGCAACATGTTGTAGAAGACGCCTGTGCGGTGGATGATGCTCATGCCATCGGCAAGGATCGGCTTTTCCAGTTCGTCCGGGCGTACCAGTTTTTCATATTGGTGCGTGCCGCGTGGCAGCCAGCGCAACACATTTTCAGCAGCGAAAATCGCCAGCGCACGGGCCTTCAGCGTCCGATTGATCGTAGCTGCGAACATCAGCCCGCCGGGACGTACCATCTTTGCGCAGGTGGTGACGAACAGATCGACATCGGCCACATGCTCCACCACTTCCATGTTGAGAACGATGTCGAATGTCTCACCTGCCGCCAGCAACTGTTCGGCGGTCACGGCGCGGTAATCCACGGAAACATTGTTTTTCCGGGCGTGGGTGGATGCGATGCCGATGTTCTTTTCGGAGGGATCGGCCCCCACCACATCAGCGCCCATGCGCGCCATCGGCTCGGATAGCAGGCCGCCACCGCAACCGATATCGAGAACGCGCAAGCCCTCCAGAGGGCGGTGCGCCTTGGGGTCGCGACCAAAATTCTCGCAGGCGCGGTTGCGGATATATTCCAGGCGGACGGGATTGAACTTGTGCAGTGGCCGAAACTTGCCGGTCGGGCTCCACCACTCGGCAGCCATGGCGGAGAAACGGTCTACCTCGCTCTGGTCGACGGTCGTTTTCGTGGCTTCGCTCATGGTGCTTCTCCATCCTGTGTACACTCCTGAAGTCGGATGATTGCCCCATGAAGTCAAGGGGCGGTGCGTAAAGTCACGGCTGGGCCTGCCGCAATCGATTGCCGCAAGGAACTGAAATCGGGGGATTTTCGTTTCATGCTGCGTTCATCATCAGGCGCGTATCTCTAAAAATGTTCAATGCCGATTTCGGCGGCCAAGCCTTTGCTTGAGGGAGAATAAAAGTGAAGAAGAAACTGTTTGGTGCCCTTGCGCTTCTTGCGCTGGTAACCGCCCCGGCGCTGGCGCAAGCGGCGACGCAGGGCTTTTCCACGGCCAACGTCAACATGCGGTCCGGACCCAGCACGGCCTATCCTGCCGTGGTCGTCATTCCCAATGGAGCGCCGCTGACCATTCACGGCTGCCTGTCGGATACGCCGTGGTGCGATGTGTCGTTCAGCTATGGTCGTGGCTGGGTTGCCGGCCGTTACGTTCAGGCCATCTATCGCCAGAACCGCGTCTATGTAGAGCCGCGCTATTATCGTGATCTCGGCGTGCCGATCATTACCTTCGAAGCCGGACGCTATTGGGACCAGAACTACCGCGACCGCGATTTCTACCGCGAGCGTGACCGCTGGCGCCGTCCATCCGGCGGTTACTGGAACGCACCGCCACCACGCGGTGATTTCAACCGCCCGCGTCCGCGTGACGACTGGCGCGACGACCGCGGTCGTGATGACCGCCGTGACCGGGGTCCGAACGATGGTCGCTGGGACCAGCGCCACGGCGACTGGAACCAGAACGACCGTCAGCGTCCGCCGATGCGGGATCGTGATGGCGACCGCAACGAACGCCCTCGCTGGGATAACGACAATCGTGGCCGCGATGGTAACAGAGACCGGGACGTGAACCGCGACGAAAATCGTGATCGCAACCGCGACTGGAGCCAGAACCAGAACGACCGTCGCCAGAACGATGAGGGTCGCCGCGGTCCCGATGGAAATCGTCCGCCACCGCCTCCTCAGCAGGGTCAGGAATTCGGCTGCATCATCGGCACGCCAGGCTGCCCAACCCGTTAATTGGGTTTCGATAACAGACAAAAAAACCGGCGGAAATTCCCGCCGGTTTTTTTATTATCGATCCTGCTTCTTCGGCCCGCGCTTTTCGAAAGGCTTGTCTTTCTTGCCTTCGAATTTCGAAGGCTTGCCGCCACTAGAATGGTCACCCGCAGGCTTGGCCTTCTTCTTCCAAGGCTTGTCGTCGCCCGGGCGTGCGCTCGCCTGGTCGGATTTCACGTATTTCTTCTGGGCTCTCGGCGGGCGCGTATCTTCGCGGGCACCGCCCGTCATTTCGGGTTTGCCGTCCATGGCTTTCACGCGGATGCCCTTTTCAAGCATCATGTCCTTGCCAAGTGCGGAGGTGAAACGGTCTACCGCATCGGCGGCCAGTTCCACATAGGTTTCCGTCTGCTGCATACGGATCGCGCCGATATCTTGACGCGTCAGCTTGCCGAAGCGGCACAGCATAGGGATCAGCCAGCGTGGCTCTGCATTCTGCTTGCGACCGACGGAGAGCGTGAACCAGCCGCTATCGGAAAAGTCGGAGCGATCCCGGCGTGGCTCGTTGTTTTCAACGGTCTCGAAACCGTCGCGACGTGGCTTGCGGGCGCCATCAATCGAAACCTCGGCAATGTCTTCCGGTGCGGAACGACCCGAATGATAGAGACGCACGAAAGCAGCAGCGACCTTTTCGGCGCCGTGCTGTTCCAAAAGTTTGGCGACGAAATCGCGCTCGTCATCATTGACGTTTTCCGTCAACGAAGCATCCGCCAGCAAACGTTCGCCGTCGCGCTGGGTGATTTCCTCGGCAGATGGTGGGCGAACCCAGGCTGGGCTGACCTTGGCACCTTCGAGCAGGCGTTCGGCCTTGCGGCGCTGGCTCATCGGCACAATAATCGCGCTGATGCCCTTCTGTCCGGCACGTCCCGTACGGCCGGAACGGTGCAGAAGCGTGTCGGAATTGGTCGGCAGATCGGCGTGGATGACGAGTTCGAGACCCGGCAAGTCGATACCGCGTGCGGCAACGTCGGTTGCCACGCAAACGCGGGCACGACCGTCACGCATGGCCTGCAAAGCGTGTGTGCGCTCGTTCTGGCTCAATTCGCCCGAGAGAGCCACGACGGAAAAACCGCGATTGTTCAGGCGCGCGGTCAGATGGTTGACGGCGGCGCGGGTGGAGCAGAACACGATGGCATTGCGGGCTTCATAAAAGCGCAGCGCATTGATGATGGCGTTTTCGCGGTCGGAAGGCGAAACCACCATGGCGCGGTATTCAATATCGACGTGCTGCTTCTGCTCGGATGTCGTTGCAACGCGCACGGCATTCTTCTGGTAGCTCTCGGCAAGCTTGGCGATGCTGCGCGAAACGGTTGCCGAAAACATCAGCGTGCGGCGCTCGGCAGGTGATTCCTCGAGAATGAATTCCAGATCTTCGCGGAAACCGAGGTCGAGCATTTCGTCGGCCTCATCCAGCACCACGGCGCGGATGGACGAAAGGTCCAGCGCCTTGCGCTTGATGTGGTCGCACAGACGGCCTGGTGTGCCGACGATGATATGGGCACCGCGCTCTAGCGCACGACGCTCGGCTCTGATGTCCATGCCGCCAACGCAGGACGCAATGGAAACGCCGGTAAATTCGTAGAGCCATTCCAGCTCGCGCATCACCTGCATGGCAAGTTCGCGGGTCGGGGCAATGGCGATGCCCAGTGGCGCGCCGGCCTGGCCGAAGCGGCCATTCTTCTGCAACAGCGTCGGTGCAATGGCCATGCCGAAGGCAACGGTCTTGCCAGAGCCCGTCTGGGCGGAAACCAACGCGTCCTGTCCATCCAGTTCAGGCGCAAGCATGGCCTTCTGAACGGGGGTCAAATCATTATAGCCGCGTTTTTCCAACGCCTGTGCAATCGCCGGGGCGATACCCTGGGTTTCTGTCATCTACCGTCTTTCGGATATTGGGCTGCCTGCATCCGCTCGAAACCATTAGATCATAAGGGTCATAAAGCAGCCGATACCGGCCATTTCGGCCATTCAGCCAGTTGAATTGACGCGCTCATACTGTGAATGCGCGCGTTTGTACAGACCAAAGCGGTACGCTCGTCACCCGCATTCGCTGCTGGTCAGGCCCGTCACGCCGAAAAAGGCGTACCGCATGGTTCATAAACGGCATTGCGTGGACCATGCCTTTTCGCTATGAGACCCGCAACTTGAGGCCCTTTTTTGAGAAGGTGCCGGCTGGGTTGTGCTCTTGTCCGCCATGTTGGGCGGCAAAATGGGATGGTACTGGTCAACTATGGCTCGCATTGTCATGAAATTCGGCGGCACGTCCGTCGCAAATCTCGAACGCATTCATAATGTCGCACGGCATGTGAAACGGGAAGTGGATGCTGGCCATGAAGTGGCCGTTGTCGTCTCGGCCATGTCCGGCAAAACCAACGAGCTGGTGGAATGGGTTCAGAACACGCCGAAAGTGGCCGGTGCCGCAGGTTCCGCGTCCTTTTACGATGCGCGCGAATATGATGCCATCGTTGCCTCCGGCGAACAGGTGACATCTGGTCTTCTGGCCATCGCCTTGCAGTCGATGGGCGTCAATGCCCGTTCCTGGCAGGGCTGGCAGATTCCGATCCGTACCGACAACGCCCATGGCGCGGCCCGCATTCTGGATATCGATGGTTCCGACATCGTTCGTCGCATGGGCGAAGGTCAGGTCGCCGTCGTTGCCGGTTTCCAGGGCCTCGGCCCAGATAACCGCATCGCCACGCTCGGTCGTGGTGGTTCCGATACGTCTGCCGTTGCCATCGCCGCTGCCGTCAAGGCAGACCGTTGCGATATCTACACGGACGTTGATGGCGTCTACACCACCGATCCGCGCATCGTGCCCAAGGCGCGTCGCCTGAAGAAGGTCGCTTTCGAGGAAATGCTCGAAATGGCATCCTTGGGCGCAAAGGTCTTGCAGGTTCGCTCGGTGGAGCTTGCCATGGTGCACAAGGTTCGGACCTTCGTGCGCTCCAGTTTCGAGGATCCCGATGCGCCGGGCATGGGTGACCTTATCAATCCGCCCGGTACTTTGATTTGTGACGAGGAAGAAATCGTGGAACAGGAAGTCGTAACCGGCATCGCCTATGCCAAGGATGAAGCACAAATCTCGCTGCGCCGCCTGTCGGACCGGCCGGGTGTGTCCGCCGCCATTTTCGGCCCGCTGGCCGAATCCCACATCAATGTGGACATGATCGTGCAGAACATCTCGGAAGATGGTTCGCGCACCGACATGACGTTTACGGTTCCATCAGGTGATATGCCGAAGGCCATCAAGGTTCTGGAAGACAACAAGGCGCAGATCGGCTTTGATGTCGTGCAGAACGAGACCGGCCTTGCCAAGGTATCGGTCATCGGCATCGGCATGCGCAGCCACGCAGGCGTTGCTGCCAGCGCGTTCAAGGCTTTGGCCGAGAAGAATATCAACATCAAGGCCATCACGACGTCGGAAATCAAGATTTCTATCCTTATTGATGGCGCCTACGCGGAACTTGCAGTTCGTACTTTGCATTCTGCTTACGGTCTGGATAAGAGTTGATTCTGTAACGTCGATACACGTCATCCGATTCTTTGAGGTGGCGTGTCAGATGTTGGATCGACTGTGCATCCCTGCCTTGCGGCTTGCTGTGCAGGCGGTATAGATTTTGATTGATTGCCATGCGGATCATCTCGGTCCGTATGTGAAGACATCAGGGAGCACACGCGATGAGAGACCTTTCCGCAGGTCCACGCGTCCTCCTCAAGCGGCTTCGCGAAATGATGGCGGAGCATCTTGAGCCGCAGGAGCGTCTCGACCAGATTGTTCGGCAGATTGCCAGCAACATGGTCGCTGAAGTGTGTTCCGTCTACGTGCTGCGGTCCGACAGCGTTCTGGAGCTTTACGCCACCGAAGGACTCAATAAAGACGCAGTCCATCTGGCCCAGCTGAAAATGGGGCAAGGTCTTGTCGGCACCATCGCCGCATCCGCCCAGCCGCTCAATCTTTCCGATGCGCAGGCCCACCCGGCTTTCCGCTATCTCCCTGAAACGGGAGAGGAAATTTATCATTCCTTCCTCGGTGTGCCGATTTTGAGATCCGGTCGCACTCTTGGCGTTCTTGTCGTTCAGAACAAGACCAGCCGAACATACCGGGAGGATGAAGTTGAAGCGCTTGAGACAACTGCGATGCTTATCGCGGAGATCGTGGCGAGCGGTGAATTGAAGAAAATCACACGCCCCGGCGTGGAGTTGGACCTGACCCGGGCCGTCTCCATCGATGGCGATGCCTATGGCGAAGGCATCGGCCTTGGCCATGTCGTTCTGCATGATCCGCGAATCGTCGTCACCAATCTCCTCAACGAAGACGCCGACATGGAAATCCGCCGCCTGGCGGAGGCCATCGGTTCGTTGCGCCTGTCCATCGATGACATGCTCCAGCGCCGCGACGTGGCGACGGAAGGCGAGCACCGCGAAGTCTTGGAAACCTACCGCATGTTCGCCCATGACCAGGGCTGGGTGCGCCGTATGGAAGAGGCTATCCGCAACGGCCTCACCGCGGAAGCAGCGGTTGAAAAGGTTCAAAGCGACACCAAGGCGCGCATGATGCGCCTGACAGATCCCTATCTGCGAGAGCGGATGCATGATTTCGACGATCTGGCCAACCGCCTTCTGCGGCAACTGATCGGCTATGGCGGTCGCGGCCCTGAGGAAGATTTCCCGGCGGACGCCATCGTTCTTGCTCGTGCCATGGGTGCTGCCGAGCTTTTGGATTACCCGCGTGAAAAGCTGCGCGGTCTGGTGCTGGAAGATGGAGCGGTCACCAGCCACGTCGTCATCGTTGCACGTGCCATGGGCATTCCCATCATCGGTCAGGCCGCAGGCATCGTGGCGCTGGCTGAAAACAATGACGCCATCATCATCGATGGAGACGACGGGCAGGTGCATTTGCGCCCCGTTGTCGATCTTCAGCGGGCCTACGAGGAAAAAGTCCGTCTTCGCGCCAAGCGTCAGGAACAGTTCCGGGCGCTACGCGATGTCGAACCCGTCACCAAGGACGGCCAGCGGGTCAATCTCAAGATGAATGCGGGCCTTTTGGTCGATCTGCCGCAGTTGGACGAATCCGGTGCCGATGGCATCGGCCTGTTCCGCACCGAGCTACAGTTTATGATCGCCTCCAATATGCCTAAGGGCGAGGAGCAGGAAGCCTTTTATCGCAGCGTGTTGCGCAACGCCAAAGGCAAGCCGGTCACCTTCCGCACGCTCGATATCGGCGGTGACAAGGTCGTGTCTTATATGCGCGGTCAGGAAGAGGAAAACCCGGCTCTCGGCTGGCGCGCCATCCGCTTGTCGCTCGACCGTCCGGGCTTAATGCGCACACAGCTGCGCGCTCTCCTGCGCGCTGCGTCGGGTGCCGAACTGCGCATCATGCTGCCGATGATCACCGAGGTCGCGGAAATCCGTGTTGCGCGGGAGTTGCTGCAAAAGGAAGTGCAGCATCTGTCGAAATTCGGCCATTCCCTGCCGCGCAAGCTGCAATTCGGCGCGATGCTCGAAGTGCCATCCTTGATGTGGCAGCTGGACGAATTGATGGCCGAAGTCGATTTCGTGTCGGTTGGCTCGAACGATCTGTTCCAGTTCACCATGGCGGTGGATCGCGGCAATGCCCGCGTGTCGGATCGTTTCGACAATCTCGGCAAGCCCTTCCTGCGTATCCTGCGTGACATCGTCCGCGCCGGTACCCGCAACAACACGCAAGTCACGCTGTGCGGGGAGATGGCCAGCAAGCCGCTTTCGGCCATGGCACTGATCGGCCTTGGCTTCCGCTCCATTTCCATGTCCCCCACTGCCATCGGGCCGGTCAAAGCCATGCTGCTGGGGCTGGATGCGGCAGCCCTGTCGGAGGAGCTGGAAGCAGCGCTGGATGACAACAAGTCGGTGGAAAGCATGCGTCAGGTGCTTTTGCGCTTTGCAGCGACCCATTCCATCCCTATTTGAAAGCCAAGAAAAATTGGAGTGCGTGACAGGTGGCGAAGCTTCCCGTCGAAAAAATGCGTGAGCTTGAGCGGCGTTTCGGTGAAATCGAAGCGCGCATGTCGGCTGGCCCTGCCGCCGATGTCTACGTGAAGCTGGCGTCTGAATATTCGGAATTGCAGCCGGTGGTCAAAACCATCCGCGAGTATGAGAAGGCGCTTGCCGAAGTGGCCGATCTCGAAACCCTGCTGGGAGACAAATCCACCGACAGGGATATGCGCGAGCTTGCCGAGGCCGAGCTTCCCGACATGTCGGAGCGTATCGAGCAGCTCGAGAAAGACATGCAAATCCTTCTTCTGCCCAAGGACGCCGCAGACGAGAAAAGCGCCATCGTCGAAATCCGTGCCGGAACGGGCGGCTCCGAGGCGGCCCTTTTTGCCGGCAACCTGTTTCGCATGTACGAGCGTTTCGCCAGCACCAAGGGCTGGAAGGTCGAGATACTCTCCGCCAGCGAAGGCGAGGCGGGCGGTTTCAAGGAAATCATCGCCACAATTACTGGACGCGGTGTGTTCTCGAAGCTGAAGTTCGAATCCGGCGTGCACCGGGTGCAGCGTGTGCCGGAAACGGAGGCCAGCGGGCGCATCCATACCTCGGCGGCAACCGTCGCCGTTCTGCCGGAAGCCGAGGAAATCGATATCGAAATCCGCGCCGAAGACATCCGCATCGATACGATGCGCGCGTCCGGTGCCGGTGGCCAGCACGTCAACACCACGGACTCGGCGGTGCGCATCACCCACTTGCCCACCGGCCTCATCGTTACCTCGTCCGAAAAATCGCAACACCAGAACCGTGCGAAAGCCATGCAGGTCCTGCGCTCGCGACTCTACGATATCGAGCGCCAGAAGGTCGATAATGAGCGCTCCGCAGACCGCAAGAGCCAGGTCGGCTCCGGCGACCGGTCCGAGCGCATCCGCACCTATAATTTCCCGCAGGGGCGCGTGACGGACCACCGCATCAACCTCACGCTCTATAAGCTCGACCGCATGATCGAAGGCGATATCGATGAAATGGTCGATGCGCTGATTGCCGATTATCAGGCAGGTCAACTGGCGCAACTGGGCGAGCAACATTGAGCGAGACGCCGCTCACGGTGCAAGCCTTTGTTGCTAGGATGCGAGACCGGCTGCGGGACGCAGGCGTGCCGGAACCGCTTACCGATATCAGGCTGCTGGCAGGGGAGGTCATCGGCTTTTCGCTAACCGATTTCGTGCTGAACGGCACGCGACTCATCAGCGAGACCGAGGCAGAGCAGATCGCTTCTCTCGTCGCCCGGCGCGCAGAAGGCGAGCCGGTCCACCGCATTCTCGGCCATCGCGAGTTCTACGGTCTCGACCTTCTCCTGTCTTCGGGCACACTGGAACCACGGCCAGATACCGAGGTGCTGGTCGATGTCCTGCTGCCGCACCTCCGTGGCATGGCAGGACAGGCCGGTCAGGCGCGTGTGCTGGATATGGGCACCGGCACTGGTGCCATCTGTCTCGCGCTCCTCAGCGAGTGCCCTGAGGCCACAGGCATCGGCAGCGATATCGCGCCGGATGCTCTCGAAACTGCACAGAAAAATGCTGAGCGACACGGCCTCACCAGCCGTTTTGCGGCGGTCGCGAGCAACTGGTTCGATCGCATCGAGGGCCGCTTTGACATAATCGTGTCGAACCCACCCTATATAAGAACGGATGTGATCAAGACGCTGGACCGCGACGTCCGCGATTTCGATCCCATGCTGGCGCTTGATGGCGGTGCAGATGGCCTTGCCCCATACCGCATCATTGCTGAAAAAGTTGTGGAATTTCTGGTGGATGGTGGCATCATCGGTGTTGAAATCGGCTATGATCAGAAAGACGATGTAACAGGCATATTCGCGACCAATGGCTATGCCTGTCTCGAGGCGGTGAAGGATTACGGCGGCAATGATCGCGCCCTGATTTTTGGTCGGTAGTGTCTATGGGTTTTGTGCAAGGTTATTTTGCAAAGCAAAAGAAAAGGCTTGGATTTCCGCAGGAAGCGGGCTAGTTTGCGCCTACATGCAGGGTGGCTGACGGTGAATTTTAGATTCGCCATGGTTTGAATCAGTCCCGAAGCGGGTTTTTTTGAGAACCCTGAAAGGCTGGGCATTCCCGGCATGTGAATCAGTAAACTTTCTTCGCAGGCAGCTCGATGCAGCATTTGCGCATCTGGGCACAAAACGCGAGGTCTTGTCCTTTAGGGTCAAGGCGCGTGATGGGCGCAACGTCGTAAAACTGGCCAAACCGTCGGTTTTTCGTTGCAACGAAACAACGAGAATTAGCAAAATAGAATTCAGGTGAGCAATTGATGAGGCCAGGACAGCAGAACAAGCGCGGCCGGGGGCGTGGTAGCAACAACAATAACAATGGTGGCAACGGCGGCGGCGGTGGTGGCGGTAACAGCAACAACTTCAACCGCAAGGGTGGCAACCCGCTCACCAGAAGCTATGACAGCTCCGGCCCCGATGTTAAGATCCGCGGCACGGCCCAGCATATAGCCGAGAAATACGCGACGCTTGCCCGTGATGCCCAGAGCTCCGGTGATCGCGTCATGGCCGAGAACTATTTGCAGCACGCGGAACATTACAACCGCATCATTGCATCTGCACAGGCGCAAATGCAGGAGCGTTTCCAGCGCGATGATCGCGGCGAGTTCCAGCAGGAGCGCGATGGTGACGAGATGGACGGCGATGACAACGATGACGTCGTCGTCTCCATGCCGGTCAATCATGATCAGCCCGAGCAGCGTTCCCAGCGTAACGAGCAGGCCCAACGCAACGATCAGGGCGAACGTCAGGAGAGACAGGAACGCCCCGAGCGCCAGGATCGCCCTGAACGTCAGGACCGTAACGAGCGCCGCGACCGTCGCGAGCGTCCTGCCCGTCAGGAACGCCAGCCCCGTGAAGCGGAAGATGACACAGCGCCGGTCCCAGCCGTAGCAGCAGCCGTCAGCGCGCCGGTCTACGACGCCAGCTCCGCGCCTCAGCCGGTCATCGAAGGCACGCCCAAGGAAGTGGCAGTCGAAGAGGAAGCCCAGGTCAACTCCGCCGCCTCCGAACGCGCTCCACGCCGCCCCCGCAGCACCAGCCCCCGCCCACGTCGCCCACGCCGCGCCGCAGGAGCTGAAGAAGGCGAAACCAACGCGGAATCCACCGAAGGCGGCGACGCCCCAACGCTGGAAAACGCTGCCGACTAAGATCGAGACATTGATTGTGTGACAAACAAACGAAACCCGGCGCTTTGCCGGGTTTTTTGTGCGATCGGTGTCCCGATTTATCTGATTGAAAAGATAATCCCGATCGGCGGTCGTCTCTTCAAGCGTAACGTCGGAGATTCACAGGCGCATTCCACGCCTTGATCTTCCACCTTGAGGGGCCGTTGTAAAACCCCCACCTCGAAATTCCGTGTTCCGGTTCTCGAAGGTTCACAAAAAGAATCTGAAACGTTCCAAGAGCATATGTGAATTTGATTGTTTCAAACGGTCCCCTTTGGCGGCGATAGGTTCCCACGTTGGTCGCCATCGGAAGCGCCCACTGGCTGATGAAACGAGTCTCTCACCAATCCACGCCAAGTAAGCCCGCGCGAGGCTACCCTTCCCTCCTGACGCGTAGCAGCGATTTAATGGCGGTCGATCCGTTCTCAAGGTGCGACGACTGCGGCTTGCAAGACACGGTCTCCGAGACTGTGGAGTTCCTTTGGGCATATACTCCCGGAGGATAGGTGACGAGTTAGGCGGACAGCTCGGAGTAGTGTGGAAAAATCGTGTGATTGACGAGAGGTTCCAAAACGAAAAACAGAACAATGTGCTCTGAAAAAAAACGAAATTCCGTCATCGTGATTTTGGTACGATTATTACTAAGGGAAATTGGTGGAGCTAAGCGGGATCGAACCGCTGACCTCTTGCATGCCATGCAAGCGCTCTCCCAGCTGAGCTATAGCCCCATAAGGGTGCCGGTATTTTTCAATCCGGTTCCGGGAACCGAAGCAGTTGTTTGCGTCGGTGGCGGCTTGATACTTCTGCTTCTGGAAGATGGCAAGCCGAAAAGTTCGCCCGACGACATTTTTTTGACGTCGGGCGAGAAATCCTGTGGAAAATCAGGTTTCGTCGTCGTCGCTGACGCCGATGATGCCGGAGACGTCGTCGTCCTCATCGTCCTCGTCTGCTTCGAGGAACGTATCGTCGTCATCGTCCAGTTCGACGTCGTCATCGCCTTCGATATCTGGAATGTCGTCACCGCTAGTGTCGCCATCGGCGTCTTCCAGAGGAACGAGTTCGACTTCCGTGTTTTCGGTATCGACTTCGGCGACTTCCTCCTCTTCGGCCTGCTGTTCCATTTTCTTGGCAGCGGTCGTTTCTTCGAAGAAGGAAAGCGGCCAGGACTTGCCGGAGTATGGGGACACGATAGGATCGCGATTCAGGTCGTAGAATTTCTTG
This sequence comes from Agrobacterium sp. lyk4-40-TYG-31, assembly GCF_030209855.1. NCBI lineage: Bacteria > Pseudomonadati > Pseudomonadota > Alphaproteobacteria > Hyphomicrobiales > Rhizobiaceae > Agrobacterium > Agrobacterium sp. lyk4-40-TYG-31. The sequence goes on from NZ_JARVRE010000002.1 coordinate 68,880, forward strand.
CCGGTATCAGGGTCTGTACGCTTGGTGCCAAGGTCCGCTTTTGCCACTGTCTAAGCCTCGAATTGTGAGATGGGTTCGGTGTTTACGCCGTATTTCCGGCAGTACACGGTAAATTTCTAGCCGGTCCCATTAATAGCTGATGCGTTTCCTGTCAAAGATAAACTTCATAAAGAGCGCTGGTTGCATGGCACGTTGTCACTTGATGATCGGACGCATGACTTATAATAAGCGTCTGCCGGGTCGTCAGGCCCTATTCAGAGCAGGGTAATATCGAGCCATGACATTCACCATCGCGATCGACGGGCCTGCTGCCGCGGGCAAGGGAACGCTCTCGCGCAGAATCGCCGATGTCTACGGGTTTCACCATCTCGATACCGGGTTAACCTACCGCGCAACGGCGAAGGCACTGCTGGACGCAGACTTGCCGCTGGATGACGAGGCGGTGGCGGAACAGGTGGCGCTGCATCTGGAGCTTTCCGGTCTGGATCGCGCCGTGCTGGCAAGGCACGAGGTCGGGGAGGCGGCGTCCAAGGTCGCTGTCATGCCCGCCGTGCGCCGTGCGCTGGTGCAGGCGCAGAGAATGTTCGCAGCGCGGCAGCCGGGAACGGTTCTGGATGGTAGAGATATCGGAACAGTGGTGTGCCCGGATGCGCCGGTGAAACTATACGTCACAGCATCCCCCGAGGTGCGGGCGAAGCGGCGCTATGATGAAATCATTTCGGCGGGCGAAGTGGCGGATTACGACGCGGTTTTCGAAGACGTGAAGAAGCGTGATGCGCGCGATATGGGACGAAGCGATAGTCCTTTGAAGCCAGCAGCAGACGCGCACTTGCTTGATACGTCGGAAATGGGTATAGAGGCGGCGTTTCAGGCAGCGAAATCGATTATCGATGCTGCTCTGGAGAAATAACATTTGCGGGAGCCGGGCCAACCGGACCTCGTCTAGACTGGAATATCCCGAAAGCATGCCCTGCGCCGGAAAGCCTCGTTGAGAGAGGCGGGCATGGATTTGGGAATGATCAACACGAACCCCCGGTGCTTTGTATCCATTATTTGGGTACTCTCAGGAGATTGAATGTCTGTAGCTACTCCCACGCGCGACGATTTCGCAGCGCTGCTCGAAGAGTCCTTTTCTTCCAATGACCTTGCTGAAGGCTATGTAGCCAAGGGTATCGTCACGGCGATCGAAAAGGACGTTGCGATCGTTGACGTCGGCCTCAAGGTCGAAGGCCGCATCGCGCTCAAGGAATTCGGCGCCCGTTCCAAAGACGGCGGCCTGAAGGTCGGCGACGAAGTCGAAGTATACGTTGAGCGTATTGAAAACGCTCTGGGCGAAGCCGTTCTGTCGCGCGAGAAGGCTCGCCGCGAAGAGAGCTGGGTCAAGCTCGAAGCCAAGTTCGAAGCTGGCGAACGCGTCGAAGGCGTTATCTTCAACCAGGTCAAGGGTGGCTTCACCGTCGATCTGGATGGCGCTGTTGCGTTCCTTCCACGTTCGCAGGTCGACATCCGTCCGATCCGCGACGTCACTCCGCTGATGCACAACCCGCAGCCCTTCGAAATCCTCAAGATGGACAAGCGTCGCGGCAACATCGTCGTATCGCGTCGTACGGTTCTCGAAGAGTCCCGCGCCGAGCAGCGTTCTGAAATCGTTCAGAACCTCGAAGAAGGCCAGGTTGTTGACGGCGTCGTCAAGAACATTACCGATTACGGTGCGTTCGTTGACCTCGGCGGCATCGACGGTCTGCTGCACGTCACGGACATGGCTTGGCGCCGCGTCAACCATCCTTCGGAAATCCTCAACATTGGTCAGTCGGTCAAGGTTCAGATCATCCGTATCAACCAGGAAACCCACCGTATCTCGCTCGGCATGAAGCAGCTCGAGTCTGATCCTTGGGATGGCATCTCTGCCAAGTATCCAGTTGGCAAGAAGATTTCCGGTACGGTCACGAACATCACCGATTACGGTGCATTCGTTGAGCTGGAGCCAGGCATCGAAGGCCTGATCCACATTTCCGAAATGTCCTGGACCAAGAAGAACGTACACCCCGGCAAGATCCTGTCCACAACACAGGACGTCGACGTTGTCGTTCTCGAAGTCGATCCTTCCAAGCGTCGTATTTCGCTGGGCCTCAAGCAGACGCTTGAGAACCCATGGCAGGCATTTGCGTTCAGCCATCCTGCCGGCACTGAAGTCGAAGGCGAAGTCAAGAACAAGACCGAATTCGGCCTGTTCATTGGTCTCGAAGGCGACGTCGACGGCATGGTCCACCTGTCCGACCTCGACTGGAACCGTCCAGGCGAGCAGGTCATCGAGGAATACAACAAGGGTGATACCGTAAAGGCTGTTGTTCTTGACGTAGACGTCGAAAAGGAACGCATCTCGCTCGGCATCAAGCAGCTCGGCAAGGACGCTGTCGGTGAAGCCGCAACGTCTGGCGAACTTCGCAAGAACGCTGTTGTTTCCGCTGAAGTTATCGGCGTGAACGAAGGTGGCATCGAAGTGAAGCTCGTTGCTCATGAAGACATCACGTCCTTCATCCGCCGCAACGACCTGGCCCGCGATCGTGACGATCAGCGTCCAGAGCGTTTCTCGGTTGGCCAGGTTCTCGACGCACGCGTCGTCAACTTCTCCAAGAAGGATCGTAAGGTCATGCTTTCGATCAAGGCTCTGGAAATCGCAGAAGAGAAGGAAGCTGTTGCTCAGTTCGGTTCGTCCGACAGCGGCGCTTCGCTCGGCGACATCCTTGGCGCGGCTCTGAAGGGTCGCACCGAGTAATCGGTCCTAGTATAAGAAATAAAGAACCCGCCGGAGCGATCCGGCGGGTTTTTTCGTTCATGGGCTTTGAGTTCTCCGGCCTGCTGATGGTTTCAGCTTTCAGGCCGATGCGGTTTCAGGAGAAACCGCTCATCCTCAGATAATAGGATTCGGCATTACCGACGGACCCATCATCGTTGGCCCCTTCAGACACGGAATGATCGATAGGTTCATCATTGGCTGCCGTCCGCTCCTCCTGAGACGACTCATGGTCTGGTTGCTCGCCGCCGCTGTCTGCATCTTCCGCATCACCCTGCGATGACGGCCAGCTCCCACGTGGCGGGGAATCCGATTCATGCTCATCTTTTGCCGAGGGGTAGGCGACGTAGGGCAGCGCCGCTGCCTCCTTCGCCATCATTGCTGCGACGGCTGCATGCAGCGTTGGCTGCTCAAGAATTGCGGCCTTCATATCGTGTGCAACGGCTGTGCGTTGGGCGGCAATCATCTCGGGGCGCTGAGAGGTAAGCAGGCTGTCTTCTGCCGCCTGTTCGGCTTTTGTCTGTGGATTGATTGTATGGAGGACCTGCGATTTGGAGGCATGTTCTAGCTCCGGCTCTACCCATGCGCCCGCAGGCATCTGCGTTGTCGTGACCTCGGCGCGTTCAGGGAGTTTCCCCAAAACGGCAGCAAGCAACAGCTTTTCCATCTCTTTAGGCGAGGCTGCCAGAAACGCGTTTGCAATGACGGCACTCAGCTTGCCGCCCAACGGCGTAGCGGGGAGGGGCGTGCCTTGAGGCGGCTCTGCCGTTTCTTGCAGCGGCACATCAAGCTGTTGCGCGATTATCGGTGCCAGTATTTTTCCCGGCTGAGGGGCAGCGGTTTGGGCAGTCTGTCCGTTGGCGACAGATGTCGGTTTGCTGGTGGCCTCAGATGGTTGAGGAATCGTCGTCACTTGAGCGTCAACCGGAACCAAGGGTGCGTTTACAGCAGCTTTACCTACCGGATTGGAGGAGACCGCAACCATCGCAGGCTTCGCGGGACTGGCTATATCGAAATCTGCACCCTGCCCAAGATTAGACGATGGCTTCGCCATTGGCGTGCCTGCTTTTACCTCAGCCGCAATCAGCATCTCGGGTTTTGGCATCTGCGCCAAGGCCTTTTCCACGCCCGTAGGTAAAGTCGCGGGTAGCCTGGCTGGATTGACATTGGGGCTCTGGGCGGCTTCTGGATTTCGCGGCAGAATATCCTGCAAATAGGTCGGGACCGAGGGTTTGTTCTGTGGTGCTGCCTGACCGGAGCGTGTGAGCTCAAACAGGACGGCCAGGCGTGCGGCTTCCGGTCCAGCCGAGCTTTTCAGCGCGCTCGCCAAAATGTCCAGGCTGATGCCGCGCAAGATGCTGCCCAGCGCTTTTTCCAGATTTGCCTTCTGGTCTGGGCCAAGTGTCTTGATGTTCTCAACGAGACGGTTGACGTAGGCTTCGGCGGCTTCGCCATCCATGCGAGCGATGTTCAAAAGCTTACCGAGCGTCTCGGCCAGCACGCTCACATTCTTCGAAAGCTGGAGTTCGCCGGATACTGCGCGGATGCCGGTACTGGATGCGAGATTAGGGGCGTCCGGCGGCTCTGCGGGTACCGTCGTCGTAACAGTGGTCTGTGCAGGGGCAACATCCTGGCGCGGTGTCGCGGTGTTGAAAGAGGCGTCGGTTGCGCTCACGGGGCTGACAGGCGGTAACATTGCGCGCTCCCTTCCTCGATACGTCCCGTTACGGATACAGGACATATCAGCTTGAAACGGCCCGGCTTTCGATTTGGGCCTTGGCGACGAGGCAGGGACTATTTCCGTCCGCTCATGCGGCATAGAACAGTTTGAGACAGCGCAGCCGCGATTGCTGGCATGCGTGTCGAATCAACTGCTTGAACAATGATCCTGAAAGATTAACGTTCCGCTAACCAAGCGCTTTAGGCGCGCTGCAGATGCTCGTGGTCAGCTGTGCGCGAAGATATCGGTGTCGTCCCAGCCCAGCAGGTCAAGCTTGGAGCGTGTCGGCAGGAACGCGAAGCAGGCTTCTGCGTGCTCATAGCGACCATCGCGAATCAGACGGGCGGTGAGCTTGTCCCGCAAGGCGTGCAGGTACAGCACGTCAGATGCGGCATATTCGAGTTGCGCCTGAGATAGCTTTTCCGCAGCCCAGTCGGACGATTGCTGGGCCTTGGAGATATCGACCTCCAGCATTTCCTTCAGATTATCCTTCAGGCCATGGCGGTCCGTATAGGTCCGGCAGAGGCGCGAGGCGATCTTGGTGCAGAAGACCGGCGTGGAGGTGACGCCGAAAGTGTGGAAGAGCACCGCAATATCAAAGCGCCCGTAGTGAAAAATCTTCTGGCGCGCGGGGTCTTCTAGCAGCATGACCAGATTGGGCGCTTCCTTCTGGCCCGCCGAAATGCGAATGACATCGGCGCTGCCATCGCCGGGCGAAAGCTGAACGACGCACAGCCGGTCGCGTCTCGGCACAAGTCCCAGCGTTTCCGTGTCGATTGCGACCGCGCCAGTATAGCGGGCTGCATCCCGTGCAGAAATATCGCCTTCGTGATAACGGATCGTCGCTGCCATGCCTGTCTCCACTTCTGGATTGTTGCGGCGGCTATAGCGCAAAGTGCCTCTTCGCGATACTGTTTCCTCGTGTTTTCTTAAGGCGGGAGCTGGCCTTGCACTGCGGCGGAACGGCGGGTTAAGCTACCCACCATTGCTCATTTTAATCAGAAGTGCCTCTTCCCATGTCAGTCAAAGTCTATCTCGCCGGGCCGGAAGTTTTCCTGCCGAATGCCCGTGAAATGCTCGATGCGAAAGCCGAACTCGCCCGTCAGGCCGGTTTCATCCCGCTTTCTCCTGGCGATCTCCAGATCCCTCCGGCAGAGACGAAAATCGGTCATGGCTGCAACATCAATGCCGTGGATGAGCAGATGATGATCGAGGCTGATGCCATCATCGCCAACCTCACACCGTTTCGCGGCATTGCAGCGGATACCGGAACCAGCTTCGAGCTCGGCTTCATGTGCGCCTTGGGCAAGCCGGTCTTTGCCTATACCAACGTTGCCGCTGATCATTTCACCCGCATCAAGAGCCATTACGGCGATGTCGCGACGTTGGATGACGCCGGTCGTTACCGGGGACCAGACGGGCTGTCGATCGAGAATTTCGACATGGCGGACAATCTCATGCTGCATGGCGGAATTTTGCGGCGCAGTGGTGTCGTGGTGGTGGGGGACGCGCCAGTGGAAGCGCTCTACACTGATCTCAAGGCATTCAAGGAATGCTTGCAGCATGCAGTTCAAGCGCTTCTTGAACAGAAAAATCAGTAAGGCGGAGACAGCAGATGAGCGGAACAATTCTTATCACGGGCGCGACCTCGGGCTTTGGCGAGGCGACGGCCAGATTGTTTGTGAAAGATGGCTGGAAAGTCGTCGGCACGGGTCGCCGGGCAGACAGGCTCGCGAAACTGGGCGAAGAGCTCGGCGCGGCGTTTCACGGCATGGTCTTCGACATAACCGACGAAGCCGCGATGGCGTCGGCGTTCGAATCATTACCGGATGAATTCCGGGACATCGATGTCCTCGTCAACAATGCCGGTCTCGCTCTGGGCACGGCAACAGCTCCCGGCGTTCCGTTGAAAGACTGGCATACGATGGTCAATACCAACATCACAGGTCTGTTGAACGTCACGCATCATCTATTGCCGACGCTGATCGAGCGCCGGGGCGTGGTCATCAACCTTTCCTCCGTCGCGGCCAGTTGGCCGTACACAGGCGGCAACGTCTATGCCGGTACGAAGGCGTTCGTGCGCCAGTTTTCGCTGGGTTTGCGGTCGGACATGCATGGCAAGGGCGTTCGCGTGACCTCGATCGAGCCGGGGATGTGCGAAACCGAGTTCACCGTGGTGCGCACTGGTGGAAACCAGGAGGCGTCCGACGCACTTTATAAAGGCGTCAATCCCATCGGTCCCGAAGATATCGCAAACACCATTCACTGGGTTGCCTCGCAACCAAAGCATATCAATATCAATAGCATAGAGTTGATGCCGGTTAATCAGTCGTTTGCCGGATTTCAAGTTCACAGAGATGTTTGACTGATAACAACACTCCTATGTGATGAAAAATAGGGCAACAATCACCGAGCTATGCAAAAATGCATTCCTGCATTGCGAGAGTTGCTCTGTTAAATTCTGAGAAGGCGACTATATTCAAATCATCGAAGCGACGCACTCCTCCTCCCAGCGTCGCGAGATGTGGATCGACAGCACTCCTCCTCCCAGTTGTCGATCAAGTTTAAAGCCTGCCGCACCTCCTCCCGCGGCAGGCTTTTTCCTTTTCAGGACATCAATTCTCATCACTGCAAGCTAACGGCTCTTCACGCGTTCAGATATTGATGCTGCGTGATGTCAACATGGACTGGATATCGACTGACGATCCCGTCTCGATAGACGCATTAGCTGCAATACCCGTCAGAATGGACCATGCACCGGATACGTGGTCGGATGCGCGGTTGAACCTGTCCGGTTCCATCGTTTCTGGTGCGAAGATATAGCCCAGCATGACCGGATCTGCGCCCCCATGATCGCCGGTTGCCTTCGGCACGTCGATCATTCTTGGCAATTCCCCGGCAAGATGCAGTTGCGTGGTAATGGCTTCTTCGTCGGCGTGGTCACGGACGCCACCAAAGACACCGTGAACCTCGATGTGCTTGTGAATGATCTCGCCCTTCGTACCCTGAAACCGGATTTCAAGCCCTTCCCAGGGTGAGTAGGCGGTCAGTGTGTAGTTGGCGGTGACGCCGGATGCGTAGCGAATATGGGTCTGCATCGTATCTTCAATGCCGATATCTGCATCGAAGACGCAGCGGTCGCGGAAATATCCATCCTCGTCCTCCGCATCGAGGTAGAGCGCGCGCAACTGGGCGTCGGCGGCAAGATCGAGGCGGAAAGCGCACCTTTCCGCCACCGGACAGTCGGCACAACGCGGGCCATGGTCTTGCAGACCGAGTTCCACTGCCGTCTCTGGTCGGTAGAAGGCGCGTTGACCGGAGGCGAACACCTGCGTCGGGACGGATGCGAGCCACCAGTTGAGGAGATCGAAATGATGCGTTGATTTGTGGACAAGCAGTCCGCCGGAATTTTCCTTGTGACGGTGCCAGCGCCGAAAGTAATCCGCGCCATGGACACGGTCCAGATGCCAGCGAAAATCCACGGCGGTGATCTTGCCGATCACGCCAGATGCCAGCATGTCCTTGATCTGCGTGCGGGCAGGGGAGTAACGGTAATTGAAGGTCACCATGACCTTTCGTCCCGTCCGCGCCTGCGCATCGACGATCTGTTTCAGTCGGGACAGGTCGATTGTCAGCGGCTTCTCGCAGATGACATCGCAGCCAGCCTCGAAGGCTCGCACGATGTAATCGGAATGCAGAAAGTCCGGCGTGGCAACGACGATGGTGTCCGGTCTCTGCTCGGCAATCAACTGATCGAAATTTTCGGCGAGATAGGTGGGTACGCCGTTGGTGCCTGGCTTGGAAATGGCATTGGCAGCTTCGCCCAGGCGATGAGCATTGCTATCGCAGAGCGCAACGATTTCGTGCTTGTCCGCATAGTCTTCTGTTACGGAATCGCGAAACATCTTGTGACGTGATCCGCATCCTACAATCGCGATTTTCACCTGGTTTCCCTTTGTATGTCGTCATTCCACTGACGGCGAGCACCCGCACGTCACACAGCGAGTATCATCCAGGGCCAGCGATATCGTATGGAGGGGTGGGCTGGGAGCCGTCTGACCGACGGATAGATACTATCTAGTCATTAAAGTCATATTATGATTTTTAGGCAAGCATATTTGATGCTGCATTGCACCCATTCGCTCAGGGTGGCCACATAGAAATTGCGGGAACCCCTCCATGGTCCTCAACTCGCCACGGTCGCCTATTAGGAGGCGCTTGTGCCCGCAAGGTTTCTTGTGCCATGAGGGAGCAGTTGCGTGGAGACTGAGACATGACAAAGATGTTGTTGGCCGCAAGGGCCTTGACTGCAGTTGCGACTGCGGCGTCCTGTTTGATAACGGGGGCCGCCCATGCCACGCCAGTGCTTGTTCTTGATACTGCCACTCATCAGGTCCTGTATGAGGAGGATGCTGGCGTGCCGTGGTATCCAGCATCCACAACGAAGCTGATGACGGCCTTTGTGGTGTTCGAGGCTCTGAGATCTGGCGAGGTTACGCTGACGACCCCGGTCACCATGACCCGCAACGCGACCAAACAGGCTTTTCTGGAGTCCGGCCTGACACTGGGCAGAGCAATGACGCTGGAGGATGCGCTGTTTGCCGCCCTTACGGCATCGGCCAATGACGTTGCCGTTGCCTTGGCAGAGGCGGTCGCGCCCAGCGAAGCGGAATTCGTTAAGCGTATGAATGCAGCGGCTGCCCGCATCGGTATGACCGGCACGCATTTCGCCAGCCCCAACGGTCTGTTCGACCGCACGAATTACGCCACCGCACGCGACCTTGCGCTGCTTGGCATGGAAATCGACAAGACTTTTCCAGAGTATAGCCGTTTCTTCCAGGGCTCTGCCGTGGTCATCGATGGCAAGGAGATCAAGTCCAACAACACGCTGCTGACCAGTTTTAGCGGCACCGTTGGCATGAAGACCGGCTTTCTCTGCGCCTCTGGCCGAAATTATGTCGGCCTCGCCACGCGCAATGGAAAGCGCGTGATGGTGGTGATGCTGGGCGCCACGACGGAGCGGGAACGCAACGAACGCTCCGCGCAGTATCTGACGCAGGCATTTGACGGTGTGCTGAAGCCTTCGGGTTCTGTCGAAGCCATCCAGAACCGCCCGGAGGTCGCGCCGCAGGATATGCGCGTGCGTCTCTGTACGGATAAGAGCGCTGCATACGAGGCCACGCGGGAAGCGCTCTATCCGATGGGCTTGCCTGGACATGAGACATTTCTGAAAGATCAGATTTCTGGGCAAGTCCACACCATCACAACATGGCAAGGCGAGACTGCAACGGATGTACCGGTGCCATCTCCGCGCCCGGGACAGGCTCCGCAGCCCGCTGGCTCCGCCGGTTGAATGGAAACCTCGCTCTACCTTCCGGTCAAGGCGTTTCTGGAAGCTGCTGGCTTTTCGGTCAAGGGTGAGATCGGCGGTTGCGATCTCGTTGGCATCAGTGGCGAGGAGCCACCTGTTGTTGTCGTCTGCGAACTCAAGCTAAGTTTCAATCTGGAACTCATTCTTCAGGCCGTGGACAGGGCTGCGGTGTCGGATGAAGTCTGGATCGCGGCAAAAGTGTCTGCCAAGGGACGTGGACGTGAGGCAGACAAACGCTATCGTGATCTCTGCCGTCGATTGGGAATTGGCATGTTGGGCGTTTCCGATAAGGGTGATGTCAGCGTGATCGTTGGCTCCGTATCTCCCATGCCGCGCACCAACCCAAAGCGGCGCTCGCGCCTCGTGCGGGAACATCAGACGCGGCGCGGCGATCCTGTTGTCGGCGGAAGCACCCGCACGCCGATGATGACGGCCTATCGCCAGCAGGCGCTGGCTTGCGCAGCAACTCTGGCGGCTGGGGCCTTACGCGTGAAAGAGGTGAGGGCGGTGACACCCGAGGCGGGAAAAATCCTGCAATCCAACGTTTATGGATGGTTCGAACGAATGGACAGGGGCGTTTATGGCCTCACGGATGCAGGCCGTGAGGCGTTGGTCCGTTGGCCACAATCATAGTTCTAGGCAGCGATGATGGGCGCTGTCGGCCTTACCCGAGGGCGTCCGATTTTTCTCGGCGCAACGACAAGTTCGGTTGGCGCGGTGCGCGTCAATGCCAGACGAGTTGCCTGCGCCAGTGAAATGGCAACGTAATCTGCACCGATTTCCTCGGCATCGATCTGGGCATAGTTCTGCCCGTTCGCAGCGGGAACAAGGATGCCGACCCGCAGCGTAGGCTTGGCGCGCTTCAAGCGGCGTACAGTCTGTCGCGCATGGGATTTCGAGTTGCCGTTCAGGAATGCGACGACCACGGTATCAATGGACTCCAAGGCAAGCTTGGACGATGACCGGCCCGTAAGGTCCGCGTAACTCGCAGAGGTGACATCTGCCCCCTGAACCTCGATGATCTGGCTCAGCATGGCAGAGGCCGCGTCGTCTATCGCACCTCGACCACCAATGCACAGCACGGAATGTCCCTGTCCATCAGGTAGGTCTGTTTCGTCAAAGACAGCTGCTCCAGCTTCGTTGTCTTCAGGCTCGTCCTCGTTTTCCTCTTCATCGGCAACATCGGACAGATTGTCGACCAGTGTCAGCGAACTGTTGGAAAACAGTGTTATTTGCGTGTCGGACATGACGCCGCGCTGTCTGTCCATTTCGCCAAGGAGAAGTGCTGGAAGGCCGACCTTGTCGTAGTAATCGACGAGATATTCATCCTTCAGATACTCCTCAGCGTTGTCGGTGGCTTCGTTCGGGTCGCCAGCGAGCAGTCTCTGATAGAGCTTTTCGTGCAGTTCAAGAACGGGCTCGTTGCCGAGCAGAATATCGAGAAATCCGAATTGTGGAACGTGGCGGCCAAGAACGACGAGGCAGACGGTGAGCGGGGTGGACAACATCAGCCCGATCGGTCCCCAAAGCCACGACCAGAAGATTGCAGACACGATGATGGCGAGCGGTGACAGCCCCGTGTGTGAACCATACAGCCATGGTTCAATGACGTTGTTGCTGATTAATTCCGTCGTCAGAAACAGTGCTGCGACCCAGGCCACGAGCGACCAGCCCGGTGCAATGGCCAGCGCCAGAAATAGTGGAAGGATCATGCCGATCACCGGGCCGATATAAGGCACGAACCGCAGAACCAGTGTGAGCAGGCCCCAGAGAATTGCATTGGGAATGCCGAGTATCCACAGCCCGATCGTGATTGGCAGGGCGTAAAGCGCATTCACGACCAATTGCATCAGCAGATATTTGCCGACGCGTTTGCCTGCATCCTGAAGGGCTGCGGTGGTGCGGTGCAGATCGCTAAGGCCGACGAGGCGGATAAACCGGTCTCGCAAGTCTTCTCGCTCCAGCAGCATGAAGACCACGAGCACGATGACAAGGCCCGCCGTTGCAAAAGGGCTGATCAGCGGAAGGATAAGGTTTCCCAGCGTTTGCAGCGGATTGGTTCGCGACACGATCTCCACCGGCATCGGCTCGCGGGCGGTCGGCTCGGGCGCGGCATCCTGTTGGCTTTCGGCGGCTCTCACCTGTATTTCAGCGCCGACCTTCTCCACCGCCTTGCTGAGATGATCGAGCAATCCATTGCCTGCGCCAGCCTGTGCCAGCACCTGAACCTTGCTGACGATGTTACGCTGATAGGTGGGTATGTTTTCCGCAAGGTTTGCAACCTGCGTCGCAACGACGAAACTGAACACGGCAATGGCGAAAAAGGCCGATGTCACCGCCATAATGACGGCCAGGATCTTGGGAACAGATCGCTTGCGTAGAAACGACACGATGGGTGCTAGCGTGAAAGACAGCAAAAGCGACAGGGCCAGCGGCACAAAAATTTCCTGGCCTATACGCAACAGAAAAGCGACGCCGATCAGGATCAGGACCGTACGGGCCGACAACATGGTATTAGATGCCACATCCACGACTGGATAATTCGGCGTCACGGCTGCCGGTTCGATGTTTTTCGGAAGTCCCATTTCGTCCCCTCGCAATGTCCACCAGTGTCACTCGCCAGACCATGGGAACAAGGGGCATCAGATTTGCCTGAAGGCCTTGGGCGAAGGGTCGAACGAAGTGAGATATGTGCGATGGGGGGAACGCGCTTCTTGATGTCCAGTTCCTTATATTCGTAATCATGCGAAAATAAGCTAAGGTAAGTGGAGAAATGGTGGAGATTTTCCGTGACCAAAGCTTCCAAAAATGACGTCATTTCGCCTGTGAATCGCGCCGAAGCGACGGTAACGATGGGCAGACATCTTCGGTTATCGGCCAATGCGGAGATTACCAGCGTCGGTCTTGTCTCCGTAGCCCTGCTGGTTTCCAGCATCCTTCTTTCGACAGCAGTGTTGGTCCATGTTGCGGCCAGCGCACGCCGTCGCCGCTAAAAGCGATCTTCACTCACGCTTTGCCGCTGTTTTGCTGGACCTGCGGCACCGTTCCGAGCAGTATTTGACGTCGGCCCAGCTGGCGGCCCATTTCCGACGCCACGTGAATTCCAGCCCGCAGCATGCGCAGATTTTCGTCGGCAGGTTTTCCTTCTTCACTATTTTCGGCATGGCGTTTTCCTAAGCTCAACGCCGTTTCGCCAGCATGTATCGTGAGGTCATGACGACGAGCCCGATGATAACTGTTACCGCGATAAACAGAAACGCGGCGGCTGCTATTGCCGGGCTGATGTTTTCCCGGATGCTGGAAAACATCTGGCGGGCGAGCGTGCGTTGGTTGGGCCCGGCCACGAACAGTGTCAGGACCACCTCATCCAGCGAGGTGGCAAAGGCCAGAACCGCACCTGAGAGAACCCCCGGCATGGCAAGCGGCAAGGTCACGCGGCGAAAGACCGTCATCGGGGCCGCACCGAGGCTTTGGGCCGCAAGTTCCACCCGTTTGTCGATGCCAGCAAGCGCACCGCTGACGCTGACCACCACGAAGGGCACTGCTACGACGGTGTGGGCGATGATGACGCCTGAATAGCTGTTGGTCAGCCCGAAGCGCGCAAGCAGTACCTGCATGCCGACACCCAGCACCACCGCTGGCACCACCATCGGCAACAGAAACAGCGTTCGCATCGTTCCGCGGAAGAACAGCAGCCGGTTGCGGAGACCGAGTGAGGCAGCCATGCCCAGCGCGGTTGCCAGCAATGTCGTCCCCGTGCCGATGATCAGGCTGTTGATGATCGCGCGGCGCCAGACATCCGCGGTGAACAACTCCTCGAACCACCGCAGCGACCATGACGGGATAGGATAGGTCAGGATCACGCTCGAGGTGAAAGCCAACGGCAAAATGGCGATGAGCGGCGCCACGAGGAAAAGAATGGCGAGCGAGGCGAAGGTCAGTCGTGTGAGTTTCATCGGCATGACCTAGTACCTCTCCGGTTCTTCGGCGGAAAGTCGCGCATAGACGCTGTAGAGCACCAGTGTCGCGACCAGTAGCACCATGCCCAACGCGCCGGCCATGCCCCAGTTTGCCGAGCCGATAGCGTAAAACGCGATGATGGATGAGATCATCTGGTCACCCGGCCCGCCGATCAGCGCTGGTGTGATGTAGTAGCCAATGGCCGAGATGAAGACGAGCAGAGCCCCGGACGCCACCCCGCGCAGACTAAGCGGCAACAGAACGCGCAGGAAGGCGCGGATCGGATTGGCACCCAGCGACGCTGCCGCAGGCATCAGGTTTTTCGGAATGGTAATCAGCACCGAATAGATTGGCAGCACCATGAAAGGCAGCAGCACATGGGTCATGGCGATGATGACGCCTGTGCGATTGAAGATCAGCGGCAACGGGCTATCGATGATGCCGAGCATTTGCAGGGCATCGTTGATCAGGCCCTTTTCCTGCAACAGAATGAACCATGCCGCCGTGCGCACCAGCAACGATGTCCAGAGCGGCAGCAGAACGGCACCCAGCATCAGGTCCCGTTTCCAGCCGGTCAGGGATGCGGCAATGATGGCATAGGGAAAGCCGATGCAGGCGCAGGCGAGGGTCACCAGCGCCGCGATCCAGAACGTGCGCAGCAAAATGACGCGATTGACCGATTGATCGGCAGGCAGATGCTCGATCTCGCCCGCCGTACTGCGACCCAGATCGACGGCGGCCAGCAGATTGCGGTCGGTGAGCGGCGATAGAGCATCGGCAATCGCCAGCCAGAATTCTGGTCTTTCCCAGCGCTTGTCGATCGAGACGAGATCGGTAGACTGGCTCGCTGTGTCTGCCAGTGCACCTGTTGTTTTCGACATCAAGGTGCGAAAGCCGGAGCGCGCGCTGTTGAGGCGGCGCACCATATCACCCAGTGCCTGGTCATCATTGACGGCCTTGAGATCCTCCATCAACGCAGTCTGCATGGCCGGGGTTGGTGGGGAAACGCGATCCCAGTTCGGCAGAACTTCGGCGCTTCGTGGCAAAAGTCGCAGCACGGCGGTGTCGGAAACGGATTGGGACATCATGCTGAACAGCGGCCAGACGAAGAACCCGACGAGAAAGATGAGCAGCGGTGCCAGCAAAAGCAGCGACCGCCCGGTTCGGGAAATGAGAATGTTCATGGCGCGATGACCCGGCAATCGCCTGCGGAAAAGGCGGCATAGACCTTCGCTCCCGGTTGAAATTCGGCAGACCGGCGGCCCAGCTTGGCGATCAACTGGTGTGAGGGGGTGTTGAGCTGAACGCGCAGGTGATCTCCCTGATAGACGGAATCAGACACTTCCGCCTCCAGGCAGTTGCGTGCATCACCCCGTGTTTCGGTCAGGTCCACCCGCTCGGGGCGGATCGAGACGTAGACGGTCTGGCCCGGTAAAACCGATGCGGATACCGCTGACACGATTTGCGCACCGGATGCCACACGCACGACAGCCTCGTTACCGTGCAGCGTCTCGACCACACCCTCGACGAGATTAGTCTCGCCGATAAACTCCGCAACGAAGCGGGTTGCCGGTTCGTCGTAGACCTGCCTCGGCGTGCCGATTTGCTCTATCTTTCCCTTGTTGAAAACCGCGACGCGGTCCGACATCGTCAACGCCTCGGACTGGTCATGCGTGACGAAAACGATGGTCAGCCCAAGCCGACGATGCAGGTCGCGAATGTCCAATTGCATCTGTTCGCGCAACTGCTTGTCGAGCGCGCCCAGTGGCTCATCCATCAAAACGACGCGGGGTTCGAAAACCAGCGCGCGAGACAGCGCCACACGCTGCTGCTGGCCGCCGGACAGTTGGGACGGGCGGCGGTCGGCAAAGGCCGAGAGTTGTACCATATCTAGCGCGCGTGCCACGCGCTGTGCAATTTCGGCCTTGCCGACGCCGCGCATCTGCAACGGGAAAGCGACGTTTTCACCCACCGACATATGAGGAAACAACGCGTAGCTCTGGAAGACGACACCCATATCGCGCTTGTGGGTCGGCACATTGTTAATGGCGGTACCATCCAGAAGAATATTGCCGGATGTCGCCTGTTCAAAACCCGCCAGCATCATCAGAAGTGTTGTCTTACCGGAACCGGAAGGGCCTAAAAGACTGACGAATTCGCCTTTTTCGATGCTTAAATCGAGATTTTCGACCACACAAAGCGGGCCGTAGAATTTGGTAATATGGTCAAATCGAATAAATTCTGCCACAGAAGGCTCCATCACTTGAGGCGTGGGACGCACGCCCGCAAACGCGGGGTCAAGCGTCCGGCCAAGAAGGAAGGGCGCAATAAGGCGCCCCTCCGCGAGGATGTTCTTACTTGGCGAGCCAGGCGTTGAAGCGCTGTGTCAGGGTCTCGGCATTGTCGATCCAGAAGTCGACATCGAGCGGAATGGCATCTGTCATATTGGCCGGATCGGTTGGCAGGTCCTTGGCAAATTTCTCAGGCACCTTGGCGGCAGCAGCCTTGTTGGGCAGTCCGTAAGCCACGAATTCCGGCAGCTTCGCCTGATTGTCCGGCAGGCTGGCGAAAGCGATGAAATCCTGAGCGGCATCCTTATTGGCTGCATCCTTCAGCACGACCCAGCTGTCGACAGCATAAATGCTGCCGGGGAAGACGACCTTGAAATTCTTGCCTTCGGTGCGGTTGATGCCGGTGATGCGACCATTATAGGCCGATGCCATGGTGACTTCACCGGAGGCCAGGAATTGCAGCGGTTGGGCACCGGATTCCCACCAGACGATGTTGGGCTTCAATTCATCCAGTTTCTTGAAGGCGCGGGTAATGCCCTCTTCGGTGGCCAGCACGTCATAAAGTTCGTCCTTCGAGACGCCATCTGCGAGCAGCGCGAATTCTAGGGTATATTTCGGTCCCTTGCGCAGCGAGCGCTTGCCCGGGAATTTCTGCACATCCCAGAAATCAGCCCAGGAGGTTGGACCGGCTTTTAGTTTGTCGCCGTCATAGGCAATCGCCGTGGACCAGACGATAGCGCCCACACCGCAGTCATTGACGGCGGAATCGAGAAACTTGTCCTTGCCACCCAACTTGTCCCAGTCGATCTTTTCATAAAGACCATCGGCGCAGCCCAGCGCCAGTTCTTCGGCTTCAACCTGCACCGCATCCCAGTTAGGTGCACCGGCCTTGACCTTGGATTGAATGACGCCAATGCCGCCATCCCATGCTTCATCGAGAACCGGCTTGCCGGTTTTCTCGGCAAATGGCTTGAAGTAAATATTGCGCTGCGCATCCTGATAATTGCCGCCCCATGAGACGACAGTCAGGTCCCGCGCAAGGGCAGGCGCGACGATGCTTGCCGACAGGACGATAGCGGCGGCGGTTGTGATGCTGGATTTCAAAATGATTTTCATTGCATTCCCCTTTTTCGTGACTTTGAAACCGGTTGACCGGCCTCGTTGACGATTTATGTGCAACTATCGTGCCACCCCCGCCTTTGGCGTATCGGTGGCCTGCAATCTCTGCGGCGGTGCGTACCCATTTTCCTCTTGGGTGCGTAGGCCGGCGGATGCATTTCAGTGTGATCGGGCAGGATATCTCCGTGCGGCCGTGTTCAGACGTGCTGCCCTCCATTGATGTGGATTTCGGCACCGTTAATATAGGACGACGATTCCGTGCAGAGGAAATAGATGGTTTCTGCCACTTCACGGGGATCGCCAAGCCTCTGCATCGGCACCTCTGCGGCAACCAGTTCATCCGTGCCCGGAGAGAGGATGGAGGTTTCGATTTCACCCGGCGCAATGGCGTTGGCTCTGACGCCGCGACGACCGAATTCGTGCGCCATTTCTCGCGTCAGGGAACCGAGCGCTGCTTTGGATGCGGCATAGGCCACACCTGCGAAAGGGTGCACCCGCGTTCCGGCAATCGATGTCACATTGACGATGGAGCCGCGCGCCGCTTCGAGTTCCGGCATCAGCGCGCGTGCGATGAGTGCCGTGGAAATGACGTTGACGTTGAGCACCTGCGTCCAGATATCGGCATCCGTTCCCATTACACCCAACCGGTTTTTCTCCGGGCCCTTGGGCGAAATGCCAGCATTGTTGACGAGGGCATGCAGCCGTCCGTGTGGCAGCCTTTCGCGCACCGTTTCAGCAAGGCGTTCGACTTGTGACAGGTCGGAAAGGTCTGCCTGAATGTGGCTTTCACGGGCGGAGGGCCACGCGCATTCCTCGGAAAACGGCTGGCGGGAAACGGTGAGGATGCGCCATCCCTTGGACTGGAACAGTTTGACCGTTGCATGGCCAATGCCGCGGCTTGCACCGGTCAGCAACATGTAGCGACGTTCTTCGGTCATTCAGTCACTCTCCGTAGATGTTTGATACATCGTAATTACTGGTTTGCGAATTGCAAGCTTTCTGTTGTGAAAGACCTCATGCCTGCCGCAACTGTTTGATCGTGCCATTCTCGATGCGTTCCAGAATGGGCTTTCCGCCCAATAAAATGTCATCGACGATAGCCATGGATGCTGCCGGGGAATCATGGCGTTTCAGTGCTTCGATGACGGGATAGTGGTGGTCGATCATGCTTCGTCCGCCCAAAAGATAAGCATCGGAAATATGCGGACCCATCTGCAACCAAAGCCGCCTTAAAATTCCATCGAGCACGGGAAGACCGGCAATTTGAGGCAGCATGAAGTGGAAAGCCTGATTGAGCTGCGTTCCCTTCAGCCGGTCTCCTTCCTTCAAAGCAGCCTCGTTTTCCTGCAAAATTTGCTCCAAAGCCAAGATATCGGCACTGGTTGCAACCTGCGCTGCGGTTTCTGCGGCCAGTCCTTCGAGGCGAATGCGAATGGCGCGAATTTCGCGGTACCTGCTCTCGCTCATTTCTGGAATGCGGATGTCGCGGGGCGAGCGGAAGATCAGCGCCTCGTCATTGGTCAACCGCAGGATAGCGTCGCGAATGGGTGTTACGCTGGTGCCGAACTGTTCGGCCAGATCGCGTATCTTGAGGCGGTCGCCCGGCTGGAACTGGCCCCGGATCAGCGCGTCGCAAAGCTTGCCGTAGACGGCGCTGTTCAGGTTCTCATATTCCAGCGTGGCGAATTCAGGCATTGCAGCATCCACAAAATCATCAATAAGATACTTGATGCATCTTTTTTAGTGTGTTTCAAGTGTCGTATGAGGTAACGCGCATCGTATGCACACTTGGGACGGAGATGAAGTGCCAAATTCGTTCCATCATAATCCGACTGACCCGGTGACATCCTGCGCCATGGAGCAAGCATGACAGAGCCAGCAACCGCGACGAAGGAAGCGCCTGCCGGGAAAGCGGATGCCATGTCTGCGACATGGAGCGTCACTTCGCTTGCCGAGGCGCAGGCTCTCGTTCTGAATATCTACGGTCTCGACGGCGTTGCGAAACCGCTCTCCAGCGAGCGGGACGAGACCTTCCTGTTCACCGCGCATGATGGTGCCGAGTTCGTTCTAAAAATCGCAAATCCTGCCGAAGACCCGGCAGCGCTGGCTTTTCAGGATGGTGCACTGTTGCATCTTCAGGTGAATGCGCCAGATGTCCCGGTGCCGCGACTGGTGTTTACCCGCGACGGGCGGGCGAGCCATACGCTCGATACTGCTGAGGGCCCGCGTATAATCCGCCTACTCACTTTCCTTCGCGGCGAGTTGCAGTATCGGACACCGGGCACCGAAGTACAAAGCCACAATGTCGGCAAGGTGCTAGCTGAACTCGGCTTGGGCCTTCAGGATTATGCTGGACGCCCGCCTGCCGGAAAACTGATGTGGGACATATCCCACACGCTCGATCTGGCTAACATCATTGATTACGTCGAGCCGCAGCGGCGGGCGCAGGTGGAAAGCGTGCTGCGAGCGTTTGAGGACGCAAAGCCTGCCATCGACGGATTGAAGCGTCGGCAGATTATCCACAACGATTTCAATCCGCACAACATTCTTCTTGATCCCGCATCTCCCGAACAAGTGGTTGGCATCATCGATTTCGGTGACATGGTGCATGCACCGCTCGTCAACGATCTGTCCGTCGCTCTCTCCTACAATCTGTCGACGGATAACTGGGAGGCACGCGCGAAGGCGTTTCTCGAAGGGTTCCATTCCGTTCGGCGGCTTGAGGTCGGGGAGTTGGAACTGGTGCCGGTTCTCAGCAAGGCGCGGCTGGCCATGTCGATCATCATTGCCGAGTGGCGCTCGGCCCATTTCCCTCAGAACCGGGATTACATCATGCGCAACCACGCTGCCGCCTGGCAGGGGCTGCTCAACGTCGAGAATTTCACACCCGCCGGGCTGAAAACGCTCGTGCCCAACATCTTCGAGGCCTGATCATGTCAATGGTAAACGCATTTTCAAGCGCTGATTTCGAGCGCCTTGGCGAGGCAGAGCGAGCATTGATTGCCCGCCGTGAAAAGGTCCTCGGTCCGGCCTACCGGCTGTTTTACGAGAGGCCGCTGCATCTCGTGCGCGGTGAGGGCGTGTTTCTGTACGACAGCGCCGGGGAGAAATATCTCGATGCCTACAACAATGTGGCCTCTCTCGGTCATTGCCACCCGCGCGTCGTGGAGGCGATCACCAGCCAGACCGCCGTTCTCAATACCCATACACGCTACCTGCATGAAGGCATCGTCGAGTACGCCGAAGCCCTTACGGCGACATTTCCCGCTCCACTCAGCCAAGCCATGTTCACCTGCACGGGCAGTGAGGCGAACGATCTGGCGCTGCGCATCGCCCGCTTTGCTACCGGCGGTACGGGCATCATCGCCACGGAGCTTGCCTATCACGGGCTGACCAGCGCGGTGGCGGATTTCTCGCCATCACTGGGTGAATCGGTAACACTGGGCGCCCATGTTCGCACCGTTCCGGCCCCGGATAGTTACCGCAATTCACCCGATGAGATGAGGGAAAAATTCGGACGCGATGTTCGTGCTGCCATCGCCGATCTCAAGCGTCACGGCATCAAGCCTGCAATGCTGATCACCGACACGATTTTTTCGAGCGACGGTATTTTTGCCGAGCCAAAGGGCTTTCTGAAATCCGCCGTGGATGCCATCCACGAAGAGGGTGGTCTCTTCATCGCCGACGAGGTGCAGGCCGGGTTTGGGCGCACCGGAGAAACCATGTGGGGCTTCCAGCGGCATGGTATTTCGCCGGATATCGTGACGATGGGCAAGCCCATGGGCAATGGTTACCCCATGGCAGGTCTCGTCATGCGCCCGGAAGTCATCGCCGAGTTCGGCCCGCGTGCGCGATATTTCAACACGTTCGGTGGCAACCCCATCGCGGCTGCGGCTGGCAAGGCCGTGCTGGATGCGATCCGTATCGAAGGTTTGCAGCAAAATGCGCTTGATGTCGGCCAGTATCTGATGGACTGCCTGAAAAGCTTGCCCCATCAGGCCATCGGCGATGTCAGGGGCTCCGGCCTGTTCATTGCGGTCGAGATCGTGTCCGATCGGGTGGCCAAAACGCCTGATGCTGCCTTGACGACCCGCATCGTCAACGGCTTGCGTGACCGCCGCATTCTGATCAGCGCTTCCGGTCCAAACGCCAACATCCTGAAAATCCGCCCACCACTCGTCTTCTCGCGGGAAAATGCGGACATGCTGGTCAGCGCGCTGGATGATGTGCTGAAAAACGCCTGATTGCTCTTTTTCAAAATGAAAAGGGCGGGAGTCTCGCGACTGCCGCCCTTCGTATGTTTCTTTTATGCCCGTGCTTCGGCAACGGCATCAAGCGCGCGTTTCAACGCATGGAACATGTCGTCGATCTGCTCGGCAGTGATGATAAGCGGTGGGCAGAAGCAGAGAGCTTCACCGACTGCGCGGGCGATCACGCCTTCCTTCTCCAGTACCGCCGCAACCGTCAGGGCCGCATCGCCCGGCTTTGCATCAGCGAAGGGCTTGATTTCCAACGCACCCAACAGGCCGACACCGCGCGATGAATGAGCAACCGGGTGTTGCGCCAGTTCGGCAAGTCGCGACAGAAACTGTTCTTCCAGTCGGGCCGCGTTGCCCACCAGATCACGCTCTTCGATGATTTTCAGATTTTCGAGGCCAACCGCCGTGGCAACGGGATGTCCAGATGCCGTGAAGCCATGACCGAACGATCCGATCCGGTCGGATTCGTCGGCAATCGGCTGATAGAAACGGTCATTCATGACAATGGCCGAAAGCGGCATATAGGACGATGAAATCTGCTTGGAGAGGATCAGCACATCCGGCTCGATACCATAGGTCTGGCAGGCAAACATGTTGCCGGTGCGCCCGAAACCGCAGATGACTTCGTCCACGACTAGAAGAATATCGTATTTCTTCAAAATCGCCTGAACGCCCGCCCAGTAACCATCCGGCGGCACCAGCACGCCTCCCGCACCCATGACAGGCTCGCCCCAGAACGCGGCGATCGTCTCTGGGCCTTCTTTCAGGATCAGATCTTCGAGGTCCTTGAGCATGCGCGTCGTGAAGTCGCCTTCACTTTCGCCATCCTGGCCGAAATGCACATAGGACGGGCAGGAGGTGTGCACCATGCGGTCCAACGGTAAGTCGAAACTTTCATGGTTGCGAGGCAGGCCGGTGATGGAGCCTGCGGCAATCGTGACGCCATGATAGCCCTTGATACGGCCGATAATCTTTTTCTTGTCTTTCTGGCCGAGCGCATTGGAGCGGTACCACACCATTTTGCAGGCAAGGTCGTTGGCCTCGGAACCGGACGAGGTGAAGTGAACTTTCGACATCGGCACAGGCGCGAGTTCGATCAGCTTTTCGGCAAGCTCGATGGAAGGGCCATGGGTCTTGTAGGCGAAGGTATGGTAATAGGGCAGCTTCGCCATCTGGTCACGCGCTACCTCGACCAACCGCATCTCGCCAAAGCCGACAGCGACCGACCAGAGGCCAGCAAGGCCTTCGATGTATCGATTGCCGTTATTGTCGAAAACATAGATGCCTTCGCCCGATTCGATAACGAGCCCGCCGGTCTTCTCGTATTTTCTGAGATTGACGTTGGGGTGCATCTGATAGGCGATGTCACGGCCTTCTATGGAATTCGGTTTGATAGTCATGATGGTTCCTTCGTTCCCTTATCATTGCGCAGCGTGTGTCGTTGATGACGCCTGCTGCGTTGCGGGCATTTAAGCATGCGGTGCAATAGAATGGCCAGCCTCGATTGGGAACTTCCGGCTGAGAAAACGTGATTTGTGGAGGCCGAAACGCCATGGCTGGTCCGTGGCTTTCGATATGCCGATCCGTGGCCCGGTCACGACGCTGACAGCTGCCTTGCGAGCGCTGACAAAACATGGCTCGCGGTCGAGCGGCAGGCCATCCATCTCTCGCGTGATCCCCAACGCTTGCGCCAGTTTCCCGGGTCCCGAACATAGATTGGTCACCTCCGTACCATTGCGGCGCAACGCCATCATGTC
The DNA here is from genome assembly GCF_030209855.1 of Agrobacterium sp. lyk4-40-TYG-31. Classification (NCBI taxonomy): domain Bacteria; kingdom Pseudomonadati; phylum Pseudomonadota; class Alphaproteobacteria; order Hyphomicrobiales; family Rhizobiaceae; genus Agrobacterium; species Agrobacterium sp. lyk4-40-TYG-31. Next base: position 92,151 of record NZ_JARVRE010000002.1, read on the forward strand.
GAGGCCAGTCCTCGGTTCTAGCGCGCGGATCAACACGGCTGAGCCGGGCTCGCATACGATGTTGGCGCACCAGTGCAGGCCATAGGAGCGGTAAACGTAGAGATGGCCCGGTGGCCCGAACATGATGCGGTTGCGCGGCGTCATGCCGTTGAAGCTGTGGGATGCCGGATCGTCAGGGCGGTAGGCTTCCGTCTCGACGATGATGCCGCTGGTCTGATGGATGTGCAGTGTGCAGCCGATCAGTTCCTCGGCGACGATGACGGCGTCTCTCTTGTAGAAGGTCTCGGGTAAGATGGTCATGAGGTCCGGTTTGGCTGGAACAAGGCGGGACGTCTTCTGTTGTTTCCAAGAGATCGATTGAAAGACAATGACCTGAGGAGACTAGTATGACAATTGCAAAGGTGGCTTTGGTAACGGGTGCAGGCTCGGGAATAGGGCGCGCCACGGCACTCACTCTCGCAGCCGAAGGTTACTCCATTGGCCTGTTGGGCCGCACCAGGCAAGAGCTTGACGCCGTTGCTACGGAGGTTCGCGCGGCCAATGCCGAAGCACTCGTGCTTGTCGCTGATATCGCCCATGAGGAACAGATGGCTGATGCGATGTCGGAACTGGTGGACCGTTTCGGTCGTCTCGATGTCGTCGTTGCCAATGCGGGCATCAACGGGGTCTGGGCACCTATCGAGGACCTGAAACCCGAAGAGTGGGATCAAACCATCAACATCAATCTGCGCGGCACCTATCTGACCATCAACAAGGCCGTTCCCCATATGAGGGCCGCAGGTGGCTCCATTGTCATCGTGTCCTCCATCAACGGCACTAGGACCTTCACCTCGCCCGGCGCCACCGCCTATTCCGTCACGAAAGCCGGACAACTCGCCATGGCGCAGCAGCTTGCGCTCGAACTTGCCCGCTATGGCATTCGCGTCAACGCCGTCTGCCCCGGTGCAATCGAAACCGACATCGATGACAACACTCAGATTCGCGACAAGCACGAAACGGCCATTCCCGTGGAGTGGCCGGAAGGCGCGATCCCGATTTCGGACGGAAAGGCGGGCAGCAGCCAGGACGTGGCGGATGTCATCGCGTTTTTGGCCGGCAGCAAGTCCCGCCACATTACGGGCACGCCGGTCTGGATCGATGGCGGGCAGGGGCTACTAGTTTAACGCCTGTCTCACCGTCTTGTGTTCGTATGATTAACGAAGCTGTAACGCAAATTCACGACAGTTTGTCCCACAGCTGGTTGCCGTCATGCGGCCAACTTCTCTATGTACGGTTTCGCTGACCGAGGCGGGCAAGGCGTTTTTATGACTGATACCATTTTTTCGAGGTTCATCCCTGCGAAGCTGCAAGGCATTTATGGCGCTATTGCGCGTGCGACGTGCGTTGCGGCGCTTTGCGGCGCGCTCGCGGCCTGTACCTCTCTTGGTCTCGACAGCGCTGACCGCGCGCCTCCCAAGCTTTCCTCGAAAGTTGCTGCCTCCATGGCTGCGAAAGGCATGAAGCCGGAAAGTCCGGTTCTCGTGCGCATATTCAAGCAGGAGAGTGAACTGGAAGTATGGAAGGTGGACAAAACAGGCAACTACGCGCTGTTCAAGTCCTACCCCATGTGCCGCTGGTCCGGTAAACTCGGTCCCAAAACCAAGAGTGGCGACCGGCAGGCACCAGAAGGTTTCTACCATGTCTCTTCAGGCATGCTGAACCCCAACTCGCAATATTACGTTTCGTTCAATCTGGGCTATCCGAACCGTCTGGAATCGGCACTTGGCTACACCGGCGAGGCGCTGATGGTGCATGGCGCGTGCTCATCGTCCGGGTGCTACGCCATGACGGACCAGCAGGTTGGCGAGATCTACGCCATCGTCGACCGCGCCCTCAAGGGCGGGCAGAACCAGTTCCAGGTGCAGGCCTATCCGTTCCGCATGACGGCGCGCAACCTTGCTGCCTATAAGAACGACCCTAACTTCCCCTTCTGGAAGACATTGAAAGAAGGCTACGATTCCTTCGAACTGACCAGACAGCAACCGAAAGTCTCGGTCTGCGGTCGCCGCTATGTTTTCAACAGCGAATTTGCGGGCGGTGAACCGACCGATCCGCTGGCAAGTTGCCCTCCGGTCATCAATCAGCCGCAGCCTGCAATTGCTGCAAAGCTGAGCGCCGAACAGCAGAAACTGGCTTCGGCCTTGAATGAAAGCTCTTCCAGCGCTGTCACCGCCTATGTCGATGGCGGCATGCATCCAAGTTTCCGCGCATTGTTGAAGAACAACGGCGCAAAAAGCATGGCGGAGAAAGTCTCAGGCACGAAATACCCGATCAGCCGCCCGGAAGCGGCGCTCGCAGACCCGTTTGCGGGTGCGAGATGAACCTTGTAAGGACAAAACTTGATAACCAGTGATACCACCCGCAGGTCTTTCCTCTTCGGTACGGGAGGTCTGGCGTTGACCGCGCTTGCCGGCTGCACCACGACACCGCGCGAGGTGGCGCAAAATAGCCGGCCGGTGGCCGATCCTTTCTATGCAGAGATTTACGGCGCGAAACCGGATGAGCAGTTCCCGCTGCCAGCCATCCCCTATGAGAAAATTCCGCCGCGCTTTTACCGACAGATGGTCGAAAACCCGACTGGCGAGCGCCCCGGCACTATTGTCGTCGATACCGCCAATCACTTTCTCTACCTGACCTATGAAAATAATCAGGCCATGCGCTATGGCGTGGGCCTGGGTCGTGCGGGTTTCGAGTGGGCTGGCCGGGGCGTCATTCAGTACAAGCGTCAGTGGCCGCGCTGGACGCCGCCCGATGAGATGATCGGTCGCCAGCCGGAACTCGCGCCTTATAGCGCAGCAAATGGCGGCATGGCGCCCGGCCTCAACAATCCCCTGGGCGCACGGGCGCTTTACATCTTCAAGGACGGGCAGGACACGATCTACCGTCTGCACGGCTCGCCGGAATGGTGGACCATCGGCAAATCGGTATCTTCAGGCTGCGTGCGCCTGATGAACCAGGACATCATCGATCTTTACAACCGCGTGCCGGACAGGACGCCTATCGTCGTGATGTCCGGCGCTCCGGTTTCGCAATCGATTGCGATGGCACCCGGGCTCGAGCCTATGTGAACAAAATTGTCGTTTAGTGGGAAGGAGCGCCTTCTTCCCACTGGACGCAAATCGTGGCGCCCTGCGAGGATGGTGTTGCCGACTGGCTGACGGTGGCTCGCAAGCTCTGCGCCATGGCGCCGATCAGGCGTGTGCCGAGGCCTGTTCCCTTGGGCGGGGTCGTGCCATCGATGCCGACGCCGTCATCTTCGACGAACAGACGTACAATTCTGTCTTCCGTTTTCAGACGAATGCGAATTTCGCCCTCCCCACCTGGATAGGCGTATTTCAGGGCATTCGTCGTAAGTTCGGTAACGATCACGCCCAGCGCAACGGCCTGATCGGGCGTTGCCTTCACCGTGTCCATGTCCGTCTCGATGCGGATTTTCTCGTTGTCGCGAGCAGATCGCGCGAGGTCCTGGGTGATCGATGAGAGATAGGAGGCGAGCTCGACTTCCCCCACATTATCCGCCGTGTAAAGGCTTCGGTGAACACCGGCGATGGCCGAGATGCGGCTTTGGGTTTCCAGAAGCGCCGTGCGGGCCTCTTCGGTTGCCACCGCGTTCAACTGCATGCGGATCATGGCGGAAACGAGCGACAGGCTGTTGGCGATGCGGTGGTTCATCTCCTTCGCCATCAACTCGGCCCGCTCCTTGGCCTGAACCAACTGCCGCTCCGCTTCTTCCTTTTCGCGGCGCAGCTGGAAGTTCTCCCGTGCCTGCTGGATGGAATTCAGCAGAAGCGGAAAGAAATCATCCGCAACATTCTTGATGACATAGTCGGCGGCACCCGCCTTCAGTGCATCGATCGCGACCTGCGCTTCGCTCGCTCCGGTGACGTAGAGAACAGGGATATCGCGGGCAGCGTCGCCAATGCCTGCCAGAAATTGCAGGCCCGTGCCGTTCTGGAAATAGTGGTCGAGAACTACGGCATCGAAGGTATCGGCCCGGAATTCCTCCAGCCCCGCGCTAACCGAGGCGGCATGAACGACGGTTATGTCGTGGCGACCGAGAACGCGCTGCGCGAGCTTCGCGAGCGTTGGGTCGTCATCGACATAAAGGATTCGCAACGTCATTAAGCTTTCACGGAACCTGAATTACGGAGAAGAAGAGGCCGAGATTTCTGATTGCTGTGGCAAAGCCCTCATAATCCACCGGCTTGGTGATATAGACATTGGCGCCAAGATCATAGCACTTCTGAATTTCGGTTTCGTCATCCGTCGTCGTCAGAACAACCACCGGAAGACGCTTGGTGTATTCGTTGCTCTTGATCTGCTCCAGAATCTTGATCCCGGACATATCCGGCAAATTCAGGTCCAGCAAGATCAGCAGGTAGCGATCCTTGCTGACCAGTCCGTCGCGTTCAGGTCCCAGAATGAAATCAAGAGCCTTGTGACCGAGCGTAAACGGCACGATCTCGTTGTTGACACCTGCGCGCCGCACGTTCTTTTCGATGAGGCGCGCATGGCCTTCATCGTCTTCGACCATGACGATCGTAACTTCCTGGCCCGTGGCTTTCATATGTCGCTTCCTCGCGTGATTTTTCGAAGGTCTGTCGGCAGCGTCAGGTGGAACGTGCTGCCCTTGCCGAGTTCGGAGACGACCGTAATGTCTCCACCTAAATTTCTGATGAGTGACCGCACATGGGCAAGGCCGATGCCTTCTCCCTGCTGGTCCTGTTCCCCCGCGCGGCGGAAGAGTTCGAAGATGCGCTCGTAATCGTCCTCGGCGATGCCACGACCATTATCGCTGACATCGACACGCACGACCCCACGTCCCTGCGGCAGAATGCGGGCGGTGATGTTCAACGGACGACCCGGCATCTGGTACTTTACCGCATTGTCGAACAGGTTTCCGAGAATCTGGTCCAGCGAAATCCTGTCGCTGATAACGGTGAAGCTCTGGACATCCACGTCGATGCTGCCGTCTACCGCCGTCACCTGATGTTGCACGCTGGCTGCTGCCGACGTCAGCAGCTCCTTGAGATCGACTTTTTCCGCCTGCAATTTTCTGCGGCCATCGCGGGAAATTTTCAGGATGGCGTTGATCAACTGGTCCATCTTGCGTGTCGAAGACCGGATGAAGCCCATGGCTTCCGGTAAATCCTCTTTCACGGCCAGCTTGGCGTCCTGAATGTCCCGTTCAGACAGCGGGCTGCCATCGGCAAGCACAAAGGCCTGCACCGGTTTCAGCGAGGCGTCGAACTCCGACAGAAAACCCATGATGTTGACCAGCGGCGCGCGCAGATCATGGGTGACGATGTAGGCGAAACGCTGGATTTCCTGATTGGCGCGAATGAGGTCACGTGTTCTTTCGTCCACGCGTTCTTCCAGCCCACGGTTCAACTCATCCACTTCTTCACGTGCCCGCATCAGTTCGCGGATGTATTTGAAGATAAGCGCCAGCGTGCCGCCGAGAATGGCCAGAATGGCGACTGCGCCGACAATCGTCACCCATTGCAGGTTTTGCGCGGCAGATAATTGTTCGGCAACGATGATGCGCAGGCGGTCGTCCGTCATTTGCTGGAAGTGATCGAGCGTCTCGCGAATGCTGCGCATATAGGCGAGACCGGTGTCGCTGCGCACCAGTTCGATTGCCTCTGGCGTCCGATTGGCTTTCACCAGATCGATACCGCGACCGATCTCGGTCAGTTTAGCGTCGAGATTGGCCTGCAACGCATCGAGATCGCCGACATATTGTGGCCGGTCGCCAATGCGTTCTGCCAGAAGCTCCCGCTTTTTCGCAAATGTCGCAAGAGCGTCCTGATAGGGCGCGAGGTAGCGTTCGTCTCCCGTCAGAAGAAAGCCACGCTGCCCCGTCTCAGCATCCTGAACCGTCGTCAGCACATCGAGAATGGAGGCGCGCAAACGGCGCAGTTCTGCGGTTTCCTGCGAGTATTTGTTGTTGGCCTGTACCAGCCAGAGCGATGTCGCGACCATTCCTACAAGCAGCGCAACACCCAGCCCCAACATGACGAGTGTCCGGCGAATGAACGCAGATAATTTTGCCAACGCATGCCCCGTATTTTTAGATATTCCGTAAGTAATCCAGCGTTGCAGCTATATGCAAGACGTTGCTGCGAGATTGGTTAAGTTGTTCACTTTTATCGAACAAAAGCAGACGATTCCGTTTAACCACTGACAGGCACAAAAAAGCCCACCTGCTTTCACAGGCGGGCGTATCTTTTTGAAGGTCGAATCGGCTTAGAGGCTGCGACCGATATCGAGGAACTTTTGGCGGCGCTCGGAGCGCAGCTGTGTACCGGCCTGCGGAACGAGTTCACGCAACGCAGCGTCGATTGTCTTGCCGGTGGCTTCGATGACTTTGGCCGGATCACGATGTGCGCCGCCCATTGGCTCGGGAATGATGCCATCGATCACGCCCAGCGATTTCAGATCGTCTGATGTGATCCGCATGTTGGTGGCGGCTTCCTTGGCGCGTGTCGAATCGCGCCAGAGAATGGAGGCCGCACCTTCCGGTGAGATAACCGAATAGATGGAGTGTTCCAGCATGTAGACGCGGTTGCCGGTCGCAATTGCAATCGCGCCGCCCGAACCGCCTTCGCCGATGACGACTGAAACGATCGGAACCTTGGCGTTCAGGCACATTTCGGTCGACCGCGCGATGGCTTCGGCCTGTCCGCGCTCTTCGGCGCCAACGCCTGGATAGGCACCTGCGGTGTCGATCAGTGTGACGACGGGCAGGTTGAAGCGGTCGGCCAGTTCCAGCACGCGGATTGCCTTGCGGTAACCTTCGGGCCGGGCGCTACCAAAATTGTGTTTCAGGCGCGACTTGGTGTCGCTGCCCTTTTCCTGACCGATGATGGCGACGGGCTGTCCATTGAAGCGGGCGAGACCGGCCTGAATGGCGGCATCTTCGGCAAACTTGCGGTCACCCGCCAGCGGTGTGAAATCCGTGAAGAGGGCCTTGGCATAATCAACGAAATGAGGGCGCTGCGGATGACGCGCGACCTGCGTTTTCTGCCAGGCGTTCAGCTTGGAGTAGATGTCCTGCATCGCATCCTGAACGCGCGATTCAAGGCGTGAAATCTCCTCCGAGGTATCTATGCTCTCGTCTTCGGCCGCGAGTTTCTTCAACTCGAGAATCTTGCCTTCCAGGTCCGAGATAGGTTTTTCGAAGTCGAGGTAGTTGTGCATGAGATCCTGTTCCGATCGTTTTGCGCAAGGTTTGACCGGTTGGTTCCGGCGGTTCCGGTCGCTCTAATCAAGGTTTTTGGACTGTTTGGCAAGAGGGTGGTGTGTTTGTACCAGTTCCTGAAGCCGTTCTTCCAGCACATGTGTATATATTTGTGTCGTGGAAATGTCCGAATGGCCAAGCAGTTCCTGCACGGCGCGCAGGTCGGCCCCATTTTGCAATAGGTGGCTGGCAAAGGCATGCCGCATGACATGCGGAGAAATGCTCGATGGTGAAAGCCCAGCCCTGATGGCGATATCTTTGAGATCGCGAGCAAAGACCTGGCGTGGCAAGTGGCCTTCCTTGCCGTTGGAAGGAAACAGCCACGCGCTTTCAGGCGCGCCTTCCTTTCGAGGCACCAGTACCTTCTTTGCCTTGTCATAGGCGTCCATCGCCTGCATGGCCGTGCGCGACAGCAGCACCATCCGGTCCTTGTTGCCCTTGCCGCGGATCATCAGGAAACGTCCTTCGTGCCGCAGAAGCGTGGCCGGGAGCGAGACGAGTTCGCTCACGCGCATGCCGGTGGCGTAGAGAAGCTCCAGCAGAAGATGCATCCGTATGCGTGCCATCTGGCCCGGACCTTCCGTCTCCGCTTCTTTCGATGCCTGTGCCAGAAGCGCGGTCACGTCGGCAACGCTCATGGTTTTGGGCAGGGATCGTCCTTTTCGCGGCGCATCAAGGATGCCCGTGGGGTCATCGCCGCGCAGTCCTTCGGAATAGAGAAATTTGTAGAACTGCCGCATGGAAGACAGCCGTCTCGCCTGGGATGTGGCGGCGAAACCTTGCGCGGAAAGATGTTCCAGATAGGCGGAAAGGTCAGAGGTTGCGGCCTCGCTGATCGGTACCTTTCGCTCTTTCAGGAAGTCCGTGAGGTCGGTCAGGTCGTGCTCATAGGACGTCAGCGTGTTGACGGCGGCGCCCCGTTCGGCGCTCATCATTTCCAAAAAGCTTTCCAGCCTCGCGGCGTCCTGACCGGCCATCGGCATCGCCCTTCCATTCATCAGGGCGTAGACGGGTTCAGCCGCTCGGACGGTATCCTCACCGTGATCTCGCGTTCCCTCGGCTCGACCAACATGACCAGCGACAGCATGCTGCCATAGATGATGCCCGCTATGGCGGCCAGCACGAAGATGAAGCGAAAAAGGGTGGGCATGGACACTCCGGTGCAGTCGGCTATCTCATATCAGAAGCGTTGCGGGCTTAGACAAGGCCAGAACCCCGCAGTCGCGGTTGCCTCTTCTCAGTGATTCTCTTTCTATAGAGCGCGATTTGGCTTGACGCTTGGTAAACATTTGCAGATACCGATGCCAAACGGACCATCATTCATGATCGAGAACAACACAAGTTTTTACCCAGCCATGGGTGAGAAATCGATAGGGGAAAGAGCGCGGGCCAAGCTCGGCAGAAGAAACCTCGTTTTTGTGGGATTGATGGGTGCGGGCAAATCCGCCATCGGCAGGCTTGTCGCACAACAGCTGAAAATTCCCTTCGTCGATACCGATGCCGAGATCGAGCGCGTGTCCCGCATGTCGATTTCCGAACTGTTCGCGTCCTATGGTGAGGACGAGTTTCGTGCGCTTGAAAAACGCGTCATCAAGAGGTTGCTGCGCGGCGGCCCCAAGATCGTTTCGACAGGCGGCGGCGCATTCGTCAATGACACCACCCGCAAACACATCAAGCGTGGCGGTCTGTCCGTGTGGTTGAAAGCCGATCTGGAAGTGCTGTGGGAGCGCGTCAATAAACGCGACAACCGTCCTCTGCTCAAGACAGAGAACCCAAAAGCGACCTTACAGGCGCTGATGGATCGCCGTTACCCCATATATGAAGAAGCCGACATAACGATAGAGTCACGCAATGTCCGCACGGATGTCATCGTGAACGAAGTGCTGGAAGCGATCGTCGGTGCAGAGCAGAAGGCCTGATGTAATGACGTCTCAAGACATGCTGACCGATGAACGCCTTGTCCATGTGCCGCTCGGTGACCGCGCATATGATATTCTGATCGGTCCCGGTCTCGTGGGGCGTGCCGGTGGAGAAATTTCCTCGCGACTTAAGGGTAAGCGCGCAGCCATCATCACCGACGAGCATGTCGCGCCGCTGTATCTGGAAGCGCTGGTGGATGGTTTGCAGACGGATGGCATTGAAGCCGTCTCGTTGACATTGCCAGCAGGCGAAAAGACCAAGAGCTTCGAGCATCTGATGACCGTCTGCGACACGGTTCTGGCGGCGCGTGTGGAGCGTAACGATGCCGTGATTGCACTGGGTGGTGGCGTCATCGGCGATCTCGCAGGCTTTGCCGCCGGTGTCGTGCGGCGCGGTGTGCGTTTCGTGCAAATCCCGACGTCGCTGCTAGCGCAGGTGGACTCTTCCGTCGGTGGCAAGACCGGCATCAATTCCCGTCACGGCAAGAACCTCATCGGCGTCTTCCATCAGCCTGACCTCGTTCTGGCCGATACTGCTGTTCTCGATACGCTGAGCCCGCGTGAGTTCCGCGCTGGCTATGCGGAGGTCGTGAAATACGGCTTGATCGACATGCCGGAGTTCTTCGAATGGCTCGAGAAGAACTGGGCCGACGTTTTGCGTGGAGGCCCCGCTCGTATTCAGGCGATTGCCGTCAGTTGTCAGGCCAAGGCGGATGTCGTCGTGGCGGATGAGAAGGAGCATGGCATTCGCGCGCTGCTCAATCTCGGCCACACCTTTGGCCACGCACTGGAAAGCGCAACGGAATATGACAGTGCGCGGCTGGTCCATGGCGAAGGCGTTGCCATCGGCATGGTGCTGGCCCACCAGTTTTCCGCCCGCCTCAATCTCGCAAGCCCCGATGATGCCGCCCGTGTGGAGGCGCATCTGAAGGCAGTTGGTCTGCCGACCACCATGAAGGACATTCCCGGCGCCCTGCCGCCGGTGGAAACGCTGATGACAGCGATTGCGCAGGACAAGAAGGTGAAGGGCGGCAAGCTGTCCTTCATTCTCACCCACGGCATCGGCCAATCCTTCGTAGCCGATGATGTCGCCGCATCAGAGGTTCAGTCGTTCCTAAACGAAAAAAATCCGGGCTGAGGCTACCCTCAGAACCGGGTGGTTTCCCCAGGTGCTGCGACCTCAAGGGCAAGCGCGTGCAGGCCTGCGTCCAACTCTGGTTTCAAAACCGCGTTGACGGCTCGGTGGCGGTCGACGCGTGACTTGCCGGAAAAACTTTCAGACACTATCTGAACACGCATGTGTGTTTCACCGGTGCCGGTCATATCGGGCTGATGCCCGGCATGCATGTGGCTCTCATCGATGACGTTTAGCCGGGTCGGCAAAAACGTCTCTTTCAGCTTGTTTTCTATGCTCTCGCGTAGGGACATTGGTTGCCTTTCCAAATCAGTGGTGCCTGCAAAAAAAGGGTTATCTAAGAACCCGGAACATTCTGCTTTGTCAATTCTTGTTGTGCGCGTATTCGCGCACCATAATTGGAATACCATGAAACTGGATTCGAAATACTTCGACCGCATTCGCACACGCCGCAAACGGGAACGGGAGCCTGAAGTTCAGCCCCCGACCTGCCAGTGGGATGGGTGCGACAAGCCGGGCGCCCACCGAGCCCCCGTCGGCCGCAACGCCGAAGGGCAATTCTTCATGTTCTGTTTCGAGCATGTGAAGGATTACAACAAAGGCTATAATTATTTTTCCGGTCTGTCGGACACCGAGATCGCCCGCTACCAGAAGGAGGCGATCACCGGTCATCGCCCCACCTGGACGGTGGGTGTGAACAAGACGGCCAGTGACAGCCCGCTGCATTCGACCCTGCGTTCCGGTGCTGCCAATGCGCGCATCCGCGACCCCTTCGGTTTTTCAGCAACGGGGCAGGGGCGCACTGGCGGTCCGCGTTACCAGCAGAGCCGCAAGCTGAAGACGCTGGAGCAAAAAGCATTCGATACGCTCGGTCTTTCTGTGAATGCGACGCAGGATGATATCAAACGGAGCTACAAGGACCTTGTCAAAAAGCACCATCCTGATGCTAATGGTGGTGATCGTGGTTCGGAAGAGCGTTTTCGGGCTGTTATTCAAGCCTACCAATTGTTAAAGCAAGCCGGTTTCTGCTAAGCCCTTTCCGTGATCGCCTGATAGATATGTGGCCGGGTGGCTGCTACCCGCCTTGGAGACGTTATGAGCAAAATTGACCTGGATATTACCAACCTGCCGGACACCACCGTTTCGGTAAGAGACGTGTTCGGCATCGATACGGACCTGCGCGTGCCCGCCTATTCTCAAGGCGACGCCTATGTGCCGGATCTGGACCCGGACTACCTGTTCGACCGCGATACGACGCTGGCCATTCTCGCAGGCTTTGCTCACAACCGACGCGTCATGGTGTCCGGTTTCCACGGCACGGGTAAGTCCACCCATATCGAGCAGGTTGCGGCCCGCCTCAACTGGCCTTGCGTTCGCGTCAACCTCGATAGCCATGTCAGCCGTATCGACCTCGTCGGCAAAGACGCCATCGTTCTGAAAGACGGCAAACAGGTCACCGAATTCAAGGACGGCATTCTGCCCTGGGCCTACCAGCACAATGTCGCGCTGGTCTTCGATGAGTATGATGCCGGACGCCCGGATGTGATGTTCGTCATTCAGCGCGTACTAGAATCGTCCGGTCGCCTGACCCTGCTCGACCAGAGCCGCGTTATTCGTCCTCACCCTGCATTCCGTATTTTTGCGACGGCCAACACGGTTGGTCTCGGTGATACGACCGGCCTCTACCACGGCACGCAGCAGATCAACCAGGCGCAGATGGACCGTTGGTCTGTCGTGACGACGCTGAACTATCTGCCGCATGAGCAGGAAGTGAACATCGTCGTGGCCAAGGTCAAGAGCCTCGACAATGCCAAGGGCCGCGAAACTGCGTCGAAGATGGTGCGCGTCGCCGACCTGACCCGTTCAGCCTTCATCAATGGCGATCTGTCCACGGTCATGAGCCCGCGTACGGTCATCACCTGGGCGGAAAATGCCGATATTTTCGGCGATATCGCCTTCGCGTTCCGTGTCACCTTCCTCAACAAGTGCGACGAGCTGGAGCGGACGCTGGTGGCTGAGCAGTATCAGCGCGCATTCGGCGTCGAACTGAAGGAAAGCGCTGCGAACATCGTTCTGAGCGCCTGATCTCCCCGGCACTTCCGAGGACATCACCGATGAGTTGAAGACGTCACCCTGTCTGCGAATGCGCAGGTGGGTGACGTTCAGAATCGACAGGAAAGACCATGGCAGGCCGCGGCGACAATGTGAGACCCAAATCCGGAATGATGATCGACGCAGAACCGCTGCGTCAGGCTATCACAGGATGCGTCCGCTCTATCGCTGGTGACAGCGAAGTCGAAGTCGTCTTCGCCAACGAACGTCCGGGTCTCGCCGGCGAGCGCATGCGCCTGCCGGAAATCTCCAAGAAGCCGACTGCCCAGGAAATTGCCGTGACCCGTGGTCTGGGCGATTCCATGGCTCTGCGCCTTGCCTGCCACGACGCCGATGTTCACGCCAGCATGGCGCCACAAGGGCCGGATGCACGGTTGATCTTCGATGCCGTGGAACAGGCGCGTGTCGAATCCATAGGTGCCAGACGCATGCCCGGCATGGCCTCCAATATTCGCGCCATGAACACCGAGAAATACGCCAAGGCGAATTTCGTCAACATCAACACCCAGGAAGATGCGCCGCTGGCGGAAGCCGTGGCGATGATGGTTCGCGAGAAGCTGACCGGCGAAAAGCCGCCTGAAAGCGCCGGCAAGGTGCTCGACCTCTGGCGTCCTTTCATTGAAGACAAGGCCTCTGCCGACCTTCGCGACATCTCGACCGTGGTCGAAGACCAGAAGGCATTCTCCAGGCTCATCCGCAAGATGCTGACCTCCATGCAGATGGCCGAAGATTTCGGCGACGAAGAGGATCAGCCAGAAAGTCAGGAAACCGAGAGCGAAGAAGACCAGCCCGCCAGCAACGAAACGCAGGACGAGCAGGTTGAAGAAGAAGCTGGATCCGATGCCGCCCCTGCCGAAGAGAGCGAAGCCTCTCAGGAGCAGATGGAAGACGGCGAAATGGATGGCGCCGAGATGTCGGAGGACGAAATGTCCGACGACCTCGATGAGGATTCCGAAACGCCCGGCGAAACGCGCCGCCCCAGCAGCCCTTTCGACGATTTCAACGAGAAGGTGGATTACCGCATCTTCACGCAGGAATTCGACGAGGAGATTTCTGCCGAGGAACTGTGCGACGAAGCTGAGCTGGACCGCCTTCGCGCCTTCCTCGACAAGCAACTTGCACATTTGCAGGGCGCCGTTGGTCGCTTGGCCAACCGCTTGCAGCGCCGCCTGATGGCGCAGCAGAACCGCTCCTGGGACTTCGATCTGGAAGAGGGTTATCTCGATCCCGCCCGTCTGGTTCGCCTCATCATCGACCCTATGCAGCCGCTGTCCTTCAAGAAGGAACGCGATACGAAGTTCCGCGATACGGTCGTGTCGCTGGTCATCGATAATTCCGGCTCTATGCGCGGTCGCCCGATCACGGTTGCCGCCACCTGCGCCGATATTCTGGCGCGCACGCTGGAACGGTCCGGCGTCAAGGTCGAAATTCTCGGCTTCACGACCAAGGCCTGGAAGGGTGGACAGTCGCGCGAGCAGTGGCTGGCGGGTGGCAAGCAGCCATCGCCCGGTCGCCTGAACGATTTGCGCCACATCGTCTACAAATCCGCAGACGCGCCATGGCGTCGGGCGCGTCGCAACCTCGGTCTGATGATGCGCGAGGGCCTGCTGAAAGAAAATATCGATGGCGAAGCCCTGATGTGGGCCCATAACCGCCTGATCAATCGCCCCGAGCAGCGCAAGATCATGATGATGATTTCGGACGGTGCGCCGGTTGATGATTCCACCTTGTCGGTCAATCCCGGCAACTATCTGGAACGGCATCTTCGCGCCGTCATCGAGCAGATTGAAACACGGTCCTCCGTCGAGCTGCTGGCCATCGGCATCGGTCACGACGTGACACGCTACTATCGCCGCGCGGTTACCATCGTGGATGCGGATGAGTTGGCCGGTGCGATGACGGAGCAGCTCGCCGCTCTGTTTGAAGATACCAGCACGGCTCCGCGCCGCGGCGGCAGGATGCGCCGTGCCGTTTAAACTGACGGGCGGCCCGCGATGATGCAGTCTGTCAGGGCTGCCTTCATGGGCTTGCTGCTCGCCCTTTCGGCGCTTTATCCATCCGCAATGGCCGCGTCCACCGTTGACGTTACGGTCACTGCCACTCCTATCTCTGCCTTCAAGGTCGGCTCTGAACAGACCCGCTTCGGCAAACTGGAATTTGTCGGTGGATTGATCCTGAAGTCCCCCGAGCCGCTTTTCGGTGCCATCTCCAGCATTCGTTTCATGGAAGACGGCAAGAGTTTTCTCGCCGTGCTGGACACCGGTCACTGGCTGAATGGTTCCATCGAGCGCGGCTCATCCGGCAAGCTTGCTGACCTCTCGCATGTCCAGATTAATCCGATGCTGGACGAAAACGGACAGGAAGCGAAGCGGAAAGTCGATATGGACTCAGAAGGGCTGGCTCTGCGCGAGGGGCAGGCCTTCGTCAGTTACGAACAACGGCCCCGGATCGATATCTATCCGATCAATGGACGCGCTACAGCAAAGCCCGTGGAGCGTTTGCCGCATCTCATCCCTGACAGTGAGTTTCGTCGCAATGCGGGCATGGAGACCTTAGCGCTTTCTCCCGCCGATGGACCTTTGAAAGGTGCCATGGTTACCGTGGCAGAGGCCAGCGTCGACAGCCAAGGTCATCTCTTCGCTGCCGTTCTGGAGGGGCCGCGTAAGGGCCTATTCGCGGTGGTGAAGGATAGCTTGTATTCGGTCACGGATGGCGTTTTCCTCGGCGATGGCGATCTGCTGCTTCTGGAGCGGCGCTTCAATTTTGCCCAAGGTGTCGGCATGCGCATTCGACGAATCAAGGGAGACACGATCAGGCCCGGTGCGGTCGTGGACGGAGACATCCTCATCGAAGCCGATTTGTCGAACCAGATCGACAACATGGAAGGCATGGATGTGATAGAGGGGCCAGATGGTTCCCGCCGCCTCATTCTCGTGTCCGATGACAATCACTCTTTTTTACAGCGAAACGTCATGCTGGAGTTCAGGCTGACGGACTGAACCTGCTGCGCCAGCGCAATTACGCGCCAATCTGCATTTCATAATTTTCTAAATTTGTCACAGATTACAGTAATTTAATCTTCCACCACCTTCCGTTTTCAGTGTTTCGAGCGTTTAGTGTTGCAGGAAGCAACGGCACTTTCGTCGGGTGCAAGTCGCGCATTGAGGGTGGTATCCGGCGGGATTTGCAAGGCGTAGTACAACCGTCATTTCTCATGAATTATACTGCCTGCGGAATGATGCCGGAGTGAGTAAAGCGAAACTGATCTTCAGTGACCAAGCTCAACGAAGTCCGCTCTGCGACATATGACACGCCTTCTGTCCATCGGATTAACATCCTCCAAAGGACTTCCGTATGAAGTACATTATGACCTTTGTGGTAGTCGCAGCGATTTCTGCTCTGCTTTTTGTCTACCGCAGCGATCTCCAACCCTATTTGCCAGCCTGGGCGAGCCAAACTGCGGCTCCGCAGGAAAGCGCGCACGCATCCGGCAGCAGCCAGTCTAAAAACGGCGACAGGCGTGGTGGTGGAGGTCAGGCAGGCGGGCGCGCCGTTACAGTGACGGTTGCCGTTGCGAAATCCGGCTCGTTGCCGGTCACGCGACAGACCATCGGCACTATCGTGCCAGTAGCGTCCACGGCACTGACCAGCCCCATTTCCGGCATCGTTGCCAATGTGCTGGCCAAGGATGGCGCGGAGGTCAAGGCAGGCGATCTCTTGGTGCAGATCGATGACAGAACGATCAAGGCCAATATCCAGCGCGATCAGGCACAACTCGCCAAGGATCAGGCCACTCTGGATTCCGCCAATGCCACTCTGAGCAGGGTCGAGACTTTGGCCAAAACCGGCGTAGACACCCAGCAACAAGTCAGCGATGCCAGCGCCACTGCAAAACAGGCTGCTGCCACCCTGCTGGTCGATCAGGCCAATATCGCCGCAGACAATGTTACCCTGTCGCAAACCCAGATCAGGGCGCCATTCGATGGCAAGCTGGGCGCTGTCCTGTTTTCGGCAGGCGCCTATGTCGCACCCGGAGCGAATGTGGCGCAGTTGACGCAGATGCGGCCCGTCTATGCGGAGTTCGTGCTGCCAGAGCCGGACCTGGATATTATACGTTCCACCATGGCAAACAACAGCCTGACCGCAGACGTCACGCCGACGCAAGCGGGTGCCGATAATAGTCCCGCCACCGGCAAGATCGTGTTCATAGACAACAATGTCGACGCGGCCTCGGGCACATTCAAACTGCGCATGCTGCTGGAAAATGATGCTGAAAGGTTCTGGCCCGGCCAGTCGCTCAAGGTCTCGGTCAATGCGGGGCAAGCGGATAATCTGGTTATCGTACCCATGGTGGCGCTTCAGCCGCATTCCGACGGCTACAGCAGCTTTGTGGTCAAGCCTGATAATACTGTCGAACAGCGCAAGGTGACCGTGGCGCTCAGCAACGGCAATCTCGCCGGTGTTTCGGACGGGCTGAAGGAAGGCGACGCTCTGGTCACCGAAGGTCAGGCCAGCCTGACGAACGGCAGCCATGTGATGGTGAAAAACCCGAGTGAAGGCGCAGATGCTGGCGCCAAGATTTCCCAGAACGGGGCTGCGCTATGAATATTTCTGAAATATTCATCCGCAGGCCAGTGGCGACGATCCTGCTGATGATCGGCGTTCTCCTGGCCGGTGTTTCCGCCTATCGCAACCTGCCGGTCGCCGCCCTTCCGCAGGCGGATTTCCCGACCATCAACGTGTCCGCACAGCTTGCCGGTGCCGCACCGGATACGATGGCGAGTTCCGTTGCCACGCCGCTTATCAAGCAGTTCGAAACCATTGCCGGTATTGATACGATTACCGCCAGTTCCTCGCTTGGCAGCACCCAGATCACCATTCAGTTCAATCTGTCCCGCAATATAGATGCCGCCGCTGCCGACGTGCAGGCCGCTATTGCCCGCACCCAGCGGCAATTGCCCGATAACATGACATCGCCGCCAAGTTACCGTAAGGCAAACCCGGCAGATGCCGCCGTCATCATCCTAGCCGTGACAGGCGACGGGGCCGAACTCACCAAGATGGACGATCTGGCGGAAAACGTCATTTCGCCCGCGCTATCGACGATTTCCGGCGTCGCCCAGGCACAGATTTTCGGCGCGAAGACCTATGCGGTGCGCGTCGAGGTCGATCCGTCGAAGCTTGCCAGTCGCGGCATTTCGCTGGACGGTCTTTCCGACACGCTTGCCGCCGCCAACGACCAGTCGCCAATCGGCACGCTCCAGAACTCGTCGCAGGCTCTGACGCTGGACGCATCGACCCAGCGCACCGATGCCGCATCCTTCAGCACACTCATCATCGCCAACCCGAATGGTCGCATTGTGCGCCTGCAGGACGTCGCAACCGTCAAGGACAGCGTGGAGGTCGTCAATCAGGGTAGCTGGCTGGACGGTACGCCTGCCATCGTGCTGTCCGTACAGCGCCAGCCGGGTGCAAACACCGTTGCCGTGGTCGATGCCATCAAGGCCAAGCTCCCGGAGTTGCAGGCCAGCCTGCCCGCAAACATGCACATCAACGTCGTCAACGACGCATCAGTCTCCATTAGGGCCGCCGTCGGCGATGTCGAGATGACGTTGATGGTGACGCTCGGCCTCGTCATTCTGGTCATTTACCTTTTTCTGCGCCAGGTCTGGGCAACGTTCATTCCGGGCCTCGCCGTGCCACTCTCGCTGGTCGCCACACTCGGTGCTATGTATGCGCTCGGCTTTTCCATTGACAACATCTCGCTGCTCGGGTTGACGCTCTCGGTGGGTCTGGTGGTGGATGATGCCATTGTCATGCTAGAAAACATCGTCCGAAAGGTCGAGGAGGGCATGCCGCCGTTTCAGGCTGCCATCGAGGGTGCCAGCGAAGTGACCGGCACCATCATTTCCATGTCCATATCGCTCGTCGCGGTCTTTCTGCCTATTCTCTTGATGGGCGGAATCGTCGGGCGCGTTCTCAACGAATTCGGCGTCGTGGTAACGCTCGCCATCATGTCGTCGGCGTTGGTTTCGCTCACCGTCACGCCGATGCTGGCCGCACGTCTGCCCCATCACGCGCCGCCGGAGAATCCGAAGAAGACGCTGTTCGACCGCGCGACGGATGTCTATGGCAGCTCTGTCGGCTGGTGTCTGCGGCACCGCTTCGTTGTCATCATCATGTTCCTGCTGACGCTTGTCGGCTCCGGCTGGATGTTTTCTAGCCTTGCCCGCAGCTTCTTCCCAACCGAAGACATCGGCCTGCTGACGGTCTCCACGCAGGCCCGGCAGGACATTTCCTACAAGGCAATGAGCGGACTTCAGTCCCAAGCGGCCACTATTCTGTCGGCTGATCCCGCCGTCGAGCATGTCACATCAACGCTCGGCTCAGGCCCCGGCGGTGCAGCACTCAATTCCGGCACGTTGCTGGTGCAGCTCAAGCCTGCGGATCAACGCCCGGCTCTCGAAACGACACTGGCCAGCCTCAGACGGTCGCTGTCTGGCATTGCCGGTCTCAAAACCTTCATCACCCCACAACAGAGCCTGCGTTTCGGCGGTCGCAGCACGCAGAGTCTTTATCAGGTCGTTCTGCAATCCATCGATGCCAACGCCGCACGGCAATGGTCGCAAACGCTGGGCGACGCCATGCGCGCCGATAGCAGCTACTTCGTCGATGTTGCCTCCGACTTGCAGGACAACGCGCTTCAGGCGCATGTGGAAGTGGACAAGGATCGCGCGAACAGCCTCGGTGTGACCTCTGAAAGCCTGCGCAAGACTCTTGAAGCCGCCTTCGGCAGCTATGTCGCCACGCAAATACAGACGACGGGCAACAGCTACGATGTCATTATCGAATATGATCAGTCCGTAGACTGGACAGAGCAATCGCTTGCTTCGTTGCGGGTGGCCTCCTCCTCGGGAACGCTCGTGCCATTGTCGAGCTTCGCGACCATCACCCGCAAGCCCGGGCCCGTCACGGTCAACCAAACCGGCCAGCTGACGTCCGTCACCCTGTCGTTCAACCTGCCCTCTGGCGTTTCACTGGGTACGGCAACAGCGCAGATCGATGCCCTGAAGCAGCAGATACAGCTGCCGTCCTCCGTCACCACCAACCTTGCCGGTGCGGCGCAGATTTTCAAGCAGACCAGCGACAGCACAGGCTTGTTGATCGGCGCTGCAATTCTGACGATTTATATCGTTCTTGGGGTCTTCTACGAAAGCTTCCTGCATCCGCTGACCATTCTGTCGGGTCTGCCATCGGCGGCATTCGGAGCGCTGTTGACCCTGAAGCTCTTCGGCTTCGACCTTTCGATCATCGCGCTCATCGGCCTTTTGATGCTGATCGGTATCGTCAAGAAAAACGCGATCATGATGATCGACGTGGCGCTGACCCTGCAACGGGATGAGCATATGCCAACGCTCGAAGCTATTCACGAAGCTGCCGTGCGGCGTCTGCGTCCGATCATGATGACGACGTTCTGCGCCTTGTTTGGCGCGCTACCCATTGCGCTTGGCACCGGAGCAAGCTCCGAACTGCGCCAGCCGCTTGGCATCGCAGTCGTTGGCGGCCTGATTGTCAGTCAGGTGCTCACACTGTTCATGACGCCTGTCATCTTCGTGGAGGTGGAGCGGTTCTCGGAGTTCCTGAAATCGCTGTGGACGCGCAAACACCCAGAACCCGTGACGCAGTGAAATCTCCCCGGTTTTTGACCGGGGAGTAATCTCAGATGCGCTTTCCGTCCGCGTCGAACAGGTGAAAACGCGAGGGATCGGCAGTGATGTTGAGTGTCTCTGCGATCTCGATGGCTGAGCGACCGGGCACGCGGAAGACGATGGCGTTGCCGTCAGACATTTCGCCGTGGACGTAGCTTTCCGCGCCCACCAGTTCGACGGCGGCCACCTTGACCGGTATCTCGAATGGACTGGTCGAGGTGTCCGAGACAATGGTGATGTCTTCGGGGCGGATGCCGATGGTTGCCGCATTGGCTGGTATGGTGCCGTTTGCTGGCGCGTTCCATACCGTGCCGTTGAGGGGCAGCAGGTTCATCGATGGAGAACCGATGAACGTCGCGACGAAGCTGGTGGCTGGCTTTTCATAGAGTTCGATGGGCGTACCGACCTGCTCGATCCGGCCTGCGTTGAGCACGACCAGACGATCAGCCAGCGTCATCGCTTCCATCTGATCATGGGTGACATAGATGCTGGTCGTTGCGAGTGAGCGTTGCAGACGGCGGATTTCGACGCGCATCTGCACACGCAGCTTGGCATCCAGGTTCGATAGTGGCTCATCGAACAGGAATGCGGAAGGCTTGCGCACGATGGCACGACCCATGGCCACACGCTGGCGCTGACCGCCGGACAATTGCCGGGGCTTGCGCTCCAGATACTGCTCGATTTCGAGTGCGCGCGCTGCATCCGTGATACGGCGGTCGATCTCGTCTTTCGGCGTATTACGGTTCTTGAGGCCATAGGCAAGGTTCTGCCGCACCGTCATATGCGGATAGAGCGCGTAATTCTGAAACACCATGGCGATATCGCGTTCTGCCGGTTCCAGATCGTTGACGCGCTTGCCCGATATCTCGACATCGCCGGAGCTGATGCTTTCCAATCCGGCTACCATGCGTAACAGGGTGGATTTGCCGCAGCCGGAAGGGCCGACGAGCACGATCATCTCGCCATCCTGAATGCTCAGCGATAGGCCTTTGATCGCTTCGACATTGCCGCTATAGACCTTGCGAACGTCTTTGAGTTCGATTGTCGCCATTACTTTTCAGTCTCCACCAAACCTTTGACAAACCAGCGCTGCATCAGCACCACGACGATGACAGGTGGGATGATCGCGAGGATCGCTGTGACCATCACATAATTCCACGGTGTCGAGGCGTCGGTGAAATCCACCATGCGGCGCAGGCCGATAATAATCGTGTTCATTTCGGCGCGATCCGTCACCAGAAGCGGCCACAGATACTGCGTCCAGCCGTAGATGAAGAGGATCACGAACAGGGCCGCGATATTCGTTGTCGATAGCGGCAGCAGAATATCGCGCATGAAGCGGAACGGCCCGGCATTGTCGATGCGCGCTGCCTCCACCATTTCGCCCGGTATCGTCAGGAAGAACTGCCTGAACAGGAACGTGGCCGTGGCCGACGCCATCAGCGGCAGCGTCAAGCCCGCATAGGTGTTGAGCAAACCGAGATCGACGATCACCTTGTAGGTCGGCAGAATACGCACCTCAACCGGCAGCATCAGCGTGATGAAAATCATCCAGAAGAAGCCCATGCGGAAGGGAAAACGGAAGAAGACGATGGCGAAAGCCGACAGGAAAGAGATGATGATCTTGCCAATGGCAATGGCGACCGCCACGACGAAGCTGTTGAACAGCAGCCGTTCAAGGCTGACACCCACGACGCGCTCGACGCCTCCTGAGATAGCCTCACGGTAATTTTCAGCCAGATGCCCGGCGGGTAATAACGACAGGGGCGGGCGCAGAATATCTGTGGATGTCGCCGACGATGCGATGAAGGTGTAATAGATCGGGAAGGCGACGATCACGATGCCGAGGATCAGCATCAGATGCGCCATGAGGGTTGCGACGGGGCGGTTCTGGATCATTGTGCTTGCCTCAACCGTAATGTACGCGCCGCTCGACAAAGCGGAACTGGAATGCCGTCAGCGCGATGACGATAACCATCAGCACCACGGACTGTGCTGCCGATGAGCCGAGGTTCAGGTTGACGAAACCGTCATTGTAAACCTTGTAGACCAGCGTTTCTGTCGCCTTTGCCGGGCCACCACCGGTAACCGAGTGGATGATGCCGAAGGTGTCGAAGAAAGCGTAGACGGTGTTGACGACCAGCAGGAAGAACGTCGTCGGCGCCAGAAGCGGGAAGATGATCGTCCAGAACCGGCGCGCGCCACGCGCACCATCGATTGCGGCTGCTTCAAGCAGCGATTTTGGAATGGCCTGAAGGCCTGCTACGAAAAACAGGAAATTGTAGCTGATCTGCTTCCAAGCTGCGGCGGCAACCACCAGCGTCATGGCCTGATTTCCATCCAGTAGTGGGTCCCATGCAATGCCGTTCCTGCGCAGAATATAAGCGAAGGTGCCCATGGCAGGATTGAACATGAACAGCCACAGCATGCCCGCCACGGCAGGTGCCACTGCGTATGGGATGATCATCATCGTGCGATAGAAGCCCTTGCCGCGCACCACCAGATCCGCCGCCGTCGCCAACAGCAGCGCGACACCCATGGACAGCAACGCCGTCGCAATGCTGAAAACCACTGTGACTTGAAGCGCGTGAAGGTAGTTCGGATCAGCCAGAATGGCAGAAAAATTCGCAAAGCCGACGAAGGTGCTCTGTAGCCCAAACGGGTCTTCGCGCATTGCAGACTGGTAGAGCGCCTGACTTGCGGGCCAGAAGAAGAACACGACGGTCAGGATGATCTGCGGAGCGACCAGAAAGTAGGGAAGAATCTTGTTTGGAAAGACAACGCTTTGCAAAGTCGGGCTCCTTTAGCACAGGTCCAGCAAGCGGCTCTGCGAATGGAATGGCATAAAATTCTAGGGTATCGAACCGCGTTCCAAGAGGCGGCGGCAGTAAGCGAGAATTTAGAATGGGCGGAACGGCATGGAATATCTGTTCTATGCCGTCCGTCATTCTGGCTGCGCGGTTTTCAAAGACCACTCAGCCGAAGCGCATTACCGACCGATTGCCTGCTGAATGGCAGCGTTGCCGCGCTCGACGGCCTTGTCCAGCGCAGCCTTCGCATCCTGCTTGCCCGCCAGCATCGTCTCGAACTCTTCGTTCATGATGTCACGCACCTGCGGCAGGTTGACCAGACGCACGCCCTTGGAGTTTTCCGTCGGTGGCTTGCCCATCATCTGCAGCAATGGCGTCTCGCGGGCCGGGTTCTTTTCGTAGAAGCCGGACTTCTTGGTGTCCTCATAGGCTGCGAGCGTGACCGGCATGTAGCCCGAAACCTGATGCAGGCGGGACTGGATTTTGGTCTGCGACAGGAACTGGAAGAACGCGGCCGTGCCCTTGTATTCTGCATCCGACTTGCCGCCGAAGACCCAAAGGCTGGCGCCGCCGGGAATGGTATTCTGCGGACGTCCTTCGCCTTCATAGTAAGGCAGTTGCCCGATGCCGTAATTCATGCCGCTCTTGACGATGTCGCCCAGTCCGCCGGATGATTCCGTGAGAATGCCGCATTCGCTGGAGGTGAAAAGTTGCTTTGCCTCGGAGGTGCGTCCGCCATAGCGGAAGGTGCCGTCCTTTGCCAGATCGGCGATGGCCTGGAAATGTTCGACGAAAGGCTCGGAATTGAACGCCAGTTTCACGTCCGTTCCAGCAAGGCCGTTCTCGTTGCTGCCATAGGACAGGTTGTTCCACGCGGCGAAATTCTCGGTCTGAATCCATGTCAGCCATGTCGAGGTAAAGCCGCAAGGGGCAGCGCCGCTGGACTTGATCTTCTTGGCCGCTTCAAACACCTCAGGCCATGTCTTCGGCGGATTTTCAGCATCCAGACCGGCCTTCGTGAAGATGTCCTTGTTGTAGTAAAGGATCGGCGACGAGGAATTGTAGGGGAAGGACAGCATCGTGCCGTCAGGCTTGGAATAATAGGAAACGATGCCGGGCAGATAATCCGCCTTGTTGAATTTCAGTCCCGCTTTTTCCAGAACATCCGCTACGGGCACGATGGCGCCCTGCGCACCCATCATCACGCCGCTGCCTGCATCGAACACCTGAATGATGGCCGGTGGCTGCTTGGCGCGGAAGGCGGCGATGCCGGCGTTCAGCGTTTCCGGGTAGGTACCCTTGAAGACGGGCAGGATTTTGTAATCCTTCTGGCTTTCGTTGAATTCCTTCGAAAGCTGTTCGACAACCTCGTTGTTGGCACCCGTCATGGCATGCCACCACTGAATTTCCGTGGCGGCCATGGCACTCGAAGCCATCAGCAGTGCAGTTGCGGCAGCAGTCACCGACGTGAGAACGGCTTTCATGGAATTTCCTCCCTACCATGAACCTGAATATCAGGTGAATTAGAATCACCTTATCCTTCATGATCACTTACGCCGGTGGCCGCAACTCATTTTTTGTCACAATTCACAGGCTGCGGATGCTGTGCGGGGCAAATTGCCTGCGCATAAGCCACTGCGCGGCATAATCGCTTGCTTCAAAAGGATTTCGTTATCCCTGTGAATATCGTAAACCGACATATCGATAGGGTTGCGGAGTACCGGGCGAATGGCTGCGAGCGATAAACTGGACGAGAAGGAAAAGCAGACCCATCGCAGGGGATTTGGCGTTTCCACGGTATACGAAACGCTGCGCAACGAAATCATCGAACTGAAAATCGCCCCCGGCAGCCCCATCGATGAGGTGCAACTGTCGGACCGTTTCGAGCTTTCCCGTACGCCCGTGCGTGAGGCGCTCGTCAAACTCTCTGCCGAAGGCCTGATTACGACGCTGACCAACCGTGCGACGATTGTCTCCCAGATCGATTTTCTGGGTCTACCGGAATTTTTCGATGCGCTGACACTCATGTATCGTGTGACCACGCGACTTGCGGCAGCCCGGCATGAGGCGGATGACATCGAGAGCATTCTGGCGCTCCAGAAATCATTCGAGACTGCGGTGAATGAGCGCGACGTTCTTGCGATGATTGCGACAAATCGCGATTTCCATCTGGCAATTGCCGTTGCTGGCCGAAATCGCCATTACACTGAGCTTTTTACCCGCCTGCTGGACGAGGGTCGCCGTATCTTGCGGCTCTATTACTCGTCTTTCAACGATGTGCTGCCACGCCATTACGTGACGGAGCATGAGGACATGATTAAGGCTATCATGGAGCGGGATGTCGAGAAAGCCGACCGTATCGCAGTTGCCCATGCCGACCAGATCGTCCAGCAAATACGGTCCTACATCGCAGCCGATACCCGCCAGAGCGTCGACCTCAACCTTTAAATTTCAACGGAGCCCCAAAAGGAAAAACCACGCGTAAAATCATTGTATTTTATTTGTCGACAAAATTTGAATGCCGTGTTAGACGATGTGACATGACAGGTTCCGGCGCTCGCGCCGTGGTTTAAAACGAGGCATAGACACATGGCTGATACGATTTTCACCGGCTGCATTCCCGCTCTTATGACGCCATGCAATCCGGATCGCACACCCGATTTTGACGGTCTGGTGAAAAAGGGCAAGGAACTGATCGCGGCTGGCATGTCTGCGGTGGTCTATTGCGGCTCTATGGGCGACTGGCCGCTTTTGACGGATGAGCAGCGCCAGGAGGGCGTACGTCGTCTAGCAGAAGCTGGCATTCCAGTCATCGTCGGAACCGGTGCCATCAACACCAAGTCCGCTGTCAGCCATGCAGCGAATGCGGCCAAGGTCGGTGCCAAGGGCCTGATGGTCATCCCACGTGTTCTGTCGCGCGGATCGTCTGTCTCGGCACAAAAGGCGCATTTCTCGGCCATTCTGGAAGCAGCAGATGGTTTGCCAGCGGTCATTTACAACAGCCCCTATTACGGCTTTGCAACCCGCGCCGATCTCTTCTTCGAACTTCGCTCACGCTATTCCAACTTGATCGGTTTCAAGGAATTCGGTGGCAAGCAGGACATGACCTATGCTGCCGAGAACATAACGTCCGGCGACGATGATCTGACATTGATGGTGGGTGTGGATACCGGTGTGTACCATGGCTTCGTCAATTGCGGCGCAGGCGGTGCGATCACAGGCATCGGTAATGCGCTTCCAAAGCCGGTCCTTCACCTCGTTTCCTTGTGTGAGAAGGCAGCCAAGGGAGACGCGACGGCCCGTCGTGACGCGCTGGAGCTTGAGGAAGCGCTGACCATGCTGTCCACCTATGACGAGGGCCCAGACCTTGTTCTGCACTACAAATATCTGATGGTGCTGAACGGCGATACGGAATACGCGCTGCATTTCAACGAGAGCGATGAGCTGAGCGCCTCGCAGCGTCGCCAGTTGGAAAAACAGTATGATCTTTTCAAAGTCTGGTACGCGTCGCGCTATCCGAATTGATCTGCTGCAAATATTCCCCAAAACAAAAATGCGCCCGTTGAGGGCGCATTTTTGTTTTCAGGTTTGCGTGGTCAGGCGACCTGCTTTTCCACGATAGCACCATGTTCGCGAACCGTGAGGTAATCGACCAAATCCTTGATCGTCACGACAAGCAGCTTGTGTCTCTCAGCGAAAACTTCGAGCTGTGGCAGACGCGCCATGGTGCCGTCATCATTGGCCACTTCGCAGATCGTGCCGCTGGGGAATTTTCCGGCCAGCCTGCACAGGTCTACCGCAGCTTCGGTATGGCCGGTACGACCGAGAACGCCCAGCGGGTTGGCGCGCAGCGGGAAGATGTGGCCGGGCCGCGCAAAATCGTCCGGCTTGGCGTCTGAAGATACCAGCGCACGAACCGTCTTTGCCCGGTCGCTTGCAGAAATGCCCGTCGTCGTTCCCGGAATATAGTCCACAGACACAGTAAAAGCAGTCTTGTGATATTCCGTGTTGCGCGGCACCATCATCGGAATGTCGAGTTCATCCAGACGTTCGCCGGGCATGGCAACGCAGATGAGACCACGTGCATGGTTCATCATGAAGGTTACGTGTTCATCGGTAATGCTATCGGAAGCGACGATGATGTCGCCTTCGTTCTCGCGGTCCTCGTCATCCACCACGATGACCATCTCACCGCGTGCAATGGCGTCAACCGCCTCTTCAATTTTCGAAATCGTCATGTCTTGCCTTTCAAGGGTTATGCCGTTTCCAGCACTTTCGCGTTTTTTCAAAACGCCAAATTTCCCTTGGGCGAACAACGCAACAACAACCCGCTGTCTGCGGGGTTTGCCACCTTGTTCTCTTCCATCCGGACTATACCGTCGGCTCCGGCCTCTCACCGGATCTGCTGACCTTGCGGCTTGCGCCACAAGCGCTCGCGGGCTCCGGGAAAACCCGATACCGCCGGTGGGGAATTGCACCCCGCCCTGAGAACAGAGCCAACATAGGACATGAAATGCCCGGTATGCAAGAGGCAAACCTTGCTGCCAAATGTCGATTTGGGAAATGAATTTGCTCTGTGAGCGGAGGCTTTTGAAGCAAACAGGCAGAAACATGCCCGTCTTCCTCATTTTCCTCTTGCAGCTCTAGTGACTAGAGGTCGTAGGGTCTTCTTAAGTATCGAAAGGAAGACCGGATGAGCATGCCGTTACAGACAAGATTTCGCGTTGAGGGCATGGATTGCGCCTCTTGCGCGGCCAAGATCGACACCGCCGTGCGGCGTATGCCGGGGGTGGATGATGTCTCTGTTTCCGTTACCGCCGGAACCATGACGGTCAGCCATGATGAGCGTAGCGATCTGGCTGCGATCGGTAAACGGGTATCCGGTTTGGGCTACGATGTCTCTCAGTTGCCTGCGGCGACGGGACGGCACGTCGAAGAACACAACGAGCATGGGAGTTGCTGTGGTCACGATCATCAGCATACGCATGCGGGATACGACCACGCTCACTCTGAGGCTGAACCATCCCACGCGGCACCTGCTGTCGAAGGGTTGCATGGCCATGATCACGGTCCCAGCAGCGGGCCATGGTGGAGAAGCAAGAAGGGGCGCACCACCATCCTAGCGGGTGCAGGGCTTGTCATCGCTTATGCGGCGGGGCATGTTTTTCCCGCGATTCAGTTCTATGCGTTTGCGCTGGCCATGCTCGTCGGTCTTCTTCCCATTGCGCGCCGCGCCTTCATGGCTGCACGCGCAGGAACGCCGTTCTCCATTGAAATGTTGATGACGATTGCCGCGATCGGCGCGCTTGTCATTAACGCAACGGAGGAGGCGGCAGCCGTCGTCTTTCTGTTTTTGGTAGGAGAATTGCTGGAAGGCGTGGCGGCGGGCAAGGCGCGCGATAGCATTCAGTCGCTGGCTGCACTCGTTCCGAAAACGGCACTCGTGGAAGACAACGGCAAGACCCGCGAAGTCCCTGCCGAAACGCTCGCCATCGGTTCCATCATCCTCGTACGCCCTGGCGACCGTATCTCGGCAGATGGCATCATCATTGCGGGTGAAAGTGCAATAGATGAAGCGCCGGTGACAGGTGAAAGCGTTCCCGTCAACAAGGGGCCAGATAACACTGTTTTTGCCGGTACGGTCAACGGTAACGCCGCCCTGCGCGTGCGGGTGACCGCGTCCTCGCAGGACAACACGATTGCGCGCGTGGTGAAACTGGTGGAAGAGGCGCAGGAAAAGAAAGCGCCGACCGAACGCTTCATCGACCGTTTCAGCAAATATTACACGCCAGCCGTGGTTGCAGTGGCCGCGCTGGTCGCCATTGTGCCGCCGGTCTTCGTCGGCGCGGATTGGAATGAATGGATTTACAAGGGATTGGCCATTCTGTTGATCGGCTGCCCCTGCGCGCTGGTCATTTCCACGCCCGCGGCCATTGCAGCTTCGCTTTCCGCCGGTGCCCGTCGTGGTCTGTTGATGAAGGGTGGTGCCGTACTCGAGGGTCTTGGAAAACTTAACGCCATTGCGCTGGACAAGACCGGAACCCTGACCGAAGGCAAGCCCAAGGTCACCGATATCATCTCCTTCGAATTCCACGAGGCTGAAATTCTGCGGCTCGCCGCCGCACTGGAGACAGGCTCCAGCCACCCCTTGGCACTCGCCATTCTCGCCAAGGCTGAGGAAAACGCTGTCATCATTCCCGCAGCAAGCGATGCCAAAGCACTGGGTGGCAAGGGCGTCACCGCTGTCGTTGAAGGGCAGCAGATATTTCTGGGCTCGCCGAAAGCCGCCGCTGAAAAAGGCGATATTCCCGAACAGCATCTCAGAACGATTTCTGCGCTGAACGACGAGGGTAAAACCGTTTCCGTCCTTCTGGTCGGTGACAAACTTGCAGGTGCCATTGCCATGCGTGACGAACCGCGTGCCGATGCCATCACGGGTCTTGAACGGCTGAAAGAAAGCGGCCTGAAGATCATCATGCTGACAGGCGACAACAAGCGAACGGCAGACGCAATCGGCCAGACGCTTGGGATAGAGGTCCGTGCCGAACTGATGCCGGAAGATAAGCAGCGAATCGTCGGAGAGCTGAAAGGCCAGGGCTTCGTGGTCGGCAAAGTGGGAGACGGCATCAACGACGCCCCGGCACTGGCAGCCGCCGATATCGGCATCGCCATGGGTGGCGGGACGGATGTGGCGCTGGAAACCGCAGATGCCGCCATCCTGCACGGTCGCGTTGGCGACATCGCCAGAATGATCGATCTCTCCAAGCGAACCATGCGCAACATCTATCAGAACATCGCCATGTCGCTCGGCCTCAAGGTCGTATTCCTCATCACCACAATCCTCGGTATCACCGGCCTCTGGCCCGCCATTCTGGCCGATACAGGTGCGACAGTCTTGGTGACGTTGAATGCGTTGAGGCTGTTGCGGGTCAGGGCGGACTGAGAAGGTAAGGGGTAGATGAGCCTGACGGGTTCGAGTCAGGCTCATTTGCTTTCACTGTGTAAAAAGAAGATGCAAATTCAAACTGAGATTGTAATTTATCGTAATTAGTCTTTATTGCTGTGTTTTGGGTTGTGAATAGGAGCTGGCGTGCTTTTGATCTCAAAATATTCGGTATTGATTTTAACATATTTTGTAGCGGTAAATGCAGTGGCAGCTTCGCCCGAGTCCCCGCCGAAAAACGCATCTCCAGTGGTCGAAACGACCCTGTGTGACCGTGACGTAACAGTCCAATGTCTGGTTGCCGAGATCGAAGCCCATCTCACTCCCGAAACGGATCCCTTTAAACGTGAGCGTATCGTGCTACCGCTTGCACAAGCCAAGTTGGCAGCAGGAAATGTCGATCAGGCATTGTTACTATACGAGGAACTTGGCCAAAGGACCAACAAAGCGCAATTCCTGATTACCTTGTCCAAAAAACTGCTCAAGGACGGGAATGTCGAAGCGGCGAAGACACGTCTCGGCGAAGCCAATGACGTGTTGAATAAGGGTCAGATTGAGTTCGATCGTTTGAGCGTGACCGGACTCAATCAGAGGCTGGCAGAAACCCTTGCAGAAGCGGGTCTGAAAGACGAAGCCCGCGCTCTTCTCATCGGGATCGCAGACTTTCGTAAGAAAATCCGTCCTAATCCAATGTTGCTGGGACTGATGTTCCAAGTGGGCCAGACCCAGAATGAAATAGGATTTTCTGAAGACGCTGCGATCACGATCAAAGACAGCTATGAGCGTGCGCTCGATCAGGAGATCGAGATGACGCCTGATCTAGCCCTTCGGCTGTTCCAGATATGGGCGTCGATAGATGCGACCTCTGCAACAAAAGCGGCAGAGGAACTGGTCGCTGTCGTGAAAAAGGACGGGGCTTCGGCCTTTGAATTCGCGATATGGACCGGCTTGGTGTCAAGTTTGGGGGCATCGGGTCAGCCTCAGTTTCGTGAGTACGCGCAATCAGCGTTCAAATCAGCACCGGAACGTACCGCAGTAATGGGAATTTTACCGATGTTTGCTGCTGCTTTGAAAACGTCAGGGCAGCGTGATCAAGCGCTCACGTCGTTGCAGGAAGGTCGAACTGAGGCGGCTGCGCTCAGCGGCATCGAAGAGAAGAAATCCGCGCTATTTGCGGTCGCGAAGGGGTTTTCGGGCATCGATGCCAGTGAAGACGCACTCGCATTGATCGATGAGATTTTAACACTCGAAAAAGATCAGCCCTACAACATGGGGTTCAGCGCTGCCATGATGTCAATTCCTGCTGAGCTTGCGGTATTGGGACGTGTAGACCAAGCTTACGAACTGGCGACAGGGATCAGCAATGGTCGTGAGCTGGTGCTCATGCATGCTGCGGACAGGTTGGCAACGAAAGGCGAATATGGGGCTGCCCTGCGTTTTGTTCGCGAAATTGACAATGAAATGGCTGCGATGATCATGGCGGGCATGGCAGCGCGAATGCAAGGCATATCTGTTCAACCAACAACACCTTAGCCAGCGGAGAGGCCATATTGGGCCGTCAATACGGAAAATATGGCCTTTCTAATCGTCTAAAATGTCCACACCGAAACCGCCTGTGGCTCCAGCGTTTTTTCGCCCAGCACCATTGTCGCCCCCTCGGGCACCGGCCACGCTTCCGAGCCGTAATTGAAGGCGAAAGTCAGATTGCCACGGCGGCGGATGCGGATGTGGGCGGGGAGAGGCGTGGTTTCCAGACCGGCTTTTTGAGCGGCCAACGCGATCACGTTGGTCAGCAGGGTCTCGTCGGCCCAGCAGGCGAGATAGAGCATGTTGCCGTTTGCCGTCAGTGCAGGATCGCCGTTTGAGAAGCGAGCAAGAACGTTGGATGACGTCTCTACCGTTTCACGCCAGCGGATGGCAGAGCCGGTGACCTCGCCAGATACCGCGTCGGAAAGACCTGGTCGCAGGGTGGAGACCTGTATGACGCGGTTGCCGGTACGCCCGCCGAGCGGTCCGGGTGGCAGGTTTTTGGGAATGACGAAGTTGCGGTCACGCGAGCCGGTGCGTGCGCCGATAAGGATTTGCTCGGTTGCTTCGTTCAGCGCCAGTTCGGTCGCGACATCGACTTCCGTCATGCATGGTACGACGACCAGCGGGTACCCTTCAAGGGAATCTCCTGGCCGTACAAAGTCGATATCCAGACCGAGGCGGCGCAGGCTTTCGTACCAGCGGAAGCAGAGTTCCTCATAGCGGAAATCCTTGCCCTGTGGCTGGATCACCGTCGTCCAGTAGCTCTGGTAATCGAAGACCAATGCAACAGGGGCTTTTCCGCTGTCTGGCAAGGCAGCAAGTGCTTCCAGTTCTGCACCGACCTGTTTCGCTTCCAGCCCGCCCGGTGAAAGCTCGTCCAAGCCGGACATGTTGAGACCGGCGTGCATCTGTTCCTGTGCAAAGGGCGCTTGCCGCCAGCGGAAGTAGCTGACGACTTCTGCGCCGTGGGCCAGCGCCTCCCATGTCCACAAACGTACCATGCCGGGCTTCGGCACCGGGTTCCACGGTGCCCAGTTGACCGGGCCGGGCTGCTGCTCCATGACCCAGAAACGACCGCGTCCGACACCGCGATAGAGGTCGTGGTGGTATGGCGCGATATCGGGATGCGAGGTTTCGGCCCAGCGATTGCGCTCTTCTTCGGTGAACGGAAATTTCTCGACAAAGCCGATCGGGTAGCTGTCCCAGGATGCGAGATCGAGATTATCGCCGACCTTGAAGTGATCGAAATCCGAAACGAAGCCCATGAAATTATGGGTGATCCAGCGTCCCGGCGAATGCTTGCGGATGATTTCGCACTGCATCTTGTCGTAAGCGGCGACCTGATCGGACTGGAAGCGCCAGAAATCGAGGCGGGTCGCCGGATTGGGTTCCGTCACCGTTAAGTTCGGCAGCGAAACATCATCGAAACTCTTCAGCTCCATAGACCAGAAGACCGAGCCCCAGGCTTCGTTTAGCTGATCCGGCGACTGGTAGCGCAGCCGCAGCCATTGCTTGAACTGCTTCAGGTCTTCTGGACCCCAGGAGGCAGTTGTGTCGTGGCAGCCATATTCGTTGTCCGTCTGCCAGCCAGCAAGGCCGGGATGCTCGCCATAACGCTTGGCAATGATCTCGACGATGCGCGCGCTTTCGCGCCACCATGTCTGCGAGGAAAACGTATAGTGGCGGCGCGAGCCGAAACCGCGCACCTTGCCGTCTTCGTCATAAGGCAAGATATCGGGATGCTCATCCACCAGCCATTTCGGCGGCGTGGCGGTCGGCGTTCCCAGGACCACCTTGAGGCCAGCGGCATGGAGCACATCCATCGCTCTATCAAGCCAGCCGAAATCGAATTCCCCGCGGGAAGGCTCAAGCCGCGACCAGGCGAATTCGCCGATGCGGACGAAGGAGATGCCGAGTTCACGCATGCGGCGTGCATCTTCAGTCCAGCGGCTTTCGTCCCAGTGTTCGGGATAGTAACATACACCCAGCATTATCGCGTCAAATCCCCATTGATGATGGCACGGCCTTGCCCGTCGAATACGTGGCATGCCCTAGCATTGATCCCGAGTTTCAGTGTGTCGCCCGGTTTGGCACTGGCCAGACCATCAGCCTTGACGGAGATTTCCGAACCATCGGCCAACTCGACAAAGAACAGCGTTTCGGAGCCGAGATACTCCGCGAGCTTCACGGTGCCTTCGAGAATAACGTCACCCTCACCAGTCGCGCTGATGTGCTCCGGGCGAATGCCGATGGATGCGTCCGTCAGTGATGCTGTGTCAGAACCGTCGAGAGCAAGCGTCACGTGTCCGGGCAGCGTCACAATGATTTTGCCGTTCTCACTCTTTGCCGGGACTTTCAGCACATTCATTTTCGGCGAGCCGATGAAGCCTGCCACGAAGAGGTTGGCTGGGCGGTGATAGAGTTCCAGCGGCGTGCCAACTTGCTCGATCTTTCCAGCAGAGAGAACCACGATCTTGTCGGCCATGGTCATGGCTTCCACCTGATCATGGGTCACGTAGATCATCGTCGCCTTCAGGTCCTGATGCAGCTTGGAAAGTTCGCCACGCATCTGGACGCGCAAGGCGGCATCGAGGTTGGATAGTGGCTCATCGAACAGGAAGACTTCCGGGTTGCGAACGATCGCGCGGCCAATGGCGACGCGCTGGCGCTGACCACCGGAAAGCTGGCCCGGCTTACGTTGCAGCAACGGTTCAAGCTGCAACAATTTGGCGGCGTGGGCTGTGCGCTCGGCGATCATATCCTTGGAATGGCCGGTCATGCGCAGCCCGAAGCCGATGTTCTCAGCCACGGTCATATGCGGATAGAGCGCATAGGACTGGAACACCATGGCGACGCCCCGTTCCGAGGGGCCGATCTTTGTCATGTCCTTGCCGCCGATGGAGAGGGCACCGGAGGTTATTTCCTCAAGACCGGCAATCATTCGCAACAGGGTGGATTTTCCGCAGCCGGAAGGGCCGACGAAGACGCAGAACTCGCCGTCTTTCACGTCGAGATCGACGCCTTTGATGACGCTGAGTGCGCCAAACTCTTTCTTGACGTTGCGCAGGCTTACGTCAGCCATTGGTCTTGCCTCCCTTTGCAGGTTCCAGTTCGAGGAGCAGCGCGCTTTCCGGTTTCAGCATCGGCAATGGCAGGCCTGCAAGGCCAGCGCTGGAAAGCTCGAAGCTGATATCGCCGGAGAGCAGCTTTTTCTGACCCTCGGAGATGCGAATGAATTCCGGCTTGGCCGGGAGCGTGTTGGTGATGGTCCATGTGCCGCCCAGCTGTGTGACGCTTTCCGGCAGTTTCAAAGGTGCAGGTTGCTCGCCCACCATCTGCGGCCCTTGCGCCACGATCACGACGAGCTTTTCCGCCGTGGCTGCGCCCCAGGCATAGCGGCCATCGACAGGCTCCATGCGGAAATTGGCGCCCGGCGCATGCAGAACGCCACGCAGACGCTTGTAGGTCTCGATGTAGAGCTTGAGCTCGTCGCTCTCACCCGCCGTCAGCTCCAGCGGGTTGAGTTCGACGCCGAGATGATAGGCCATCGCCGCCAGCGCCCGGAAGGCCAGAGTGTGGCGGCGTCCCGTCTGGTGGTTGGGGGAGGCGGAGATATGGCTACCGAGAATTTCCGGTGGCACGAAGAGAGACGCGCCGCGTTGAATTTCCAGCCGCTCCAACGCATCTGTGCAGTCCGATGTCCAGACACGGTGGGTGCGGGCCAGAGCGCCGAAATCGATGCGCCCGCCACCTGAGGCGCAGCTTTCGATTTCGACAGTCGGATGCGCGGCGCGCACTCGGTCCATCAACGCATAAACGGCACGGGTTTGAGCCGAAATTTTTGCTTTGCCATCAAGCCCGCCCGCATGGGTCAGGTCTCGGTTCATATCCCACTTCACATAGGAAATGGCATGGTTGGCCAGCACGGCGTCGATCTTGGCAAACAGATAGTCGGAAACTTCCTGCCGTGTCAGGTCGAGCACAAGCTGGGTGCGTGATTGCAGCAGCGGGCGACCATCGATCTGCAAGGCCCAGTCCGGGTGCTTCTGATAAAGCTCGGAAACGGGGTTGATCATCTCAGGCTCGAACCAGATGCCGAACTGCATGCCAAGCCCGGTGACGTGGTCCACAAGTGGCTTCAAACCGTCGGGATATTTGCGGGCATCGATGTCCCAGTCGCCAAGGCTTGTGGTGTCGTCGTCACGCTTGCCGAACCAGCCATCATCCAGCACGAAGCGTTCGATGCCGATCTCCGCCGCAGCCGTTGCCTGCGCCTTCAGAGAGTCCATCTTGTGGTCGAAGTAGTTGCCTTCCCAGGTGTTCAGCGTCACCGGGCGGAAAGACATTTCGCCGCCTGGCCAGTCCAGAAGTTCGCTGCGGACGAAAGCATGAAATGCCTCCGTATCAGGCCCAGCATAGGCAACAGGGCTCTGGTATGTTTCGCCGGTGCCGAGAATAACCTCACCCGGCTCGAACAGCTCACCCATATGGATCAGCCGCTGGCCATCATCGGTGCGGTCTATGACAATATGGTGGTTGCCGCTCCATCCAAGCGTCACGCCGAAACGCTGTCCGGCATTCTCAACTGATATCAATGGAAAACGGTCATGCGATGTGCGCCCACGGCGGCTTTCCTGAGACCAGACGCCGTTGCCGAGAACTTCTTTGCGGGTCTGGAACTCGCGTCCCCACATGCCGGTGAGGCTGGTTAGTTCCGTTTCGCCCGCTGGTATCGCGAATGTTGCTGCCATGCAGCGGTCCAGCTGGTAGCCTGCCTCTCCACGGTTGGTCAGCGCCGTGGACATGGAGATTAGGCCGGACGCATGTTCGGTCAGCGTGACAGCGATATCGATCTTTGTAACGGTATCGAAGCCGCGCAGGATCGTTGTGTTCGCATTGCTTTCCACCGTCCACGAACCGAACTGCAATGTGAAGTCACGGCCTTGACGATGGCCGGTGATGGCTGGCCAACCGAAGAAGCCCATGCCTCCGGTCGGCAGCAGAACCGATGAGGGGACGGCGACGTCCATGCCGTTAATGCGGCTGGAGCGTTCGATATCGAACAAGGCGTCGGGTGCCGTTGCGGCTGATCCGAAAGACAGGATTTCCGGCATTCCGAGTTTTGGTAGGCGCAGGTTGAGCGTAAAGCTGCCTTTACCGATTGTGATGATCTGGCTCATCCTTTTGTCGCTCCCAGTGTCAGTCCGGCAATGAAGTGCTTTTGCATGATGAAGAACATGGCGACAGGTGGCAGCGCGGCGACAAGTGATCCCGCCGAGACCAGATGCCAGGCGGCAACCCATTGTCCGTTCAGCGAATAGAGACCGGCGGTCACCGGCATGGCGTGCTGTCCCTGCACCAGAACCGTGGCCCAGAAGTAGTCATTCCAGACGAAGGTGAAGACTAGTACGGAGAGTGCAGCAATCGCCGGACGCATCAGCGGCAGCACGATGTGGCGGAAAATCTTCCACTCAGAGACGCCTTCGACGCGCGCGGATTCGATCAGCGCGAAGGGCAGGCCCTTGATGAAATTGCGCATGAACAGCGTGCAGAACCCGGTCTGGAAGGCGACGTGGAACAGCACAAGGCCCATGGTCGTGTCGTAAAGACCGGCCCGCAGTGTCATGTCGCGCACCGGCACCATCAGGATCTGGAATGGAATGAAGTTGCCGGCCACGAACATGAAGAACAGCAACAGGTTGGCCTTGAACTTGTAGACCGCCAGCGCAAAGCCGGTGAGGCAGGAGAGCGCGACCGCGCCGATCACGGTCGGGATCGTCACCTTGAACGAGTTCAGGATATAAAGGCCAATAGGCGAATCCCTGAAGACTGCCGTGTAGTTCTCAACGCCTGCAAAACCGGAGGGAATGCCGAAGTAGTTGCCAGCGGCGAAGTCACCGGCCGGTCTGACGGAGGTGATCGCCACGCCGATCAATGGCAGCAGCCAGAGAATGAGCGCAATCGGCAGCACGATCTTATAGCCCCAACGAATGAAAGGTGAGGCTGTCTGAATGGGTGCGGGGAACATCAGGAATTCCTTTCCTGGCTAAGCATGCGCACGATGAAGAGCGTGATGAAGATCATCATGATGAGGAAGAGAACGACGGCGATGGCTGCGCCATAACCCATGCGGAAACCATATTCCGAAAGCGCCTGCTCATACATGAAGTAGGATAGGACGGAGCTCGATCCGTATGGGCCACCAGCGGTCATGACCGACACGAGGTCGAAGGAGCGCAGCGAGCCGATGACGGTGACCACCATAGCGATGAACGTTGCCGGTGCCAGTTGGGGCAGAATGATGTTCCACAACAGCTTGAAACCCTTGGCGCCATCCATGCGCGCGGCTTCAACCTGTTCCGGATTGATGTTGTTGAGGCCGGTCAAATAGAGGATCATGCAATAGGCCGTCTGTGGCCAGAGACCTGCGACGATGATGCCATAGGTCACGTAGTTTTCGTCTGCCAGAATGGCGATCTGCTGGCCGGTCAGCCATTCCAGCAGTTTGGAAAACAGCCCGAAATCCGGCGCGTAGAACCATGTGAACATCAGGCCAACGACGACCTGGCTGATGACGAAGGGGAAGAAGAAGAGCGATTTGTAAAGCCGGATGCCGCGCACATTCTGGTTAAGAAACAGAGCCACCGCCAAGCCCGCCGGAATGGACAGGAGATACAGCACCAGCCAGATGATGTTGTTTTTCAACGAGACGTAGAAGGTATCGTCCTGAAGCAGTTCGGCATAATTGCCAAAACCGATCCAGCTCATCTCGCCCATTCCGTCCCAGTCGTGAAAACTGATCCAGATCGACTCGAAGATGGGCACCAGAACATAGATGACGAACATCAGCAGACCCGGGGCCAGAAACAGCCAGGGCGCTAGTTTTTGCTGATTGCGCTTCCAGAAACTGGGCGATGGTGAAACGGCGTTGCTCACGGCGGCACCTTTTGAAAATATATATAAAATAGCAGCCGGGTGCTTCAGCTATGCCGCTTAAGGCACCCGGCGCTGGGAGGAACGGGTCTTATTTGTAAACGCGCGCGCGGATCTTTTCGAGGCGCGCGAGGATTGCGTCGATCTTGTCAGGCTTGACCATGAACTCCTGGAAGCCTTCCATACCGGCCTTGGCCATTTCCGCCTGCGCATCGCGGTCATAGAACTGTGCGATGGCAGTTGCCTTGGACAGCATGTCGAAGCCAGCTTCGAGGAACGGGTCCGTCGGCTTGTCCGCCTTGTTGTTGACCGGCAGCTGTCCCATCGTCGCGTTCATTTTCGTCTGCGCTTCAGGTGATGCGATGTAGGCGAGGAATTTCTTCGCATCATCCTTGTTCTTGGCACCCTTCGGAATGTGGAACGTATCGGTTGGCGCTTCTTCAGCAACAGGAATGCCGGCAGTGATTTCCGGGAAGGGCAGGAAGCCGATCTGCTCTTCTTTCAGTCCGCCATTCTTGAAGGTGGCAACAGCGAAGTTGCCCATCAGATACATGGCAGCCTTGCCCTGCACCAGCTGAGGAACGGCATCCTGCCAGTCGATGGCGGCATGGTTTTCGATGAAGTAACCCGGCTTGACCAGTTCGGCCCACTTCTCGAACACGGCTTTCACGCGCGGGTCGGTGTAAGGCACCTTGCCGGATGTCAGCTGCATGTGGAAATCGTAACCGTTGACGCGCAGATCGAGATAATCGAACCAGCCAGCCGTTGGCCACAGCGCCTTGGTGCCGATGGTGAATGGCGTGATGCCAGCGTCTTTCAGCTTCTTGGAGGCCGCAACCAGCTCAGCCCAGGTCTTGGGCGGCGTGATGCTTTGGCTCTGGAAGATGTCTTTGCGATAGTAAATGCCCCACTGATAGTAGGTGTAGGGAACGCCCCATTTCTTGCCGTCGATGGTCAT
This sequence comes from Agrobacterium sp. lyk4-40-TYG-31, assembly GCF_030209855.1. Taxonomy (NCBI): domain Bacteria; kingdom Pseudomonadati; phylum Pseudomonadota; class Alphaproteobacteria; order Hyphomicrobiales; family Rhizobiaceae; genus Agrobacterium; species Agrobacterium sp. lyk4-40-TYG-31. The sequence continues at coordinate 131,482 of NZ_JARVRE010000002.1, forward strand.
GGACGGGGAGGCGGACTTCAACTGGTCTTCCAGACCGTTTGCCGTCCACACATCTGTCACGTCTTCGAAGAGACCAGCCTTGACGAAAGGCTCCATGCGGTTGCCCGCATACCAGGCGACGACATCGGGCGCATCGGCGGTCAGGAAGTTTCGGATGGCGGACTTGTAGCCCTCGTGGTCGAAGTTGTTCCACTTCACCTTCACATCCGGGTTGGCCTTCTGGAAGTCGGCGATCAGCTCTTCCATGGCCTTCTTCGGTACGGGGTCCGAGTGGTCGGAATTGATGGTGATCTCGCCCGCAAAGGCGGATGAAAACAGCGCTGCCGACAGGGCAACTCCGCTGAGGCTTTTAAAAAGGGTCATGTTTTCCTCCCTATGACCGTGACACGTCGCCGTGGAGACTGTGAACCATACGCACGCCCTCCCAAGCCAAATCCAAGTTCGGCTTGAACATCTGACCGAAACCCGCAATAAGCTACCGAAATTCAGGATAGTTTCTCTAGGATTCTAAGATTATGGTGTCCATACAGCTTACTCAGCGTGATGAATCCGTACCGGTGCATCCGGAACACGATCCGCGACATCCGCTGGTTGTCTTCGGTGATCACCGCTTTTGCAGCGGGGAAGCATCGTTCGTGCAGGTCATGACCGGCCCACACATGCACAGCCAGGTCGAGCTCAATTTCGTGCTGGAGGGGCAGATGACCTACTGGTTCGACGGTCGTGAGCTCACCATCGATGCCGGGCGGCTGTGTCTGTTCTGGGGCATGATCCCGCATCAGGTTATTGCCTGCGCGGAAGACACGCGTTTCGTCTGCCTCTATGTGCCGATGTCGTTCTTCCTTGGCCTTGCGAGCCTGACCCGTTTCAGAGATGCCGTATTTCGCGGTGCGATGATCGAGGCGCTGGAGTTGCGCTCCTACGACAATGAAATATTCCAGCGCTGGAGAGACGAACTTCGGTCCGGCGATGAGGGGCTGATCGAAATCGTACGCAACGAACTGGGTGCGCGGGTGCTGCGGATCGAGCGCGACGGATGGCGGGACTTGCGCGAAGAAGGCTCTGCCATCGCCAGTCTTGGCGTCAACGACAGTGAACGCGTTGAACATGTAGAGCGGATGCTACGCTATATCGCCGAGAACGCGCTCAACGATATCTCCGCTGAAGATGTCGGCAAGGATTCCGGCCTCCATCCCAATTATGCGATGTCAGTCTTTAAGCGTGCGGTGGGCATGACCATCAATCAGGCGATTATCCGCCACCGGCTCGATACGGCCCAATCGCTGCTGATCGCCACCGACATACCCATTACCGATGTTGCCTTCGAATCCGGCTTCGGCTCAGTCTCCCGGTTCTACCAGGCATTTTCGCAACGGTTTGCCATGCGGCCAAAGCAGTACCGTGCCAGCATGCGAAGCAAGGCTTAGTGGGACTTTCCTCTTACCGGTTCCGCAGAACGGTGCAGGGGATCGCCGCCGCTTTGATCTGTGCGCAGAGACTGTTGGCTTCCGCGCGGGTTTCACGTCCAATTCTTGCGGCATAGCGTGGCCTGTTTCCAAAATTGCCGCCGCGCTGGCGCACGATCAGCGCTCGCTCCTCGTTCAAGGGTGAGGGCAAACGGGCAACCGCCTGCGTGAACAGCCGGTCAACGACCGTGGGGCGGTAGTGCGCTGAAAGCTGGACGCCCCATGGCGCCCAATCAGCTGATCCGGCGAAAACTGGCTCCTGCATGCGTCTGGTTTCCGCAAGCACGACGCAGGCGGCCTGAAACGGCATGGCGTCATCAAGCTCTGGCGCGGCCACTTTTGGCGGAGCGTCACGCCATGTTTCCACGGGCTGACCGGTGATCGCAAACACGTAGTCGCGTGTCTCTATCGGAAGCCGCGCGTTTGACAGGAAACGCGAGAGCCCGTTTTCACCGGCATTATAGGCGGCAGCAGCGAAGCCAAAATTGCCGAAGCGTGTTTTGAGCTCTTTCAGGTATGCCGCCGACGTATCGAGTGCGTCGATCACGTCGAAGCTGTTCGTCAGTCCCCGGCTTCGGGCGGTAGACGGTATGAACTGTGCGATGCCTTCGGCGCCCTTGTGGCTGACAGCCTCCGGGCGGAAAAGGCTTTCACGCCAGATCAGCCGCGCAAAATAGGCTGCGGGCACATCGTGCTCCCGAGCAAAGTGCTCGATGGTGCTGCAAAGATCGGCATTGAAGCTTGCCTTGCGTATGCAGATGGGGTGCGGCCCACGGTTTCGCTCATAGAGACAAGCTGCGTCGCTGTCCTCGGCGGCGATGGCACGGTCAGCGGACATGCTCGGTACGCCGACTGCCATACTGATGGCAGAGACAAGGGCTATATGTTTGATATTCATGCTGATTGTTGCGCGCCCGTGCTGGAAAAATGCCAACTCAATCTACCACGGAATGGTCGTGCCGTCATAGGCGATGAAGGAGCCTGACTTATCGGGGGTCAGCGCATCGAGTGCCGAAAGAATAGATGCCGCTGCTTCCTGCGCGCTCACCGTCGGATGACCGCTGGCGTAGGGATTTGACAGCGGCGTGCGAACGGTTCCAGGATGAATGGCGGTGAGAACCATCTCGGGATGCGTCCGCGCATATTCTATCGAGGCGGTTCTGACGATCTGGTTGAGAGCGGCTTTCGATGCCCTGTAGGATATCCACCCGCCCAACCTGTTATCACCGATGGAGCCGACGCGGGCAGAGAGAAACGCGGCGACCGACCGCGTCTTGCGATCCATCAGCGGAAGAAAGTGTTTGGCGACCAGCGCCGGGCCAACGGCGTTTATGCTGAACTGCCGCATCATCACGTCAGGATCGAGCTGCCGCAATGACTTCTCCGGCGGGTGACCATCGACACCGAGTACGCCAGTTGCGCAGATCAATAGCTGAAACGGCTTGCCTCGTAGCGCTTCCGCCGCTGCCTGCACCGAGGTTTCGTCCGTTAGATCGAGTGCCGTTGCGGTTCGGGATAGGGGATACAGCGAACCGAAATGTGGCTCTGCGCGCAGCCTGTCGCACAGTGCCGAGCCGATGCCGCCGCTGGCGCCAACGACGACGGCACCGAAGCCTGAGGGGAGGGAGGCGAGGAGGGCATCTGCTTTTGTGTTCATGGTTCCATGAACGCTTTCATGCGGTCGATGTTCAAGCGGAAAGTCGCTTTCGGCCACATATAAAGATTATCTAATGTCTGGAACATGACGGAAGGGAACTTCGATGACGCAATTCTGTTTGAGGAGGGCACCAGTTCGCGTTGCGTCACGGGATTTATCGCGCATATGACACCTAAAATCGCCATCATTGGATCCGGCCCAACGGGCATCTACACGTTGAAGGGCTTGGTCGGCAAATCCGAGCCTCTTTCCATCACGATTTTCGAAAGCGAAACCGATCCCGGCAAGGGTACGCCATACCACCCTGCCTTGAACGACCGGGCCATGCTGTCCAACATCGCCAGCATAGAATTGCCGCCGGTCTGCGAGAGCCTGATGCAGTGGCTCCTTCGCCAGACGGATGAAGAGTTGCAGCAGCTCGGTGTGGAACGAGGCCAGATCAATGAGCGCGAATTCTACCCACGCGTCGTACTAGGTGAATTCTTCTTTTCGCAGTTCTCGCAGTTGCTGGAAATCGGCACTGCCAATGGACACACTATTGAGGTGAAGGCGTCGCACCGGGTTGCCGACATCGAATTGAGACCCACTGATATCCGTTTGACCGTGACCGCACCGGAAGGCGAAGCGCTCGAATTTGCGTTCGATCACGTGGTGATGGCGACCGGACACGACTTTCCAGAAACAACCGAGATCAAGCCGGGATATTACGTCTCGCCATGGCCAGCGCCTGTGTTGAAATCCATCAAGCCCGGGAAGGTCGGCATTCTCGGAACGTCGTTGAGCGGTATCGATGCACTGATCACCGTCGCTACGGCACACGGCACCTTTCTTCTCGATGAGCAGGGCGATCTTCAATATCATCCCTCACCCGATACCGAAGCGTTGCACGTCACGATGATGTCGCGCAAGGGTATCCTGCCCGAAGCCGATTTCTATTGCGAAATTCCCTATCGCCCGCTTCAGTTCTGCACGGAGGCGGCGATCCAGAATGCGATCGCGACCCGGCGCAATGATCTCTTGGATGCGGTGTTTGATCTCTTCAAGGCCGAACTCATTTTCTGCGATCCCGATTACGCAGCCCGGATCGGCCTCTCACAGCTGAGCGTTGAAACAGTTTCCAAAGCCTATTTTCAGGACCGCGAGACCACGCAGCCTTTCGTCTGGGCAGCGCTCAATCTCGCTGAAGCGGACGCCAATAAGGCTAATCAATATACGGTCGAATGGCGTTATGCGATCCTGCGAATGCATGAGGTGATCGCGTTGGCGATACCGCATCTCAACGAACGGGACCTGAAGCGGTTTCACAGTCACTTCAAGACCGTCTTCGTAGATGATTACGCAACGGTGCCGCACGCGTCCATCCGCCGTCTTCTGGCCCTTCATCGCGCCGGGAAGCTGGATATTCTCGCACTGGGCAACGATAACGACATCGATAACGATGCGGTCGAGCGCGGTGCGATCGTTCGCAGCAAGGGGCAGGAATATCAGTTCGATGATTTCATCGACGCGACCGGTCAGCACACATTGTCGGCGCGGGATATTCCCTTCGAGACGCTGAAGAAACAGGGCGTCATGCGCAAGGCGACGACCAGTGCGACCACGACGCTGATTGGTTTCGAGGATCAATTGGTTCGAACGGGCGGCGTCGATCTGGATGATAAATTCAGACCTATCTTCCAGGATAACCTGACCAACAAACTCTATTGCGGGTCGATTGCGTTTCTGTTGCACAAGTTGCCCTTCGTGCAGGGCATCACCAGCGCTCGCGACATCGGCTATACCGTTTCGCAGGCCATTCTTGAAACGACGGAAGCGCCCGCACTGTCGGCAGCCTGATCATCTGTCCAGCAGATAGGCGCTGTCACCTACCGTGACGGTGCCCGCCTGTTCGACTGTGCCATAGATGCCGAAGTTCCGCCTGTTTTGACGGAGAATGGCCCTTAAGATATCGGCATTTTCGGCAACGCCCGGCTGGGAAATAAGCGTCAGTCCGCATCGTTTCGTTTCTTCACTGGCGCGTGTGATGAACTCATGGCCAAGCAACAAAGAACGCCCGAGCCAGGTCTTTTCGCGAAATTCTTTTGTTCCAGACGTGCGCAGAACAATCGTCGGGCGGAACCGCTTGCTCTCTATGGTGTCGATGCCGACAAAACCGGCGAGATGTTCCATGGAACTTGTCGTAATCAGGTGAAGCGGACTTGGTTCGTAGCGATTGACCGCTATCGCAGACGAGTTTGCCGCCTTGGCCTTCGCGTATGGCATGACGGCCGCGTCAAAACCGAAATGGTCTGACAGTCTCTCGCCAATCTCGGCCATTGTGACGGGAAGCCATTGCCCATCGGGAAAGCCGATCTCCGTCGCGCGCCCGTTCAGACGGGCGTGAAGAAACAGCGCTGGTCGCCACCGTTCTTCTCTCTCAGGTGCGGCGACCTGGCTGGTTATCCGGTCAACGACGCACCAGTTTCGGTCGCCTTCTATACCATCTGTACCGATTTCGACGGATGTCAGTTGTTCCCCACCAAGCGAGCTGACTGGATAGCGCCAGATTTCTTCGACCGTCCCCAATTGTGTCAATGCTGTTCCGATCTCTTTGCCCGTTTCGCAAATAGGGAACTGAGCTGAGGGCGGCTGGTTCCATTGGCTGGATGCGACCAGCGTCAGTTCTCGGCCACGAGATGGCCGGGTGATACTTCACGAAACACAGGTGGCGTAACGCTGTAATCGACCGGGCGGATCGGGCTTTTCAATTCCTCGATGGCGGCGGCACTTTTGAGCCTGCGGCGATCCGGGTCTGGCACGGGCACCGCTGACATGAGACGTTTTGTGTAGGCATGTTGCGGATTGCCGAATACCGCCGCACGGGGTCCGATTTCCACGATTTCTCCCAGATACATAACCGCCACCCGGTGACTGACCCGTTCGACCACGGCGATGTCGTGGCTGATAAATAGGAATGCCAAATCCAGGCTTTGCTGCAAATCGAGCATCAGATTGATGACCTGCGCCTTGATCGAGACATCCAGTGCTGACACGCTTTCGTCCGCGACAATGACCTTCGGTTTCAGCGCCAGTGCACGGGCAATGCAAACCCGCTGGCGCTGGCCGCCGGAAAATTCATGCGGGTAGCGTTTTGCCATGTCCGGCGTCAGGCCAACCTTTTTCAGCATGTCGGCAACGACGTCCTTCGCCTGCTTTTTGTCGCCCATCTTATGTTCGAGGAAAGGTTCGGCGATGGCGGCACCCACGGTCATGCGCGGGTTCAAAGAGGCAAACGGGTCCTGAAAGATCATCTGCACGGACTTGCGCATCTCACGCATGTCCTTCTTGTCCAGCTTGAGCACGTCCCGGCCTTCAACGAGAACCGAGCCGCTGCCGGGCTCAATCAGCCGCATGATGGCGCGACCGGTGGTGGACTTGCCGCAGCCGGATTCACCGACGAGAGACAGTGTTTCACCAGCGTAGAGATCGAATGAAACATTCTCCACCGCATGGACGCGGCCCGTGACTGTGCCGAATAGGCCGGAATGGATATCGAAGCGCTTGGTCAGGTTTTTGACCTGCAACACCGGTTGCCCCTTGGCCACCGTATCACCAACCTCCACGGGAACATCGGATTCGCCCGTCAACACATTGACGACCGGAAAGCGCCGGGGGCGCTGATAATCCTGCATCGAGCCCAGCACCGGCACCGCTGATAGCAGCGCGCGCGTATAGGGATGCTGGCCGCGGTGGAAGATGTCCGTCGTCGCGCCGGTTTCCACCTGCTCGCCCTGATACATCACGACGGTTCTGTCCGCGATTTCTGCGACCACGCCCATGTCGTGGGTGATGAACAGAACGGAGGTGCCTTCCTCCTCCTGCAACGTCTTGATAAGATCAAGGATTTGGCCCTGGATGGTCACGTCGAGAGCAGTCGTCGGTTCATCGGCGATCAGCAGCTTCGGCTTTGTCGCCAGTGCCATGGCAATCATCACGCGCTGGCGCATGCCGCCGGAAAAGCGGTGCGGGTACTCATCGAAACGCGAGGCGGCGGAGGGTATCCGCACCTTTTCGAGAATGCGGATGGTTTCAGCTCTGGCATCGCGTTTGCTCATCGGCGAATGGCACAACAAAGCCTCGGAAATCTGGTCGCCGATGGTGAAGAGCGGATTGAGGCTCGTCATCGGCTCCTGAAAAATCATCGCGACATCATTGCCGCGCACCTTGCGCATTTCGTGTTCAGGCAACGACAGAAGATCGCGCCCTTCCAGCATGACCTTGCCTTCGATGCGGCTGGTGTCTGGCTGCAACAGCCGCATGATCGACAAGGAGGTGACCGATTTGCCCGAGCCGCTCTCCCCGACGATTGCCACCGTTTCACCGGGTCCAACCGTAAAGGAGATATCGCGAACGACCGGCTTCCACTTGCCGTCGACCATGAACGACGTCCGCAGCTTTTCAACCGACAGGACCGGATCGTTGGCCGGAATGATCTTGGCTGCGGTGTTCATCGGCGTTCCCTTGTTATTTAGGTGTCTTCACTCTGGCTCTTTTTCCGCCAGAGTGCGGCAGTTGACTATGACAGAAGACCCCTCCCAACCCTCCCCACAAGGGGGAGGGCTTAACCTGGCCTCACCTACGAGACTCAATTGAGACAAGGTCGATGCCGCTCGTTTTCTCCCCCCTTGTGGGGGAGATGGCCGACAGGCCAGAGGGGGACTTTTCTTAAACTCAGTCCGGCCACTTCAACGCGCCGTTAAAGCGGTGACGGCTCAGATCCTCGAAGGGGGTCGCGATGATTTCGTTGGAGGCGCGGGCCTTGTCCAGTTCCTCGGCCAGCCGTGAGGCCACAATGGTTTCCTGACCGGGATGCAGGTTGCAGGGGTCGAGGTAGAAGTAGTTATGCTCGACCTCATGGTCGCGCACGATGATCGGCTGCGGGCCGGAGCGCAGTGCTGCGGCCAGATCCCAAGCGGTGATGTGGGCTTCCTGCGCCGAGATGATCACGCGCATGCGGTCCAGCGGGTTGTTGGTCGGATCGGGCTCGATCAAGGCTGTCACGCCGGGGCGGTTCGCCAGCGTCTGTGCCCACAGGTTCAGATAGCCGGTTTCGCGTTCGCGAATGCCCGCGTGGTCGCGCTTTTCCCAAGCCTCCAATGCGGCCATAACGCCGTAAATGCTTTCCTTGCCGACCTTCATGCCGCGACCGATGCCCATGTTTTGCAGGAAGGCATTGCGAACAAGCTCCTTTTTACCTGCAACGATGCCCGATGTCGGCCCGCCCAGAAACTTGTGGCCGGAATAAAGCGCGATATCTGCGCCCTGCTCGATGAAGAGCTTGAGATCATATTCGGAAGCCGCATCAACGATGACCGGCACGCCCTTGGCGTGGGCGATTTCCACGAATTCCTTGAGGTGGAGCAGGCCGTAATTCACGACATGGTGGGAGACGACGTAAACGGCGGCTGCCGTGTTTTCGGTAATGGCGTTTTCCATGTGATAGCGGTGCGTGGATGTTGCCTGCCCGATCATGACCACCTTGCCACCGGCGAGGCGAATGGACTGATCGACCGGGGCGCCGTAGCTCACCACATGGCCCATCTGAATGAGAACCTCGTTCTTCGGCGTCGTGGTTTCGGGAAGCCTCTCGATAGCCAAAAGGTCTGGACCGGTGATAGTACCCGCAACGGCAAGGCTGATGCCGGAGGAGCACGAAGCCGTCACAAATCCTGCTTCGGCACCCGTCAGCCGCGCGATGATGGCGCTTGCCTTGCGCTGAAGATCGTTGATCTCGACGAATTGCGGCAGGATCGCTGCCATGGCGGCAACCGCTTCCGGCACGACGATGGAGGCCCCGAGGCTGGTCATGGTGCCTGAGACGTTGATCACCGGGCGAAGGCCGAGCTTTGTTCTGAGGTCGTCGGACATTATCATTCTCCAGTCTGGGAACCGGTGCTTCCGGTTCTGATTTGGGTTGCCCTGCACAGGCCTATGCCATAGTAATGCAATAGGTTCTTTAACATGCGGGAGCGTTTTCTTGGGTTTGAACACATCATTGGACGTTGCCTCCGACGATCTTCCTGCGGTCGAAACCGAGGGCAAAGCGCGTCGGTCTCGCGTCAGCGGCATCGACAGAGCCTTGCAGGTCATCGATTATCTCTACGAGACAGGCGCGCCCGCCGGGGCCTATGCGATTGCCAAGGCAGTCAAGGCGCCGCTGTCCACCGTCTACGTCATCATCGATGACCTCGTGGAAAAGAACATGCTGGCCCGCAATGCCGATGGCATGATCTGGCTTGGATCGCGTCTCTATCATTATGGCCTCGCCTACGCCCGCTCGCTCGATTTCATGAGTGTGGCCACCCATGAGATGCACGATCTTTGCCGAGAAGCCGGTGAGACCGTTCAGGTTTGCGGCCGTGATGCCGAGCATATGTTGGTGCTGGCCATGGCCGAGGGCCCGAGCCATTTTCAGGTCGCGTCCCGTGTCGGTACCCGCGTGCCGCTGAACTGGACAGCATCCGGTCGCCTGCTTGTCGGCCATATGCCCGAGGCAGAGCGGATCGACCTGTTCAAACGCGGCGCCCGCATTTCTCCCACTGGTCGCGCGACAATCGATGCGGCGTCCCTGTCGGATGCGGCTCGCAAGGCGTTCGAGGAGCGGCTGTCGATCCAGGCGGGGGAGTCCGACTATTCCGTTGCCTGCATTGCATCGCCGATCGTGGACAGCCGGGGAGACTGCGTGGCGACGATTTCCATCGTGCTTCCCGAACAGAAGATCGTTGCCGACAAGTCCGGCTACGCCGACCGCGTCAAGGCGTCTGCTGCTCGTATCGAAAAACTGATGGGTTGGCGCAACCACTGACCGTCTCCCTACGCGTGCAACGCGACGATCGCTTCGATCTCGACCGTGATATTGCCGGGAAGCGAACCGAAGCCAACGGCGGAGCGGGCATGCTGGCCCGCCTCGCCGAAGACAGCGTTGAAAAGATCCGAGCAGCCGTTGATCACCAGCGGATGGTCCAGAAAATCAGGCGCAGCATTGACCATGCCGAGCAGTTTCACCACCCGCCTGACGCGGGACAAATCACCCAACGCATCATGCATGACAGACAGCAGGTTGATGCCAGTCAACCGTGCATCGGAATAGGCCTTGTCCGGTGAAACATCCGTGCCGACCTTTCCGGTGTGCAGGAAACCGTCAGCCTCACGAGGGCCTTGTCCCGACAGGTAGAGTATATTGCCTTCGATGACATGCGTCACAAAGTTGGCAATCGGTGGCGCTGGTGGCGGCAGTTCGATGCCGAGCGCGGCAAGCCGGTCATAAGGCGTTTGCGCCTTCGCTTCTGACTTGATCGGGGACTGGGTCACGCAAACTCCTGTGTCATGCGAAATAATCTTCGTGTCTGGCAGCGCTCAGCGGTAGGAATAACCGTGGCTGTGGCGAACCAGTTTGCGGGCGCGGGGAATGTAGCGGCTGGCGACGGTCGCTTCCGCGCCGATCACCGCATAGCGCGGCTCGAACAGTTGCTTCAGCTGCGAGACATCGCCGTTGGAATCGGTCGCTTCGAGATCGGAATCGATGACATCGAAGATCGTGAAATCGGCGCGCGCACCGACCGACAAGCGGTTTTGCATGTCGAGCTTGATGACCTCTGCCGGGGCGTGGGTCACGGCATTGACGACCTTGTCGAAGGGCATGCCGACCGACATCAGCTTCGACATCGTCGTTGCCAGATCCCACACCGGGAAATTCATGGAATGGCCGTGCAAATCGGTCGAGATCGAATGGGGCAGCAGACCACGGGCAATGGCCGCTTCCGCAACCTTGAACGAGAAGGAGGCTCCACCGTGGCCGATATCGAGCCGCACACCTTCGGACGCACAGCGTTCGGCCAGATTGAACAGGTCCTCATCTTCCATGATTGATGACCCTGCCTTGCCGTTGAAGCAGTGCGTGACGACATCGCCGGGACCGAGGATTTCCAGCACCTCGTCATAGAGCGCTGGCGGTTCGCCGACATGCACCATCATCGGAATCTTCAGTATCTTGGCGATCTTCTTGCCGAGCTTGACGGGCGTAACGCCCCAGGAGCCGGTGATGACGTGGCTGGCGCGGACCTTCAGGCCAACGATGTGCTCGCTGTTTTCGGCGTAGCATTCAAGGATGCGATCAAGATCGATGTCCCTGATGTCGCGCAGTTCCGCCACGCGATTGCAGGCGACGAGACCGATTGAGCCGAGGTTGAGGAAGGCCTTGATACGTTCCTTGGAGGGCTCGATGATGTATTCGCGGAAGCCATGAAAATTGGCTTCGCCGGCAGAACCTGCATCAACCAGCGTGGTTACGCCACGTTCCGCGCCGCACTCGGACGGGCGGATCGAGATGTCAGTACCGCCGTGCCAGATGTGAACGTGCAGATCGACCCAGCCCGGAGAAACCCAGGCCCCCTTGCCGTCGATGCGGGTGGCATCTGCAGGTGCGTCGATAGACGGGCCGATGGCGGCGATCTTGCCGTCTGCACCGACCAGGATATCCGTCGCGCCTGAGTGTGTGGTTTCACCGAATGCCATCGGCTTGACGTTGGTGAGGAGGAGCGGCTTTGCGTTTTCGCCGGTCATATTACAAATCCCTTCGCAGTCTTGGATCGAGCATGTCCCGCAGTCCATCGCCTACCATTTGCAGCGACAGCACGGAAAGAATGATGGCAAAGCCGGGGAAATAGGTCATCCAGTCGGCCTGCCCGATATATTGGCGGCCAGCGGCGATCATGGTTCCCCAAGTTGGAATTTCAGGGCTGACGCCCAGTCCCAAAAACGAAAGTCCCGCCTCTGCCAGCATGGCGCTGGCGAACAGGAATGTTGCCTGCACAAGAATGGGCGACAGCAGATTGCGCAGCACATGCCGCGTCATGATGTGGAATGTGGAGATGCCAAGAGCCTGCGCCGCCTCCACATAGGGCAATTCACGGATCACCAATGTTGAAGCGCGCACGATACGGGCCAGACGCGGCGCATAGACGATCGATAGCGCGATGATGACGGTCGTCAAGGAAGGTCCGAGGGCCGCCACTAGCGCGATGGCCAGCAGAATATCGGGAAAGGCCATCATCGCATCGATCAGCCGGGCAATCGGCGTATCGAGCCGCTGGAAGAAACCAGCCAGCAACCCAAGCGTGACGCCAATTGCCGCCGACAAGACAACGACGGATGCGCCGATCAGCAGCGACAGGCGCGCTGAATAGATCGTGCGCGAGAAGACGTCACGACCGAACTCATCGGTTCCGAACCAGAACATTTCGCTTGGCGGTTTCAGCCTGTTGACGATGGATAGTTTGGATGGAGAGTAGGGTGCGATCCATGGGGCGAGCGCGGCCAGCAGAACGAAGACGACCAGAATGACGAGGCCGACGGCCACAGTCTTGCGCTTCAGGAACCGGCGAACGAACTTCGAGCCTTCGCTGGCGTCGGGCTGTGGGGGTGTTGCTGCAATATCGACCATCTGTCGCGCCCCCTTAATAACGAACACGCGGGTCGATCGCCAGATACAGCATATCGATTGCGAAATTGATGAGGACGTAGAGCGCGGCAATCACCAGCAGGGCTCCCTGGATGACCGGATAATCCCGTCGCAGCACGGCTGACACCACCAGACTGCCCACACCCGGCAGACCGAACACGGTTTCGGTCACGACGGCCCCGGAAATCAGCACCGCGGCGGTCAGGCCTATCACCGTGAGGATCGGGATCAGCGCGTTCTTCAGCGCATGTTTGAGAATGACGCGGCGTTCGACCAGACCTTTTGCGCGCGCCGTGCGGATGTAATCGTCACCCAACACGTCAAGCATGGAGGCGCGGGTGAAGCGCAATATCAGCGCTGAGGACACAATACCGAGCGCAAAGGCGGGCAGCGTCAGGTGATACATTCGCTCCGCGAAGCTCGCGCCCGGACCGCCATAGCCCGAAACGGGGAAGATGTTCAGCCGCACGGCGAAAAACTGCATGAGAATGAGGCCAAGCCAGAAACTTGGGATGCTGGCGGCCAGCATGGCGATGGTTGTCGCGGCCTGATCGACGAAGGAGCCACGCCGATAGGCGGCATAAATGCCAATGGGCAGCGCGATGATGGTGGCGATGGCGAGCGAGAAGATCGTCAGGAAAAAGGTGGGCTCGGCACGATCCAGCAGCGCCGAGGTGACGGGCATATTGAGAAAAATGGATTGTCCGAGATCACCCTTCAGCATCTGGCCGAGGTAGAGCAGATATTGCACGACAAGTGATTGATCGAGCCCCAGCCGTATGCGCAGATCGGCAATGTCCTGAGCGGACGCATCCGGGCCGAGCATCACGGCGGCAGGGTCGCCCGGGGTTACGCGCACGATGACGAAGACGATGGTCACGACGAGGAACATCACGACAATCATGCCGAACAGGCGCTGAAGAATGTAACGGATCATCTGTTTCTCTTCCATGCTCCAGAAAGGAACGCTTTCGAAGCCGGATGCCGCCGCTAAGCGGCATCCGTGCACGATCGAAAATGGTTACTTCGTGATGGATGCATTCCAGAAATACGGCCATGGAGCCGGATCGACACCCTCGACCTTCTTTGCCTTGGCCGTCAGTCCGTTGAAGTCGCCGATCTTCATGTAGGGAATTTCCTCATACATGGCTTTCTGAACATCGGCCCAGAGCGCGACCCGCTTTTCAGGGTCGGCTTCCGCTGAGAATGCCTCAACCGTCTGCTTGCGCAAAGGCGTGTCCCACCAGCCGGGAGAGGTTGGCGCGAGCGAACCGATCAGTGCCGGTTCAGGCAGGAAAGGGCTGTGGGTGATATAGATGTCCCACAGAGCCTTGTCGGCACGGCGCTGGGTCAATGTTGCCCAGTCCACGACCTGAAGATCAACTTTGAAGCCGGCGAGTTTAAGATATTCCGCAGCGACCTGCGCCATCTTGTAATGGAATTCATACTGGCGGCTGGTGAGAATGCGGATGGGCTTTTGCCCGTCATAGCCCGCGGCCTTGGCAGCTTCGGCGGCACCTTCCGGGTCTGCAAGATTGTATGCGCCCTCGACACCGGCATCGGTGTTCCAGACGTAGTTCTTAGGATAAATATCGCCATCGACGGTGTAGAAATCCGTGCTGCCGAAAGCGGCGGCCAACATGTCTTCCATGTTCAGCGCCTGACGGATGGCCTTGCGCATAGCCACATCCTTGGCCACACCTTCCGCCGTGTTGAATACGAAGACCGGATAGCCGAACGGCTTCAGGACGACAGGCTCGGTGACGGACGACGACTTGACCTTGTCGAAGGATTCGACCGGCAGGCTATCGACATAGTCGTACTGCCCGGAAACCGCAGCCTCTACGCGGGTGTTCGCATCGGGCACCGGCACAAAGCGGATTTCATCGAGATACTGGTGACGTGCCCCGCCGTAACCGTTGCTGTCGCCTTCGCGGGATTTGTAGCCATCAAACCGCACGAGCTGGATATACTGGTCGGCCTTGCGCTCTTTCAGCATGTAAGGACCGGTACCGATGAACTCCTTCATCGGCTCGTCCTGCTTTTCCGCAGGCAGGACAATGGCTGCCGAATTGTTGAAGGCCAGCAACGAGACGAGCGGCGCATAAGGCTGCTTCAGCGTGATGGTGACCGTCATCGGATCGGTCGCTTCAATCTTGTCGAAGAAGGATGCCGCCTGCTTGCCGCGCGAGGCGACTTTCACCCAGCGGTTCAGGGAGGCGACGACGTCGTCAGAGGCCATGTCGGAGCCGTCATGGAACTTGATGCCGGACCTAAGTTTGATGGTGTAGATTTTACCGTCTGCGCTGATCTCCGGCAGGCTTTCCGCCAGAAGCGGTGTCGGCTTCCAGTCCTTGTCGAAGGTGTAGAGTGTCTCGAAAATATGCTGCGTAACGATGCCGACAAGGTCAGCTGTCGACGCCATAGGGTCGAGTGTCGGCGGCTCGCCAATCGTTGCAACGTTGATGACGCCACCCTTTTCCTGTGCCGAAAGAAGAGTGGGGGCGGATATCAACGCGGTGGCGATCAAAAATGCTAGCTTGAGTCTCATGCGAAGCTCCCGGTTTTTAGATGTTCCATTATTATGTTATATAAGACTTTATAACAGAATATCTAAATGAGACGGGCTGTCAATCGCGTCGGAACGCCGTTGTGCATAATTGCTAATTTAAGAGGATGAGAAGTGCGGCCGTGCGCACCCGGTCAAACCTGATTGGCGAGCGCGACAGCATCGGCCACACTGTCCCATTTATCCTGCAAGAGGGTAGAGGTGGCGATGCGAATATGGTCGCCGGGCAGAAGCGTAAACTTTCGGCCTGGATTGATGGCAATGTTCCGTGCGGCAAGCGTAACGGTGGCAAAGGGTTCTGACGCAACCGGCAACCAGAGACAGAGGCCGCTGCCGGGACGCGTCTCCACACCCCGTGCCCGCAGCGCATCTGCCAACCCATCGCGGCGCTGTTGATAGGTGGCGCGCGCCTTGGCCATCGTTTTCCAGCTATCTGGATTGCGCAGAAGCCATGCGGTTGCTCCCTGCAGCACACGGCTTGTCCATCCGGCGCTGAAGGCGCGATAGGACTGGATTTGCTCTACAATGAGTGCCGAGCTGGAAAGAATGGCCAGGCGCAGATCGGGTCCCAGCGTTTTGGAGTAAGACAGGATATGGATGGTCCGCTCGGGAAAACGCTCGCCCAGGGAATGCGGCTTTGCTTCCGATATGTCGCCCAGGCCATCGTCCTCTATGATCAAGGTCGCGCTGCCGGAAAGCACATCACCCAGCTCGGAAATGCGCTCCGGGCTGACGGTTTGGCCGGTAACGGAATGAAGCCGGGGTTGAAACAGGAATGCCGCTGGACGCGCCTTGAGGGCGGCGTCAAGCGAAGCAGGTGTCGGGCCCTGTTCATCGCACAGCACCGGAATGATTTTGACGCCGAAGTCCTCCAGAATATCCAGAAGCCGCATTGCCGTGGGGTTTTCGATGGCAACCGCAGAGCCGGGCGGGACAAGGGCGCGAATGGCAGTGTAGACGGCATTGTAGCCACCGTTGGTGACCAGAAACGCCTCTGGTACATAGGGCCAGCGTTCCGAGGCTGCATCGTGGAGTTCAGGAATGATGCGTGAGCGCTCGTAGTCATTCAGCTTGTCCACGGTCGCTGCGTGGGCGAGAGCCTCCGCAAGTGGCGGCAGAAGTGCGGTGTCCGGCACGGCCAACGTCAGATCGAGTGCGTCGAGTCCGTAATTACCTGCGCTGGCAAAGCGCTCCGGTTTGGCGATGAAGCTGTCGCCGCTGACCCATGTGCCGTTTCGCCCACGCCCGGTGATGATCTTGTGACGTCGCAGGTCTGCCCATGCTTCGGATAATGTCGCGGGGCTTATCCCAAGCTCGAACGCCAGATCGCGGATGGACGGCATACGCGTTCCCACCGGCAACACACCTGCGCGGATCAGCGCGCTCGTCTCCAACGCAATACCCCGGATCGTGCGATCGGCTATTTTTTCAGCAAGCCAGCGGGCGGAATAGGGGGTGCTCATAATTTTTGCCTTTAAATGTTCAATAACGTAATAACATTTGATGTTTGTAATTTGAACATTTAACTTTTCGTTATCGAGATTTTTTGTGAGCATCAAGCATGACTGTAACGCTTCGCCTCGCCCTCCGTGACTGGGACTACATAACCCCGTTGATCCTCGGAGATGTGTCCTCGCCACGCCTTGATGTGAAAGTCGACCGTGTCGGCACGCTCGTCTCAAGCGTCGCTACCGAGGCCGCTTACGATGCAGCGGAAACATCGTTCAGTCGCTATGCCCAGATGCGCCATGATGGTGACGAGAGCGTTATCGGCATGCCCAACTTTATCATGCGCGGCTTCCGTCACCGCTGCATCATCACCAGCAAGGCAAGTTCCATTCGCCAGCTTTCCGATCTGGCCGGAAAGAAGATCGGCGTGACGGGCTGGCGGGATTCCGGCAATACGTGGACCCGCGCTGCCATTCGCCGTGAAGGCGTCGGTGTGGAAGACGCGATGTGGTATGCTGGGCGTCTTACCGAAGCACATCCGATTACCGATCGCCTTGATGGTTTCGGTCGCCCCGGTCGCATCGAGGCCGCCCCCGGTGAGCGTCCAATGGTCGATCTACTTCTGGATGGCGGTCTGGATGCCGTGTTCACACCATTCATGCCGAAAGGCTTCTTCGATCAGGATTCGGCATTGAGACAGGTTCTCACCGATTATCGCTCCGCCGAGGTCGATTACTTCAACGATGTCGGTTACGTGCCGGGCATGCATCTGATCGGCTTTAAAGCCGAGATCGTGCGAGAACATCCGTGGATTATGGATGAGTTGAGCGAGCTTCTGGATGCATCCCAGCGCATGTGGCTGGAAAAGCGTGAGAAATATGCCGATACCACCCCGTGGATGATCGATGAGCTACGCCGTTGCGCCGCCGATCTTTCTCCTTCGTGGAAGGTTAATGGCTTTGAGGCGAACGAGAAGATGATCGCCGATTTTGCGCTGGAACTCTACGAGCAGAAAATTTTGCCGCGTCTTCTGTCGCCTGCAGATTTATTTCCAAACCACGCTTCGGGTCGCTGACCCATTCGAAACTTTCCGAGTTAAACCATAAAAAGGGGAATACCATGCACTCGAAACTCACCGCTTCCGTTGCTGCCCTTGCCGTTTTGCTGGCCGTGCCGGCAACGGCTCAGGACGCCGCCATTCCGCAACAGACCGTCAACAAGGAGCTGAGCGCCCGCCTGCCGGAGAAAATCCGCACCGATGGCAAGATGATTTCCGTCAATAACGGCTCCTTTCCTCCCTATGAAATCGTCACTGGCACAGAACTGACAGGCGCTAGCGCCGATCTCACCGAAGCGCTCGGCCAATTGCTGGGCGTGAAAATCGAGCATGCGACTGTAGGAGGGCTTCCGGCTCTGCTATCCGGCGTCAATTCCGGGCGCTACCAGTTCGCATTCGGCCCGGTAGGAGATTTCAAAACCCGCCAGGACGCCAATGATTTCGTGGACTGGGTGCAGGAATTCGTCGTCTTCGCAGTCCAGAAGGGCAATCCCAAGGGCATCGTCTCGCTGGATACGGCCTGCGGCAACCGCATCGCTGTGATGGCGGGCGGTTCGGCTGAAAAGGTCATCAAGGCGCAGGTGGAAAAGTGCGCCGCTGACGGCAAGAAGCCGGTTGAAGTTCAGTCCTACACCGACCAGCCAAGCTCCATTCTGGCGGTACGCTCCAAGCGCGCCGACGCTTTCTTCTCCTCGCAAGCTCCGCTGACCTACTTCGTTTCCCAGGCGAACGGACAGCTTGAACTGACCGGCGTTGGTGAGAAGAACGGTTTCGACGATCTGTTCCAAGGTGCTGTCGTGCCCAAGGGATCGCCACTCGGCGAAATCCTCCGCGACGGTGTTAAAATCCTCATCGATAACGGCACTTACGGCGCCATCATGAAGAAGTGGGGCCTTGAGAACAACACGATCAAAACACCCGGCATCAATCTGGTGGGAGTTGAAAAGAAATGAGTGCGGCGCCTGCCTATATCGCGCCATCTGCTGACGGCGCGGATCCACGCGATGTGGCAAATGCCCATCGCCCCTTTCAGACCGGGCGGGTCACCCTATGGCTCATCACGCTCCTGATCGCCGCGAATTTCGCGTGGATCGTTGCCAATAATGAGAACTTCGGCTGGCCGGTCGTCGCGCAATATTTCTTTGACCCGACCGTCATGCAGGGCCTGTCCGTCAGCCTGGGGCTGACTGTTGTGGCCATGCTGATCGGCGTCGTGCTTGGCTTGCTACTGGCCGTGGCGCGCATGTCGCAAGACGTTCTGGCAAGCTCGCTATCTGGCCTGTTCGTCTGGTTCTTCCGCGGTACGCCCCTGCTTGTGCAGCTCATTTTCTGGTACAATCTGTCGACCCTGTTTCCAGAAATATCCATCGCCATTCCATTCGGGCCGACGCTTGTAAGCTGGGAGACCAATTCCGTCATCACGCCGATGACCGCTGCTATCGTGGGGCTTGCGCTCAACGAAGCGGCCTATATGGCGGAAATCATTCGCGGTGGTCTTTTGTCCGTGGATAGAGGGCAGGCCGAAACGGCAGAAGCTTTCGGGATGACCAAGGCGCGCGCACTGTGGCGGATCATCATTCCGCAGGCCATGCGCTCCATCGTACCGCCAACCGGTAACCAGCTTATCAGCATGATCAAGGCGACATCGCTCGTCAGCGTTATCGCCATGGCCGATCTGCTTTATTCGGTTCAGTCGATCTATAACCGCACCTTTGAAATCGTCCCGATGTTGATGGTTGCCGTCATCTGGTATCTGCTGATCACCTCCTTACTCAACATTGGTCAGGGTTACATCGAGCGCTATTACGGCAGAGGCGACCGCCGCACCGCGATGGCTCAGGCCCCCGCCGTCCAGCAGGAGGCAACCCCATGACCACTGCATCCACGATCAAGCAGCCGCTGGTGCGGGCCCGCAATGTCCACAAGGCCTTCGATCAACTGGAAGTCCTTAAGGGCATCGACCTAGACGTCTATCCAGGCGAGGTCGTCGTCGTGCTCGGTCCCTCCGGCTCGGGAAAATCGACGTTCCTGCGTTGCATCAACCATCTGGAGTCCATCAATCGTGGCTCCATAGAAGTGGATGGGGAGCAGATCGGATATCGCTTCAGGAACAACAAGCTGGAAAAACTGTCCGGCAACGCCATTGCGGCGCAACGGCGCAATATCGGCATGGTGTTCCAGCAGTTCAATCTCTACCCGCACATGACGGCGTTACAAAATGTCATCGAGGCGCCGGTTGGCGTGCATGGTGAAAGCAAGGCGCAGGCGACGGCCTATGCGCGGGAGTTGTTGCAAAAAGTTGGGCTTTCCGACAAAGCGGATAACTATCCGCGCCAGCTTTCCGGCGGTCAGCAGCAGCGCGTGGCAATTGCCCGTGCGCTGGCCATTAAGCCGAAGCTGATGTTGTTCGATGAGCCGACATCTGCGCTTGACCCGGAACTGGTGGGTGAGGTTCTGTCTACCATGCGTGATCTGGCCCGCCAGGGTCTGACGATGATTGTCGTCACGCACGAAATCGGCTTTGCTAAAGAAGCTGCTGACAGGGTCGTTTTCATGGATGGCGGCCATATCGTGGAGATGGGAACACCGGAAGAGGTGATCGGCAATCCGAAGCATCCGCGTACCCAGGCCTTCCTGTCACGCTTCCTTTGAGCCCATTTGCGCTATGCCCCGCTTCAAATGCGGGGCATATTCCAGTTTTTCCAGTGTGCTGCACTACCTTCTCGATTGGAATTCCCATGACCGTGCTCGACAATGCTTTTGCCCGTGTGTCCGATTTCAAGGACATGGAACAGGAACTCGTGGAGACGCGGCAGCATCTTCACGCCAATCCCGAACTCTCATTCGAAGAAGCGGAAACCGCGCGTTTTGTGGCAGAGAAGCTCGAGAACTGGGGCTATGAGGTCACGCGCAACGTCGGCGGTCACGGCGTCGTCGCACGGTTGAGCGTGGGCGAGAGCAGGAAGGGCATCGCCATCCGTGCTGATATGGACGCGCTTCCCATTCTGGAAGAAACCGGCAAGCCCTACGCCAGCAAGACACCCGGCAAAATGCATGCCTGCGGTCATGATGGTCACACGACCGTACTTCTGGGTGCTGCCCAACATCTCGCCAAAACCCGCCGTTTCAACGGCACCGTTACGCTGATCTTCCAGCCTGCCGAAGAGTCCGGCAAGCCAAGCGGTGCGCAGAAGATGATCGCCGATGGGCTGTTTGAGCGGTTTCCGTTCGATGCGATTTTCGGCCTGCACAACCATCCCGGTGCACCGGAAGGGGCTATTCTGGTCCGTTCCGGCCCGTTGATGGCGTCGTCGGATACGGTGAACATCACCATCAAGGGCAAGGGCGGCCACGCCTCGCGTCCGCACCTCACCATCGACCCCATCGTGGTCGCCTGCAATCTGGTGGTTGCCTTGCAGACCGTGGTGTCGCGCAATATCGATCCGACCCAGACCGCGGTCGTCACCGTGGGTACCATTCACGCGGGCGAAGCGGTTAACGTCATTCCCGAATATGCGAAGCTTGCGCTCAGCGTACGCTGCTTCGAGCCTCGGATTCGCGTTTTGCTGGAAGAACGGATCACCAAGCTGACGCACTCCGTCGTTGATGGTTTTGGCGCTTCGGTTGAGCTGAACTACGAGCATGGCTATCCGGTCGTCGTCAATTCCGACGAAGAGACTGCCTTTGCCCGAACAGTGGCGGAAGAACTGATCGGCTCTGGGAATGTCTCGACCTGCCATCTCATTCCCGGCAGCGAAGATTTTTCCTATTTTCTGGAGCACAAGCCAGGCAGTTTTCTACGCCTTGGAAATGGTGTGGACTCAGCCATTTTGCACAGTCCGAAATATGATTTCGCCGATGCCAGCCTGACCGTCGGTGCGGCTATGTGGTCGAGACTTACGGAACGATATCTGGCATAAGGCGCAAATCAGCGTTTGATGCCGGGAGTTTTCGTTTGATCGTCTGTTTCGATATTGGTGGCACCGCCATAAAGGGTGCTGCCGCTTGGGCTGTGGATGATGTACGGCCAGTGGCACGGCGGCAAACGCCTATCCATGATTTCGACGCTTTCGTGGGCGTGTTGAAGGACGTCATCACCGAAATCGGTGGCACGCCGGATTGCGTGGCGCTTTCGATTACAGGGATCATCGATCCCGATACCGACAAATCATTCATTGCCAATATTCCCTGCGCCCACGACAGGTCGCTGAAAGCCGATCTGGAAACTGCGCTTGGCCTTCCGGTCCTCATCGCAAACGATGCGGATTGCTGCGCTCTGGCTGAATATGGCGTCGGCGCGGGGCAGGGGCATCGCGTTATTTTCAGCGCCATCCTCGGCACCGGCGTCGGCGGCGCGCTCGTCATCGACGGCAAGCTCATCAACAGCGCTGGTGGCTTCGCGGGAGAATGGGGACATGCGCCTGTGGCTGCGACACGCGCGGGAAATCCACCCGTCGATCTACCGCGCTTTTCCTGCGGCTGTGGGCTTGAGGGGTGTTTGGATGCCATTTGCAGTGCGCGCGGAATGGAAAAGCTCCACCGTCATTTGACGGGCGAGACCGTCGCCGCCGAGGATATTCTGGACAAATGGCAGTGCAATGATGCAGACGCCGCTCGCACCATCGATATCTTTGTCGATATGCTGGCAGGCCCATTGGCACTGCTGATCAATGTCACAGGGGCGACCATCGTGCCCGTAGGCGGTGGCCTTTCGAATTCCGCAGCGCTGCTGACCGCGCTTGATGAGGCGGTGCGATCTCGCATCCTGCGACGGTTCTCACGCCCGCTTGTGGTACGCGCGCAGTGTACGGTGGAGCCCGGTCTGGTTGGGGCTGCTGTTCTGGGCTTCGATTTTCTCCGCCAGGCAACCGAACTGGGCAACCGTCTCGATCAGCAAATTTCTAGCTGAATTAGAAACGCAGTCCAGGCACCGCGAGCGGATTATCCATGACCGCTTGCTGGTCCGGCCTGTCGATATGCACCGCACCCGTGAAAGCACCAAAGAGGTCTTTGACGAAAGCCTCCGGCAAATCCTTGGTGATGAGCACCATGCGCGTGCGCTGGTCGGTGGGGTCTGGCCATGCGGCGAGACGCTGTGGAGGGTGAAAGATGGATTGAACCCCGTGTAGCACAAGTGGCCGGTCGGGCCGGTCTGAAAGCTGGACGATCGCCTTCATTCGTAGCAGCTTTTCGCCATGCGCGGACCGCAAGAGATCAACGAACATTTCCAGCGCCATCGGTTGGATGGGTGCATCATGCACGATTGAAAACGAGCGGATGGAGGCATTGTGACGGTTCACGTCATGATGATGGTGGTGCCCGTGGTGATGATCATGGTCATGGTGGTCATGATCATGTGCGGCTTCTTCGCCAAGCCATTGGCTGACATCACCAATTTTGTCGGCGGCATCGTAAAGGCCGTTTTCCAGAAGAGAGACCGCAGACCAGTTCTCATTGTCGCCATTCTCAACGGTCGCTCGCGGGTTGAGCGTGTTCAGCCTCGCGGTCAATTCTGAAACCTGTGACGCCTCGGCAAGGGCCTGCTTGGTCAGAACCAGCCTGTCCGCGACGGCAACCTGTTTTTCGGCTTCGGGATGATTGTCGAGCGTGGCAAGACCATTGACAGCATCTATGACCGTCACCACGCCGTTCAGCGAGAAATTCTGAGCGATAACAGGGTTGCCGATGATGGACTGCATGACGGGTGCTGGATCGGCAAGGCCGGTCGTTTCGATGACGACGCGGTTGACCTTTTTCAGCTTGCCGGTCTGGATGCCGTCCATGAGTTCGGCCAGCGTATCCACCAGCTCACCCCGCACGGTGCAGCAGAGGCAGCCCTCAGCAAGCTCAATAATCCCGTCACCGGACCGTTCCACCAGCAGGTGATCGATGCTGACATCACCGAACTCGTTGATGATGATGGCGGCTTCCTGCATGGCAGGGTCTTTCAGAAGCTGATTGAGCAGCGTCGATTTTCCCGCGCCGAGAAAACCCGTGATGATGGAGACCGGTATGCGTTCGAGTGCCATGGGGCGACCTGTAGTGTTAGAACATTACATAAAGTGGACCGTCTTATAGCAAGAAATCCCTGCGTCGGAAGAGGGATTTCTGAGATGTTGCGACAGGTAGCCGAAAGCACCTTAAGCGTTTCTGAGGCGACCCTGCATGAGGTCGATGACGGCGCGCGCGGCTTCCAGCACATTGGTGCCGGGACCGAAAACGGCGGCGACGCCGTGATCCAGAAGATACTGATAGTCCTGTCGCGGCACGACGCCGCCGACGATGACGATTACATTTTCTGCGCCATTCGCTTTCAACGCTTCGACCAGTTGCGGTGCAAGCGTTTTATGGCCAGCGGCAAGCGAGGACATGCCCACGACATGGACCTTGTTGCTGACCGCCAGCTCCGCAGCCTCTGCTGGCGTCTGGAACAGTGGCCCCGCAATGACGTCGAAACCGATGTCGCCAAAGGCCGATGCGATGATTTTTGCACCTCGGTCGTGGCCATCCTGTCCGAGTTTTGCGATCAGCATTTTGGGCTTTCCGCCCACAACTGCCGTCAGTTCACCCAGTCGGGTGCACAGTGTTGCGTATTCGGGGTCATCTTCATAGGCCGCGCCATAGACATCGTGCACGACCTCCGGCACGGCGGCGTGATCACCGAACACGCTGCGCATCGCATCGGATATTTCGCCGACTGTCGCGCGCGCCCTTGCCGCATTGATGGCCGCTTCAAGCATGTTGCCATTGCCGCTCCGCGCAACCTCGGTCAAAGCTGTGAGGGTTGCCTCCACGGCTTTCTGGTCTCGCTGGCGCCGCACGGTTTCCAGCCGCCGGATCTGCGATGACCGCACGGCGCTGTTATCGATGTCGAGAATATCGATGGGGTCTTCATTCTCCAGCCGGAACTTATTGACCCCGACGATGATCTCGGCGCCGCGATCCACCGCTGCCTGTCGCTTCGTCGCAGCCTCCTCGATCAGCCGTTTTGGTAGTCCATCATCGACAGCTTTTGTCATGCCGCCCAGAGCTTCGACTTCCTCGATCAGCGCCCAGGCTTTTTCTGCAAGTTCATGGGTCAGGCTTTCGACATAATAGGAGCCCGCCAGGGGGTCCACGACTTTCGTGACGCCTGTTTCATGCTGAAGTATCAACTGGGTATTGCGGGCGATCCGCGCCGAAAAGTCGGTCGGCAAGGCCATCGCTTCGTCCAGCGCGTTGGTGTGGAGCGATTGCGTACCGCCCAGCGCTGCCGACAATGCCTCATAGGCTGTACGAATGACGTTGTTGTAGGGATCCTGCTCCTGCAAGGACACGCCCGAGGTCTGGCAGTGGGTTCGCAGCATGCGCGACGATGGCTTTTGTGGTTCGAACTCGTCCATGATGCGCGACCACAGCAAACGCGCGGCCCGCAGCTTGGCGGCTTCCATGAAAAAGTTCATGCCGATAGCGAAGAAGAAGGAAAGACGTCCGGCGAAGTCGTCGACGTTCAAGCCCTTTTTTAGTGCGGCCCTGACATACTCCCGGCCATCTGCGAGCGTGAAGGCCAGCTCCTGCACCAGTGTCGCGCCAGCCTCTTGCATGTGATAGCCGGAAATGGAGATGGAGTTGAAGCGAGGCATCTCTTTTGCCGTGTACTCGATGATATCTGCAATGATGCGCATCGAGGGTTCTGGCGGATAGATGTAGGTGTTGCGCACCATGAATTCTTTGAGAATATCGTTCTGGATGGTGCCGGACAGCTCTCTAACCGAACAACCCTGCTCCTCGCCGGCGACGATGAAGTTGGCAAGAATGGGAATGACCGCGCCATTCATGGTCATGGAAACCGACATGTCCTTCAGCGGAATACCATCGAACAGAATCTTCATGTCTTCAACGCTGTCGATGGCAACACCGGCTTTGCCGACATCGCCCACGACGCGTTCGTGGTCGCTGTCGTAACCGCGATGGGTGGCAAGATCGAAGGCGACGGAGAGACCTTTCTGACCGGCAGCCAGATTACGCTTGTAGAAAGCGTTGGATTCTTCCGCCGTGGAAAAACCCGCATATTGGCGGATGGTCCAGGGGCGCCCGGCATACATGGTGGCGCGTGGTCCGCGCACGAAAGGCGCAAAACCTGGCAGACTATCGAGATGGGTTATGTCTTTGACGTCTTCGGCGGTGTAGAGCGGCTTGACATCGATTCCCTCGGGCGTGTGCCAGACAAGGCTTTCAGGCGATGTTTTCAGTTCCTTCTCGGCAAGCTCCTGCCAATCCCTTACCGTCTTTTCACCGGACATCCATCTCTCCTCTGCCAGCAGCATTACCATCTTAGTAAACGGTAACGCGTTACCTCCCGAATTGGACGCATGCGAATTTACGGCCATCCCGGACAATAGGAAGCCCGGGACCGCAGCACAACCGTTCGCAGTGCAGGTTTATGAAAAGACAGTATCGCACGGGCGTGACTGTTGTTTGATGTGAGTCGAGAGCTCGTGCTATGTGAGAGACATATGGAGGAGAGGCTGATGGCTGTTGCAATCGTGCTGCTGGCCGCGGGGATGTCCAGCAGAACCAGCAAGAACGGTACCCATAAGCTTCTCGCGCTTTTCGATGGCGTGCCGCTTCTACGCAAGGTGGCGATGCAAGCCGTGGCCAGCCGGGCATCCTCGGTGATTGCTGTTTTAGGTTATCGCCATTCGGACATGGAAAATGTCCTTTCCGGTCTTGATGTCGAGACTGTGATCAATTCCGACTATGCGTCAGGCATGTCACGCTCGCTTGACCTTGGATTTTCGACCGCGGTTGATCGAGGGTTTGAGGGCATCATGGTCATGCTCGCGGATATGCCGGGTATCACCGGTGGTGATCTCGACCGGATGATCGATGCGTTTGAAACCTCCGGCGGCGTTGCAATCATCCGCGCTTCGGCTGGCGGACATCCGGGCAACCCGGTGATCTTGCCGCGCTCGATGGCTGGAGACGTTGACGGTTTAGAAGGAGACGTGGGCGCGCGGCATCTGATCAAGGCATCTGGCCTACCCGTCATCGACATCGACATTGGTGACGCTGCACTCGGGGACGTAGATACGCTCGAAGAGGTCACGGCAGCGGGTGGGATTCTGATCCGGTCAAACACCACGCTATGACAGCGGTTTTTCACCACCGCGCATCGTGGCGATGATTTCGGCCAGAATGGACACCGCGATTTCCGCCGGGCTGGCTGCGCCGATATTCAGCCCTATCGGCCCATGGATGCGAGCAAGATCGGCATCCCCAAACCCCTGGCTTTGTAGCCGATCCAGTCTCGATTTCTGCGTCTTTCGACTGCCGAGCGCGCCGACGTAAAAGCAGCCGGTGCGCAAGGCTTCAGCCAGTGCAAAATCATCGATCTTGGGATCGTGGCTCAGTGCGACCACGGCTGTGTGACGATCCAGCGGTCTCGTCGGCAAAATGTCTTCTGGCCAGTCGGCAATCAGCTCCGCCGAACCGAAACGGTCTGGTGTCGCGAAGGCCGTTCGCGGGTCGATCACGAGGATGTCAAACCCTGAAAGCTTTGCCATCTGCACCAGTGCTTGAGCGATGTGGACGGCACCGATAATGACGATACGTGGTGCTGGAAGATAGACATTGATGAAGTACGGGCGATTTTCCGACGTCACGCTTGCCGATTTGCCGGACTGAAACGCAGCGGCAACGGCTTCTCCCAGTTGGCCCGATGGCACCGTTTCAGACGTTATGATTTGGCTTTCGCCACCCGTTAGATCCGTGATCACGGCTACCGCCACCCGGTTACGACGATGCGTGTTCAGTTTTTCAAGCGTCGCGAAATCCATCAATGCAGCCTTTCGACATAGACGCGAATACGACCGCCGCAGGAAAGGCCGACCGACCATGCGGTTTCGTCCGCCACGCCGAATTCGAGCATCTGGGCTTTGCCGTTCTTGATCACGTCGAGCGCTGCGGAAATGACTGCGCCTTCGACGCAGCCGCCGGAAACGGAGCCTTCGAAATTGCCATCGGAATCAATAACAAGGTGGCTGCCAACAGGGCGCGGGGCAGAGCCCCAGGTTTCAATGACAGTTGCCAGTGCCACAGCGCGTCCGTCATTCTTCCAATCTTGAGCCTGCGTCAGCGGATCTGTGGTCGCATGGGATTTGTTATCAACGGCGTTCATTCGTGGTCCTGTGATCGCCACTTGAGGCGTTTGTTCTGCGTGCTTCGGCCCACTCACTCCGGCAGTTTTCGTTCCACCACCGGAGTGCGACTACCGAAGAGATTGAACCGGTTTGTATCGAGGCGTTCCTGTTTGTATTTCAGCGTTACGCCATCGAAACTCATCTCCAGGTCACGGCCTGATGCCAGTACTGCGTCCAAATCCTTGAGCGGTGTGTTCGTTCCTACCAGCAGGTAGACGAGGTTGGCTGCGCGTGCCCCAAGAACCTGACGCGACAGCAGCGAGCCGAAATTTAGCTTTAGTCTGAAGTTGCTCCATATGCCCGATTCCGTTCCCCGTATTTGCAGGAAGAGCGACGGGGTATGGCCCGTCTCTTTGTATTCGATCATGTAGCTGCATTCCCATTCTCCATTGTCCCTTTGGGTGAAAACAGGTCTGCTCGTCGTCGAGAGATCGGCAATGCCGTGACACTGGGCAGCGGTAAAGGGCGGTGTAGTGCTGGCACTGGGTGTCGACTGGATTTGGTGGAGTGTTGGGTCGCCTTGCGGATTCTTCATCACAGCACTTCGCGCCATGTCGCCGCTTAGAAGAATGAGGGAAATTACCGCGACAACGAGCATGTGATCCAAAGGGCCATTCGTGCAAACCCTGAGTTTACTCACCTTCGCCGTAAGCACAAGGTAACCGGGTACTCGCACGATCAGCAATACCTCTGTTTCTTCAAGTTTTCGTCAGTCGATGGCACGTTTCGGGTCATCGGTCGTTAGCGCATTACCGAAAGCGTTCAAAAAGGAACTGCGCATGTACGATGGCGTACGGCTGGAACTTTCCAGAAGAAACTTACTTATCTCATCGGCTGCGACCGTCGCGGCCACGGGCGTCGCCGGGAGCGCGGTGGCGCAATCTTCGGGGAGCCATATGGATTACACGTCTAAAGTCGCACTCACCGTAAACGGTGAGCACAGAACTCTCGACCTCGATAACAGGACGACGCTGCTCGATGCGCTGCGCGAGCATCTTCACCTGACAGGTACCAAAAAAGGATGCGACCACGGCCAGTGCGGCGCGTGCACGGTGCTAGTAGATGGGAAACGGATCAATTCCTGTCTGACGCTCGCTGTTATGCACGAAGGCGACGAGGTCACCACTATCGAAGGGTTGGGCCAACCCGGCAACCTGCATCCCATGCAGGCCGCTTTCGTCAAGCACGACGGATTTCAGTGCGGTTATTGTACACCCGGACAAATCTGTTCGTCGGTCGCGGTGCTCGAAGAAATCAAATCAAATATCCCGAGTCACGTGACCGAAAATCTCAATGAACCATCACAGTTGACCGCAAACGAAGTGCGCGAACGGATGAGCGGAAACATCTGTCGATGCGGAGCCTACTCGAACATTCTTGATGCCATTTCAGAAGTCGGGGGGATCAACGCATGAAGGCCTTTACCTATGAGCGTGCATCGTCTGTCGAAGCGGCAGCCAGTGCAGTTGCAGCCAATCCGAGCGCCAAATTCATCGCCGGTGGTACCAACCTCCTTGATTTGATGAAACTTGAAATCGAAACACCGACCCATCTGATCGATGTTAATGGTCTTGGCCTCGACAAGATCGAGATGACGTCCAACGGCGGCTTGCGCATCGGCGCACTCGTTAGGAACACTGATCTTGCTGCCGACGCTACGGTGCGAAAAGACTATGGGCTGCTTTCCAGAGCTTTGGTGGCGGGTGCGTCCGGGCAGTTACGCAACAAGGCGACGACCGCTGGCAATCTTTTGCAGCGGACGCGCTGTCCTTATTTTTACGACACGAACCAGCCTTGCAACAAGCGTCAACCCGGCAGCGGTTGCGCCGCCATCGGCGGTTATAGCCGCCAGCATGCGGTGGTCGGTGTCAGTGACGCCTGCATTGCAACGCACCCGAGCGACATGGCCATCGCCATGCGGGTGCTGGATGCGAGTGTCGAAACAGTGAAATCAGACGGCTCTCGCCGATCCATCGATATCGCAGACTTTCACACGCTGCCCGGCGATACGCCGCACATCGAAACGACGCTTGAGAAAGGCGAGTTCATCACATCCGTCGTTCTGCCGCCGTCAGTTGGTGGCAAGCATATCTATCGCAAGGTGCGTGACAGAGCGTCCTATGCCTTCGCGCTGATATCCGTCGGTGCCGTGATCCAGCCAGATGGTTCGGGGCAGGTGGCCGTGGGTGGCGTCGCTCATAAGCCTTGGCGGGTGGAAGCGGCAGATGCTGACCTCACCAATGGTGCACAAAAGGCCGCGCAAGCTTTGTTTGCAGATGCGCGTCCAACCGAACAGAACCGGTTTAAGGTCGATCTCGTTGAGCGTACGCTCGGCGCAGTCCTTGCCGAAGCGAGGGGTTGATCCATGAAGTTCGATAAGCCAGCAACGACCAACCCCATTGACCGTCTGAAAGTCGTCGGTCAGCCCATCCGCCGCATCGACGGCGAATTGAAGACCACGGGCGGCGCGAAATATGCCTATGAGTGGCATGACGCGGATATTGCCTATGCCTATGGCTATCCCGTTGGTTCAGCCATCGCCAAGGGACGCATCAAGTCAATCGATGCGTCTGCTGCCAAAAAAGCGCCGGGTGTTTTGACCGTCGTTACGGCACTTGATGTCGGTAAGCGAGAGAAAGGCGAGTATAACACTGCTCATCTGTTTGGTGGTGATGTCATCGAACATTATCATCAAGCCGTTGCGGTGGTCGTAGCGGAGACATTCGAACAGGCACGCGCCGCGGCTTCGCTGGTCAAGGTAGACTATACTGAAGAAAAAGGCGTGTTCGATCTGGCTGCCGAAAAAGGCAATGCCGAGAAACCGGATGAATCTCAAAAACCCGATACGGCATTCGGCGATTTTGACGCGGCGTTCAGCGCTGCCGAAATTACGCTAGATGAAACCTATACCACCCCCGACCAGTCCCACGCGATGATGGAGCCGCATGCGTCCATTGCGGCGTGGAATGGCGATGAGCTGACGGTCTGGACATCCAGTCAAATGATCGACTGGTGGCGTTCCGACCTTGCAACGACGCTGGGCATCGAAAAGGATAAGATCCATTTGATGTCGCCGTTTATCGGTGGCGGCTTCGGCGGCAAATTGTTCTTGCGTGCCGACGCTGTCCTCGCAGCCTTTGCAGCCAAGGAGGCAGGACGTCCGGTCAAGGTGGCGCTGCCGCGTCCGCTGATCAACAACAACACCACCCACCGGCCGGCAACCATCCAGCGCATTCGCATCGGTGCTGGGCGTGATGGCAAGATCACCGCCATCGGCCACGAAAGCTGGTCGGGCAACCTGCCGGATGGCGCGCCGGAAACGGCAGTCAACCAGACGCGGCTGCTTTATGCTGGCGCCAACCGTATGACGGCAATGCGACTCGCGACGCTCGACCTGCCCGAAGGCAATGCCATGCGTGCTCCCGGCGAAGCACCCGGCCTTATGGCACTGGAAATTGCGGTCGATGAAATGGCTGAAAAGCTGGGCATGGACCCGATCGAGTTTCGTATTTCCAACGATACGCAGGTCGATCCTGAAAACCCCGAACGTCCGTTCTCCCATCGAGATTTGATAGGCTGTCTGAAACTCGGTGCAGAACGTTTTGGCTGGGCAGATCGTCCGAAGATCGCGGCCAAGCGACAGGGAAACTGGATGATCGGCGTGGGCGTGGCGGCGGCTTTCCGTGACAATCTCGTTCTGCCATCTGCCGCGCGCGTCAAACTCGGCAAAGATGGTATCATCACGGTTGAAACCGATATGACGGACATCGGCACCGGCAGCTACACCATCATTGCGCAGACCGCTGCGGAAATGATGGGTGTGACCGTGGACCGGGTTGCCGTACAACTCGGCGACTCCCGCTTTCCTATCTCGGCAGGCTCTGGCGGGCAGTTTGGTGCCAACTCCTCGACATCAGGCGTTTATGCCGCCTGCGTCAAACTTCGCGAAGCCATCGCTCAGAAACTCGGCTTCAACTCTGACGATGCTGTGTTCGAAGACGGCGTGGTGAAATCCGGCAATCGCTCCGTTCCTCTTGCTGAGGCGGCGGGTGCGGAAGGTCTGGTCGGTGAGGACAAGATGGAGTGGGGTGACCTCACGAAAACCCATCAGCAGTCAACATTCGGCGCGCATTTTGTGGAAGTCGGCGTCGATGTCGCAACCGGTGAGACACGCATTCGCCGTATGTTGGCAGTCTGTGCCGCTGGGCGCATCCTCAATCCCGTCACGGCGCGCAGTCAGGTCATCGGCGCCATGACGATGGGCGCCGGTGGGGCGTTGACGGAGGAACTAGCCGTGGACACGCGCCGTGGCTTCTTCGTCAACCATGATCTCGCGGGTTACGAAGTACCGGTGCACGCCGACATTCCGCGACAAGAGGTGATCTTCCTTGACGAAACCGATCCAATGTCTTCGCCCATGAAGGCCAAGGGCGTCGGTGAGCTCGGTCTTTGCGGCGTATCGGCGGCCATCGCCAATGCGATATACAACGCAACAGGCGTTCGTCTTCGCCACTACCCGATGACACTGGATAAGCTGATTGGCGCCTTGCCCGACGTTGCCTGATGAAGTTTCAAAACGCCTGCTCCGTCACCTGACGGAGCAGGCCATTAGGGGCATCAAGATTTTCATAAATTCCATTACCGTTTCCTAACCATGTCTTCGGGTGCCAAGGAACGATTCATCCATAATTCAATTATTATGGCATAGAACTTCATACAAACAACCTGAGACAGAGCGGGCATGAAGCCCCCACCATTGTCCGTCCCACCCCAGCTTCGACTGGTGCCGAGCCGTTGACAACGATGCATTGAAAATGAATCAAACCCCTATTTGGGTTCCGCGACCGCGCATGAACATGCGCGCGCGTTGCCACGGATTTTTATAATGCAGAACGAAATTGCACGTCTTTCAACTCTTAGAAGTCTGCGTTTGCTCGACACTTTACCCAGTGAAAATTTTGACCGTATTACCCGGCTCGCCGCCAGTATTTTCGGGCTCCCCATCGCAGCCGTTTCGCTGACCGATACGAACAGGCAGTGGTTCAAATCAAAGGTCGGTGTCGATCACCACGAAATACCGCGCGACAGGGCGCCTTGCGCCAATGTGGCCGAAAGCAGGGTGCCATTCGTTATCCGTGATTTCCAAGAGGATGAATGCTACGTCGACAGCACGCTTGGTTGCGCGGGAATCCGGTTTTACGCCGGTGCGCCATTGCTGACCGCCGATGGTTTTGGCCTGGGTGCGCTTTGTGTTCTCGGAACCGAGCCGCGCGACGTGACCGAAGCCGAAATGACGACGCTTTGCGATCTGGCCGCTATGGTGATGGCCCAGATCGAACTCACGCACGCGCTGGGCCGCATCGAGCCGTCTAGCGGGCTGCCCAATCGCTTTCAGCTGATGAACGACCTTTCCGATGCCGTCGTGCGCGGGGAGACGGGTGAGCGTATCATCAGCCTGCTCGATCTGGCCCAAACCGAGCAATTCGAGCGCCTGTCTCGCGTGCTCGGCCCATCCTACCTCGATACGGTCATCCAGACTGTGTCCGCCAAGCTTAACGAGCACGTCGGTTCCAACGGTGCTGCCTATCACGTCGGGCCAACGCAATTTGCTTTCTTTGCGCCAGAACGTATAGCTGCCGAAGATTACGCGCCGGTGCTTGCGGCAATGCTGAGTGAGATCGAAGGCAATAACGAAACCCATATTTCGATGACGCCGTCTGTCGGCATGGTTGCCTTTGACCCGCAGGGCATGACACCGGAAGACATCATTAGATCGTTGCAAAGTGCTGTGCAGGATGCGCGACAGAGCCCGAACAAGATCGGCATGTTCTCCGCCGCAACCGATTTGCGCCATAGACGTAACTATAGAATTCTCCAGGATTTCCGCGCAGCGTTGACCGCTCCAGACCAACTGTCTCTCGTCTTCCAGCCGCGTCTGGATGTCACAACGGGTGAAATTTGCAGCGCAGAAGCCCTGTTGCGGTGGGACCACCCAGTCCTTGGGCCGCTTTCGCCGGTCGAGTTCATTCCCGTCGTGGAAGCCTCGTCTCTGGGACGGGAACTGACGGAATGGGTGCTGGACGAAGCGCTCTCCAATCTGGCCGCTTGGGGCAGCGAAGGGATTGCCTTCAAACTGTCTCTCAACCTTTCGGCGTTGGACCTCGAAGAACATGATTTCTTCGAGCGCCTGATGGTAAAATTCGCGACATTCGGTATCGCGCCGGACCAGATCGAGCTGGAGTTGACCGAAACCGTTATGATGAAGGAGACGGACGGTGTTTTCGACCTTCTCAATCAGCTCAAGGCGGTTGGCGTAAAGCTTGCGATCGATGATTTCGGGACAGGCTACAGCAGCCTTGCCTACCTCCAGAAGCTTCCGGCAGATGTCGTCAAGATTGACCGCTCCTTCGTTTCCGACATGGAAAACGGCAACCGCGAGCGGGTGCTTGTCCGCTCCATGATCGATCTCTCCCATAGCCTCGGCTACCGCGTTGTCGCGGAAGGGGTGGAGACACAGGAGGTTGCAGACCTACTGGAAGCCATGGGCTGCGATGAAATCCAGGGTTACTGGCTGTCGCGCCCGGTCCGAAGCGGTGCGCTGCTGGACTGGCTGGTCGAGCGCAGTCACCCGGCTGTTCTGCTGGCCGGGTAAATTCCCCCCGACACATCCGCATTTTCGCGAATTCTTTCGGATTGCACCTAACAAAAGGGCGATGAGATGAAACACGTCTTAGAGCGAATGGTCAGTGGCAGCCATACGGATAACGAGCTTCTCATCATTCTGGATGCGCTGCCGGTTCCACTCTTCTGGTCCACCATGGCGGAGGGGAAGGTGCGCTTCGTCAACCGGGCGTTCACGAGGACGTTTGGCTATCAGAACGGCCATTTTGACACCGTAGACCAGTGGATCGACGAGACATATATCGATGAAGCAGGGCGGCTGAATGCGCGTGAGCGATGGGAGGGGCGCCGGGTTGGAGAAACCGGTGTGACCGAGATCGAACCCTTCGAGGTTCAGGTTAAGCATGCGAACGGTAAACTCGTACCAGCGCTGCATCGTGGGATCGTCATGCACGAATTCGGTCTGGGTATAGTGACATTCGAGGATATGTCCGACCGGAAGATGGCCGAAAACGCGTTGCGTCGTATCGCCTATGAGGATGCGCTGACCGGGCTTGGCAACAGACGCATGCTACAGGAACGCTGGAATGCGGAAATGGAAATGCGCGCCGCATCTCCGCAACACAGCTCTATCGCGATGCTGATGATCGACCTCGATGATTTCAAGCCGATCAACGACTATTTCGGTCATGCTGCGGGCGATGAAATTTTGAGGATGGTCGCCACGCGCCTTCGTCAATCCGTTCGCTATGATGACACCTTGGTCAGAATGGGCGGCGACGAGTTCGTCATTCTGTTGACCGATCTGGACGATCAATCCGCGGCTGAGAAAATATGTCAGAGAATAGCCGATGCCTTCGCAGAACCCTTCGTGGTCCAAGGCCAAAAAGTCACCGTCGGTGCAACTCTTGGCGCAAGTCTCTATCCGCACCATGGCGGCGATCTGGGAACGCTGCTCCACGCCGCAGATCAGGCGCTCTACCGCATGAAGCGAAGCGATGCGCGGAGTTGGGCGTGGTTCGACCGTTCATTCGAAAGCCCCAGCGAGCCGATGCTGCTGGCAAATGTTGGCTGATAGCGGCGTTTGTCAGTCAAGCGATTGAACGGGATAAACGATGCCGGAATAAAGCGTTGGAGTGCCTGTTGAATCGCGGAAGCACCGACCAACGGCCATGACCAGCTCGTATTCATTCAGAGCATTTTTAACGCGGTATTCGGCGTTGTAGGGCTGACCATCCTCGACGGCTTTGGCGATCAGCGCGGCTAGCTGGCCCTGGTCTTCGAGGTGGACGCGCTCGATGTAGCTGGAAAGGGGCAGCCCGCCAATTGTTTGGGATGGATCAAGGCCGAAGAGGGCTGCGATTGCGGTGTCGGCATAGAGCCTGTCTTCTGCAACGGACCATGTGTAAATTCCCGCTTCCATCTGATCGGCAATATTGTCCACCTCTAGCAAAGCATTTCCTCCGGGGGCTGATACCCATGTTCAAAAACGTGGGTCCGAACCACGCCTACACTGCCTTATCAGGGAAACGTCTACGACGTTGATACTCAACGTCAGTATAGTGGCTGGTGATACTATTCCAATGGCGGATGGGAGAACTGTCCGTTACCGGTCATTCAGTTTTGACTTGCATTGACGCGTTTATGCGATATTGAACACCTATTCACCACGGACCCGGTGAGATTCCGGGTGGCTCTTCTGGCCGCCGATCCGCCAGACAACGCAAAAACTGCATGCCTTTTTAAGACCGCGACAGTGCGTTCCGGTATGCTTTGCGAGACATCACATCATGCAACTTACATTTATTCGTCGGGATTGGTCCGCCAATCCCATACGTGAAATGCTTGCCGGAGCAGTCGCGACCTTCGCGCTGATACCGGAAGTCATCGCCTTTTCATTCGTCGCGGGCGTCGATCCACAGGTGGGCCTGTTCGCATCCTTCGTCATCGGCATCGTCATTGCTTTCACCGGTGGTCGTCCTGCCATGATTTCGGCGGCGGCGGGCTCTGTGGCTCTGGTCGCCGCGCCGCTGGTCCATGCCCATGGGCTTCCTTACCTGTTCGCCGCCGGTCTGCTGGCCGGTCTGCTGCAAATCACCTTCGGCCTGCTGCGTCTCGGCGTTCTGATGCGGTTCGTGTCGAAGTCGGTTCGCACCGGTTTCGTCAACGCACTGGCGATCCTCATCTTTGCGGCGCAGCTTCCGCATATTCTTCATGGTGACGTCCTGGCCTATGGCATGCTTGCCGCGGGTCTCGCCATCATCTATCTGGCACCGCGCGTGACGAAAACGGTGCCATCGCCTTTGATCTGTATTCTTGTTTTGAGTGCCGTTTCCATATCGTTGCAGCTTCCGGTCATGACCATTGCCGACCTCGGAAAGTTGCCAGACGCCCTTCCCATCTTTAGCTGGCCCGCCGTTCCGTTGACGCTTGACACGCTCAAGATCATAGCCGGTCCAGCCCTTGCCATTGCCATGGTCGGACTGCTCGAATCCATGATGACGGCGAGTGTCGTTGACGATCTGACCGGCACGCCCAGTTCTAAAAACCGGGAATGCACTGGCCTTGGCATCGCAAACACTGCCGCCAGCCTTTTTGGCGGCATTGCCGGGTGCGGCATGATCGGTCAGACCGTCAGCAACGTGAAATATGGCGGGCGTGGCAGGCTATCGACGCTGTTTGCAGGCGCGTTCCTGCTGGTGCTGACGGTTCTGCTGAAGCCCTGGGTGTCACAGGTGCCGGTGGCAGCCCTCGTGGCCATCATGGTCATGGTGTCCATCGACACCTTCGACTGGTCATCGGTCAAGACGCTCGTTGTTCACCCCAAAATGTCGAGCGTCGTCATGCTGGTGACCGTCGTTGTCACCGTTTTCAGCTCAAACCTTGCGTTGGGCGTGACGGTCGGGGTCCTCCTCAGTGGCGTCTTTTTCACCTTCAAGGTGGCAAGGCTGTTGCAGGTCAAAACCGAAAGAGACGAGGCCTCCAATCGCTTGACCTATCAGGTGTCCGGTCAGGTTTTCTTTGCGTCAGCCGATGTCTTCGTCGATGCTTTTGATATCGAGGATGCAACAGGCATGTCTGTCCTTATCGATATCTCCCACGCACATTTCTGGGATATCACCGCCGTTGCCGCTCTGGAAATGGTCGTGGACCGTTACGAAAAGCACGATATCCCCGTCACTGTGGTCGGCGTCAACGAAGCCAGCGCAACGCTGATCGAAAGCCTTGGAAGCGGGGGTAGCCTGAAAGACCTTTAATTAGGTATTGCACGCCAAGGGCGCGTCCGTGAAGAATGGACGCGCCCTGCGTTAAGCATTTTAGAAAAATGGTATACACGTTTCTGCGGGAGCGTGTATTCTGCCGTTGATGACAATCAGTTCGGATGCAGCTTTGAAGATATCGGTCATTCTTAAAACGCTGAACGAAGAAAAGCGGATCGGTGCCGCAATCGAAAGCGTGATCAAGGCTCTCTCAGATATCGACGGCGAAATCATCGTTGCCGACAGCGGCTCGCGCGATTGCACTGTGGAAATCGCTGCACGTTATCCCGTTACCGTCGCCCAGATCGAGGCACCCGCGAAGGCCAGTTGTGGGCTCGGTCCGCAGCTCGGCTATCAATACAGCAAGGGCGAATTCATCTGTCTAATGGATGGAGACATGTTGCTGGATGCGGACTTTCTGCCCGCCGCGCTCACCTATCTCGATGCAAATCCAAGCGTTGCCGGTGTCAGCGGCCATGTCAATGAGGTCAATCTCGACAACCTCGAATTCACACGGCGCGTTCAACGCAATGCGCCCGAGAACCGAAGCGGTGTTTTGGATCGTTTGAATGGCGGTGGTGTGTATCGCCGTTCTGCCATTGAGGAAGCGGGCTATTTTTCCGATCGCAATCTGCACGGATATGAAGAATTCGATCTCGGTCAGCGCCTACGAATGCGCGGCTGGACGCTGTACCGACTGGACCGGCGGTTTGTCGATCACTTCGGGCACAGCATCAATTCCTACGTGCTGCTGACACGGCGTTGGTCTTCGAAATATCTGCGTGGCGTGGGGGAGTTGTTGAGGGCCGGAAGGGAGCAGCAGCGTCTCGGTGCGCTGACCGCCGAGTTATCAGAGGTGCGGCTCTGGTGCGGCGTCTACCTCTGGTGGGCGGTGCTGCTGGTTTGCGTAGTATATGGAATGTTCAATCCCCTAGTTCTTCTCATCGGCCTCGTCGTGCTTTTGTTGCCGGTGCTCGTCATGAGCATCAAGCAAAAAAGCCTGTCACTGGGTTTTTATGCTGTCGTTGCCTGGTGTTTCCACGCCGCAGCACTGCCGCTCGGCTTTTTTTCGCCGCGAAGGCGGCCGGGTGACTGGATTGAAAGCAAACTTTTGAAATCTCCATGAAACGCGCGCTGATCATCCTTTTGCTCCTCCAACTGATCCCCGGCAATGCGGGGGCGGCAGAAGAGTGGCTTGCGGTCAGAGAGCAGTCACTGGAGGTCGAGGCTGGTAGTCCGCTGGACTTCTCCGGCATGTTTCCGGGCGCGCCGATCGATGAAGCACGACGAATTGCCATCACGCCATCCGGCAAACTTGCGAAGACGGGTGACGCCGACAATCCGCACCGCTTCCTCTGCGCTTCGCTTGCGTGGAGCCCGGCGTCCGGTGGCTTTCCTGATCATGCCGCTGCAGACCGCTATGCCCTGCAATTGAAACGGCACGGCTATAACATCGCCCGGTTTCATTACGTCGATGCGGCACTGATGGCGGGGCGCTCGGAGGATTTCGACTTCAACCCGGAGGTTCTGGACCGCATCCACTATTTGATGGCGGCTCTGAAACGCAACGGCATCTACTGGATGATGGATGGCCTGAGTTCATCGCGTGGTGCTCTTGGCGGGTTTGACGACCGCTGGGAGGTCAAGGGTGATTTGAAGCTCGGCACGCAAATCGATGAGAACGATTTTGCCCATTGGCTGAAATTCCAGCAACTGTTTCTGGCAAGGGTGAACCCCTATACGGGGGTGGCACCGATCCGTGATCCTGCGCTGGTGGCCATTGTCCCATTTAATGAAAACGGCCTCGAATTCGATTCCATGATGCAGGAGAGCGTGCGTGGCAGCGTTTTTTCGCCGCGCCTCAAGCCCCTGTTGAACGATTGGCTCGTCAAGAAATACGGCACCGACGCTGCTCTTTCGGAGCGTTGGGGTAACTGGGTGAAGCAAGGGCAGCTTTCGGATCGCTCCATCGCGCTGCCGACAAACCGGTATGAGCGCAGCGAGCGCATGCGCGATGTGCAATCCTTCTTTACCGACTTGGAGCAGTCCGCCACGCGGAAGATGACCGGCGCTCTGAGAGAACTCGGTTTTCGCGGTATCGTGCTGCCTTACAATAACTGGCCCACGATCCAGACCGGTATGAGCCGAAGCATCCAGAATGCGGTTGCGATGAACACCTATCAGGACTGGGTGGACTCCTACGCGCCGGGCACCAGTATTCAGGGCAAAAGCTCACTTGAGGACGGTCTTCTTTACCTGCGCACCATCGGTGCGGCGCGCTGGCTTGGGCGACCGTTTTTCGTGACGGAGTACGATCATCTTTTCTGGAGCCCATACCGGTATGAGGCCGGTCTGGCAGCACCTGCCTTCGCTGCCTTGCAAGATTGGGATGTGCTGTGCAGACATGCACACGGCCCCATTATTCTCTCCTACGGTGAGGATTTTCCGCACAAAAAGCAGATGCTGCCCTATGCCATAGCGCTTGATCCGGTCGCGCGCGCCGGAGAGACGCTTGCGGCGTTGGTATTTCGTCGCGGAGATGCCAAGGCGTCATCCCTGACTATTCCGTTTCTGGTCAAGGATCAGGAAATGCCGACGCAGTGCATCAATGACATGGAACCGGAAATCCTGACTCGCCTCGGTTTGCTCGGGAGCATCGGGCTTCAGCAGATGGCAAAGGCAGATAACAGGCTGATCGCAGTGCCACCCGAGCGAGACGGCCAGACGCCCATGGCCATCGTCGCGAAACTCTTGCAACAGGGCAAGGTCGATCCGTCCAAGCCCTATGATCTGGACCGCGGCGAGGTGGTGAGCACGACGGGGGAACTGGAACTTGATGCACCTGCCAAAATGCTCGCCCTCCGCACGCCGCTGACAGAAGCGCTGGCCTTTGAGAATATAGACGAAGTGGTTGACTTGGGCTCCGTCCGTGTAATTACAGCAAGTACGCGGGGATTGTTCGCCATATCGTCTCTTGATGGAGCGCCGTTGTCTCAAAGCAAGCGGCAGTTGCTCATCATGGCATCGGATGCGCGTAACTCGGACATGAAGTTTCGCGACGGTGAGCAGAGGGTCATTGAAGACTTCGGACGTCTGCCCGTCATGCTCCGGCGTTTGGAGCTTGGCCTGAAATTCCGTGGTAAAAGCGCGTTTCGGATTTCTCCGGTAGGGCTGGACGGTCGTGTTTATCCGCCTTTCGTCGTGGCGACAGGAGATGACACTGTCACACTTACCAACGACGTGCCAAGCGGTCCGACGACCTATTTTCTTCTTGAGC
Source organism: Agrobacterium sp. lyk4-40-TYG-31 (assembly GCF_030209855.1). NCBI lineage: Bacteria > Pseudomonadati > Pseudomonadota > Alphaproteobacteria > Hyphomicrobiales > Rhizobiaceae > Agrobacterium > Agrobacterium sp. lyk4-40-TYG-31. The sequence goes on from NZ_JARVRE010000002.1 coordinate 172,518, forward strand.
GAGACTAAGGTTCGCCGACCATCAGTAGAAGTCGCGCACCAGTCGGCTCCAGCTTTCCCCGGCAATGCCGCCAATATAGGCTTGACCGTTTTTCATCGCCGTTTTGAATTCGGCGGAGCGAGATGTTGCCGCCACTCCGGTGACGTGGCGGTACCAGATGCGATTGTAGCGGGATAGAGCAGGGATCATTTCCGGTCGCAATTGGGCAGAGGCAAAGGCGAAGCCTGCCGCCTCAAGAGCTTCCAGTGCGGCAGCGAGAACCACATCTTCGGCGCCATCTGCCGGGAGAAGATCAAGAATTTGCGCTTCCCCACCGATGACGCCGACAAAGGAAAAGACCCCGCAAACATCGCCGTTCTCGTCGAGGACCTGCGCGAGAATGAGCCTTCCGCGACCATCTGCGCTGCTGGAGGCTGCAATGGTCCAGTCCAGTTCCTTTTCTGTGTAGACCGGTGCGACGACGTAGCGAGACAGGAAGCGGTTGGCATATTCGGCATACAAGGTGGTCGCAGCCTCGAACACACTGTGCCCGGACGCTATCTTCGTGCCTGCTTGCAAGGTATAACGTGGAAGCGCACCTTGGCCCAACACTCGCGGCAGCCGGGTCGAAAGCCTGCGCCGGATAAAGCTTGCCGTTGCGGGCAGGGGACGGAACATCTTGTACCAGCGCAGGCCCTGAACCGGCAGCTCGATGCCGCCGATGGCCTTTAGGTGCGAGATACTGATCGGCGCTGCGCTATCGGAAAAGCTGATCTGTTTTGCACGCGGTCGCAGCTGAAAAATGAGAGCAGCAATGCTGCGGGCATTCGCATCCTCAGCTGCCATGAAGGTGCAGGCAAGGCGGGCTTCTACCGGCTCTTCGCCAATTCTGTACGTCATGGGCAGGATCGTCAGCGCGCTTTTGACGACGCCATTGGCATCGGCAGCCACCATGCTTCCGTTCTCGCCGGTATAGTTGGGGTGCGTGAATAGCAGTTCCGACAGGCAGGTTTCAAGATCGGCTCTATTAGGTCTGGAATGTGACCTGAAAACGGAGGTGAAAAGTTGCGCGATCTGCGCGACATCGCCGGGTTCCGCAGGCCTTGATCGTGGGGCGTGATCTGCCGTCATTGCTGTACCTCCCGGCTGCTTGCGAGCGATCGGGTGACATGGGTCTTCACGACCAGCCACGCCGCAAGAACGATGGTGAATTCAATCATGTAGGCCGCAATGAAAATGCCATAAGGCGGCCAAACCCAAGCTGCGAGCCCGATCAACACGGCGCCTATGCCATTGGAAAGATTGAGCACCCAGGCACGCGACGAATGGCGACCGGCGGCACCCAGCAAATCCACGGCGATGGACCAGATCGCAATGAAGACGATCAGCCACGCCATGATTTTCAGAAAATGTGGCAGCGATACATATTCCGGCCCGAAGATCAGCGGCATGTAGGACGCTGCCAGATAAATCGTAATTGCCGCAACAAGGCCGAGGCTGATGGCAAGGCCGAGGATACGGATCGTCAGCCGGAATGCGTGGTGGATGCCCTGTTTGCTGGCGATGGCCAGCCGTGGATAGACAAGCCTGTTGAGAGCATCGATAGCCATATAGCTGCTATCGGTAATTCTGCGGGCAACGCCGTAACTTCCTACGACTTCAGGGCCAGCGACAAAGCCCAAAACCAGAAGGTCGACGTTCTGGCGAACTGCGCGAAAGATGAAGGGGGTCGCAAACAGAAGCCCGAGCCGAACTTCTTCACGGTCGACAACGTATTTGGGGCGGGCGATACGCAGGGCAAAGCAGGCGTAGAGGATGAGCGTGATGAGGTGTGCTGCAAGCTGCCATGTCGCCCAGCTTTCTACACTGGAGACCTCAAAGACGACACATGCCAGCGTGGCTGTGACGGTGCGTACGATGGCGAAACCCACGACAGAAGCGTTAGCCGCGTTGTATCTGGAATGGGCGAGAAAAATGCTTTCGCCCAGCATGATCAGCCGTACGAGAACGACATTGGTCAGCAAAAGCTGGAATGTCGTCCACACACTTTGTGCAGGCGTGTCGCCAAAGCTGAACAACTGCGGCAGGATCGCTGTTCCGAGCGCCACGAGGACCGATCCACTGATCATGGTCAGGATGATGTTGTGGCCGAAGATACTGGGAAAACATTTGGGGTCCTGGGGCACGCGGCGCACCAGACATTCGGATGCACCCAGCCCGCACAGGTGCACGGCAATGCTGGTAATGGCGATAAACGACACATAGCGACCGAACTCTTCGGCACCGAATGAACGGGCAAGAATTGCGAATGTCACAAGCTGTGCGGCGTTTGCTATCAACAGGCTCGCCGAGGATGCGCCGTAGGACAGCAACATTCCCGTCAACCGTGGCTTGTCCTTTTTGTCGCTCTTGTCCATCCTGATATCTCCATGCCGCAAAAATGGACCTGCTGTAAACCATTTGTCAGCGGACTATGTGATTTAGTAAGATCGTATATAATGAATGTGTTTCGTTTTGATTGATATAGAGGCGTCCGTCACGCATGTATGAGTACCCAGCCGAGAAGCGGGCCAAGCCTGTTTTTGATGAAGCGCCGCCCCGCGCGACCGCTCATCCACGTGGTTCAACATCTGCCGCGCGCCTGATTTCGCCTGCAAAACTGCTGGAATGGCTACGGCGAGGCGTGCTCTACATCGCGATATTTGCACTTCTTGGTGGTGTCGCTGCGGTGACTTTCGGCCTTGTGGTCAAGCCGCGTTTCATGTCCAGCATGGACATTTTGTTGCCGCCACCCACGGGGCAGGTGGTGCCGAATGAGCTGACCACACCCAATATTCAAAGCGATGCGCAGATATTGGACATCTCCAGCAAGCTGCTTCTCATCACCTCCGGCAATGTGTTGCGCAGGACAGTCGAGCGACAGAACTTGCAGGATTTGGCAGAGTTCAATGCGGCAGCAGACACTCAGGAAAGCTGGCTGGATTGGTTGAAGCCCCAGCAGCCTGCGCCACCGGGCGATGGCGTGATGATTGCCATGCGAAACCTTGCCAAACGCATCAAAGTGGCGCGACAGGGCGGCACCTACCTCGTTTCCGTCAGCCTTTGGACCCGTGAGGCTGAGCGTTCCGTTGCTGTGCTTTCCACACTTGCCGATTCGTTCAGGGAAGAGCTTGAGGCAACGCAGACGGATCTTGCGAAAAACGCCAGCGCTGCTCTTTCCAACCGGCTGGAAGAATTGCGGCAGGCGGCGACGGAAGCCGCAGGTGCCGTCGTGCAGTTCCGGCAGGACAACAACCTGCAAAATCTTGGCGGAACCGGCTCCGTCAACATTCAAACCGTCTCGCAATTGAATACGTTGCTGAATGCGGCGCAGTCGCGCCTGTCCGATGTACAGGCCCGCTACCGCAAACTCAGCCAGCCGGCGACAGACGGTGTGGCGCCTGCCGATACTCTGGATTCTCCCACCCTGATTGGTCTGCGGTCGCAATACAGCGTACTCAAGCAGCAATATGAGGAGCTGGCGCTGACCTATGGCGCGCGCTACCCGAAACTGGTCAGCACGCGCGCTCAACTCGGCACGCTTCGCGTGGAGATGGCGCGGGAAACCGAGCGGTCGCTACAGGCTATTCAGCAAGATATGGATCAGGCCGAAAATTCTGTCTCGACACTGCGTACACAGCTGGACGACGCACAAAAACGCGTCTCGACGGATGATACGGCGCAGGTCCAGTTGCAGGAACTGCAACGCAACAGCGATGCCAAATCTGCGCTGTACGACACATTCCTAAAGCGCGTTGGCGAGACCAGCGAGCAACAGCAGATCAGCGTCTCCAACCTGCGCATCGTCACCGCACCGTTTCCGCCGGAAAAACGCAGCTGGCCGCCACCGACCATTCTCCTGGCAATCGGCGGTCTATTGGCGGGTATGATTTTGGGCGTCATCTGCGTTATCGGAATGCGTCTTTATGGCGCTTTGCGCGACAATAACTGGCGCTTCGAGCGGGCAAGCTGATGCATATCGTCGGGGCGCAGAGACAGAGTGGGGTGTCGTTTCACGACAGGGTCAGACCTTTCGTATTCATGGCGATATTTCTGTTTTTCTGGATCACTACCAATCCTTTCGTGGACCTGGTTCGCGTCGAGGCTAGCGGCACGAATGCCACCGGCGGGTCCAATGCTCTCAACCAGCTCATCTTTCTGGCGCTGACGCTGCTAACGCTCTACGCCGCATTGACGCACCCCCTGCGCTCGCAAATCTGCCAGCCACAGCTTCTCGTCATCGCGATGTTTCTGTGGTTTTTAATCTCCTCAGCGGTGTCTAATTATCCGATGGACGGCATTAAACGAACAATTCTTGCGATATTGACCTGTGCCAATGCGGGCATGTTTCTGCTGTTGCCCCGCTCCGAGCAACAGTTTTCGCGCCTGCTGCTTTTCGGCACCGCCATCACGCTGGGCATAGCCTATTTCGGGGTGATGTTTTTACCGACGCTGTCCATTCACCAGCCGACAGAATTGATCGAGCCGATGAATGCCGGTTTCTGGCGAGGGCAATACTCGCACAAGAATCTCGCCGCTGCCGTAATGTTGGTGGCTGCGTTCTTCGGGCTTTATCTGCGCAGTGTCGGGTGGAAGAAAAGCGGCGTGGCGATCGTCATTCTGTCGGTTGTCTTTCTCATTCACACCGGCGGAAAGTCATCGACGGCCATGCTGCCTTTGATCCTCATTCTGCAATGGATATTTGAGAAATTTCGCTGGAGCAGATGGCCCATCGCCGTGGGCGGCATTGCGGCCTTCAACCTGTTGGCGCTCGGCGCAGCGACATCGGAAGGGTTTCGCGGGTTCATCGCGAGCCTTGGCGTCGATCCGACCTTCACCAACAGAACCGACATATGGAAGATCGCCTTCGATGCCATCGCGCAATCGCCGATCCTTGGTTACGGCTTTCAGGGCTTTTGGCAGACGGCGGATATCACGCAAAGCTCGGCTGGGCTGGAAACTTGGGCGGTCAAGGCGTTCAACGGGCACAATGCCTATGTCGATGCGCTTTTGACGACAGGCATTCCCGGCTTTCTGCTCACGATCGCTCTGGTGATCTTCGTGCCGCTGCGGGCCGTCGGAAGGCTGGGTCCTACGCCCAACAGTCCTGAACTGTCGCGACTGTTCATGCGCGTCTGGCTCTATGTCATCTATGCAGGTTGTCTGGAGGTCATCTTTTTCCAAAGCGGCAGTCCGATCTGCTTTTTCATGCTCGTTTCCATATTCGGGCTAGAGATGCAGTCGCGAATGTCGCTTGTCGCTGACCGTGAAACCGGGTGGGAGAAACAACGTGCCGTTCCCGCATAGCATCACATCCAAAGTCCAACACATCCGCGAGCGCGTTATTGAAAGAGCAGTTCGAGCGCTGCCCGTGTCCACGCTGAACGTAGCACCAACTCGCCCCGTCGTTTCCTTCACCTTCGATGACGTGCCCGACACGGCGCATTCGGCTGGGGCCAGAATTCTTGAAGAAAACGGGGTCAGAGGGACATTCTACATTGCGGGCGGATTGCTTGGCAAAAGGGAGCCCGACCGGAACCTTATTACTGCGTCGGGTTGCAAGCACCTCGCTGAATACGGGCATGAAATCGGCTGTCACACGTTCTCGCATCACGCCGTAAACGCGATGAGTGGGCGGGAGCTGGAAGCAGACCTAGATCGGAACGGCAAACTGCTCGATGAAGTCGATCCGGCGCGCGAAATGCGCAATTTCGCATTTCCCTATAATCGCGGCTCCCTTGGCCACAGGCGGACGTTCGCCTCGCGCTACGCCACGGCGCGGGCGGGCGGGGACAGGATCAATCGCGGCCCTGTCAATCGCTCCTATCTCTGGGGAATGGAAATCAGGCAACCGGAAAGCGATGCTTTGGCTTTGACGAAAGAAATCGATGCCGTGGTGGCCAATCCGGGCTGGCTGATTTTCTTCACGCATGACATCAGAGACACTCCAACGCCTTACGGGTGTCAGCCGGAAACCTTCGCTACGCTTGTTCGCTATGCCGTCTCTCAAAACTGTCTCGTCCTGCCGGTGCGCGATGCGCTGCGCCACATCGAAACGTAAGAGGGCGCGGCGAGATGGGTGGAACGCTGCTGGCAATCAACAATTACTTCTATCGCAGAGGCGGCGCCGAAGCGATTTTCCTCGATCAGATGGACATGTTCGAGCGTGCGGGCTGGAATGCCATACCATTTTCCATGCAGCATCCCGGCAATCTTCCTTCAGACTGGTCTTCCTATTTCGTTCCTGAAATCGAGTTCGGTCGACAAAGTGGGTTGAAGACCAAGATCGCGCACAGTCTGGAGGTCATCTACTCCAGAGAGGCGCGCGCGCAGCTTGGTGCTCTCCTTGATAAGGTGCGGCCTGACATTGCGCACGCCCACAATGTCTATCACCACATCTCGCCCTCCATATTCCCGCTTTTGAAACAGCGCGGAATTCCGACTGTCATGACCGCGCATGATCTGAAACTGGCCTGTCCTGCCTATAAAATGCTTGCGCCGGATGGCATTTGTGAGCGGTGCAAGGGTGGGCGCATCTACAACGTCCTCGCCCATCGTTGCATGAAGCAATCCGTGGCGCTGAGCGGGTTGGTGATGGTGGAAAGCGCTGTTCACCGGATGCTCGGCCTCTACAGCCGGTATATCGACAGGATCGTCGTGCCAAGCCAGTTCTACCGCAACAAGCTGATCGAATGGGGATGGCCGTCTGAAAAACTGGCGTATATTCCGAATTTCGTGGATCAAGCCATATCCGATCATCCCGTGACTGCCGAAGAGGGTGACTACTTCCTGTTCGCCGGGCGTCTCGCACCTGAGAAAGGCATCGCAACCTTGATCAAGGCGGCAAGTCTCTCCGGGCAGCGTCTCCGCATCGCTGGTACAGGGCCGGAAGAACCGGCCTTGCGCGCGCTTGTTCAGCAAATAGGCGCGGATGTAGAGTTTCTAGGCTACCTTTCTGGCGATGCTCTGCATCTGGCCATTGCCGGAGCGAAAGCGCTGGTTCTGCCGTCCGAGTGGTACGAAAACGCGCCCGTCAGCCTGCTCGAAGCCTATGCGCTCGGTCGCCCTGTCATCGGGGCCGATATCGGCGGCATTCCAGAACTCATCCAGCAAAATATCACTGGCCTCATTGCCCGCCCCTCAGACCAACATGATCTGGCGCGGGCGCTGACCGCCATGAGCACGCTGTCACCAGATATGCGTCGGGAGATGGGACTGGCAGGTCGAGAATGGGTCCAAAGGGACTTTTCGCAGACCGCGTATCTGGAACGCACGACCAAACTCTACCGGGAACTCGGCGCGCAGTTCTGATCGGCAAGCGTTCAGGGAAAGCGGCTAATGATGACGGCGTCGAGCATCTGCATGTCCATTGCGCTGCTTCGAAACCGCTTGGCAAGCCCTGACGTCAGGTCCCCGCGCTTGTCCTCCGCAATGGTTTTGGCCGCGATCACCTCGACATCCACCCAACCATTCGCCTCGAATGCCCTGACGTAATCGATAGGGCGTTTGCGATTGGGCTGGCCGGGAAACGACAGCAGGTCGTAAAACCAGTCGGAGAAGCGATAGATGTTGTTCGGGTCCCGACCGCGAATGAGATTGCTGTGGGTCTGGAGATCAACGATGTGCAGGCTGATGCAGCCGCTTTTAGCGACCTTGGTCAGGTCCGCAATCGTGTTCTCGATAGCGTCGAAATGCTCGAAGGCTGCACAGCTGACAATTATGTCGAACGACTGCCCGTTGCACATCGCTGGAACATCGAAGCCTGCATCCACATGATATCGAAAGTCGCTGGTCTGCCCGTCGAGCACGGCATGAGCCGCATCGATGTCTTGCCTCAAAAGGGCTCCCTTGTAGCTGCCGATTGCATTTCGCCTGAAGTCGTTTGTCTCATGCAGTGCCAGCCCGAATGCATCGACTGCGGTGTAGGATTTCGCGCCGTGAGCCAGCAACAGCGCACCTGTCGCGAGCGATGAGCCCGGACCGAGTTCCAGAACCGAACGGCCTCGCACAGAAATGTCCGCAGGCATGAAGCGTAGCCACGATTGAACGACGTCATGGACGTAATCGATGCGCGCGTTCCGGTCTTCGGCGGAGACCGTATTGGGCTTTCGATAACCCATCAGCCTGTGCTTGGCCCAGACGCCCGACAGCACAATTGCACCGATGAATTTGAAGACAATATTCCTGATGAAAACCCGCATTTCTAACCCATATAGCTCTAACTTGATCTCATCAAGGCTATGAGAAGAGCCCCGCATTCGGTTGCAACATTAAATTAGAATTAGTTATTTTAGAATTTACTTTAATGAATAATATTTGCATGTATCGGTTGAGCGCACAAAGGCATTCCCATGCACAAGCTGGATCACCAACAGTCCATGGCAACAGTTGCAAATAAAGCCGCTGATGCGGTTAAACCCCACCGTTACGAGAATATCGATGCCTTGCGTGCCATTGCAGCACTTGCCGTTGTCGTGCAGCATTTCTTTGGTGACGTTATCCGCGAGGCGACGGATCGGGATGGGCAGGTCTACCATTTGGCCGTATCCGCGGTGTCCGTTTTCGATGCCGGACGATTTGGCGTGGTGTTGTTTTTTCTGATCAGCGGCTTCGTCGTCCCCTTCAGCATCAAAGGTGCTGATCCGATCCACCGCTTTGCCATCTCTCGCTTTTTCAGGCTGTTCCCTGCACTCTGGCTGGCGCTTTTATGCCTTGGCATCGCTGGCTCTTTCCACGGACACATACCGTCAGTCCCGCAGTTTTTCGCCAATATGACCATGCTGCCAGCCGCCTTCGGGCAGCAATGGATGTCCGGCGCCTATTGGACCCTGACAATCGAAATTCTGTTTTATGTACTGTCTGCGGGGCTTTTCCTGGTCGGTCGTCTTTATCGCCCCGGCGCCGTTGCGTTTTTCGCCATCGCGCTGGCTGCCGCCACTGCATTGCCCATCCTGATGCGGTCCTTCGGCTTGGCCGTGCCTGTGCAATATATCAGCCTCCATCTTTCCTTCCTTTATCTAGGCCTGCTGTTGCGCATGGTGCTGGTTGATCGGCGCGAGGGTGCGTTTGCTGCATCAGTTTTGGTTCTGTTGGTTCAGGCCGTCGTGTTGTTGAGTATCGGCGAATTTTCTCTGGGGCGCCGGGACGGATTTTTTCTCGTCGGAACCGTGCCGATCCTGACCAGCTACCTTGTGGCGCTGTGCGTCTTCGTGTTTTCCGTCAAAACAAGGATGCCCGATAACGCGGTGCTGTCATGGCTCGGCGCTCTCAGCTACTCGATCTATCTGTTTCATGGCGTGGCCGCGCTCATCGTTTTCGCGTGGCTTCCACTCAGTGGCACATGGACGGACCTGCCCATAGGGCTTGCCAGCCTTGTCCTCACACTCGGTCTCTCATTGCTTACCTACGAATATTTGGAGAAGCCAATGATCAACCTTGGGTATAGGTTTATAAAACGTAAATCTGCAGCAGATTCGAAGGTGCTTGTCTAAGGTCTTCGATTGTTACAACTGCGCCGTTTACCACGCTTCGAGATGATTAGAGAAAAAGCGTAAAAGCACTAGCCTCGGTCTCGATTTAGTTTATCATATCCTAATGTTCTAATGTAAATTAGGAGCACGCGATGAATTATGTCCAGATGGGTATCGATCTACCAAAACAGGAAGCTTCCGAAAGCGCGCGCTCCAAGCGGGACAACGCGCGCATGCTGGACTCCATGCGCATCTGCATGATTGGTCTTCGCGGCATTCCCAATGTGCAAGGCGGCGTCGAAACGCATGTCGAGCAACTCGTTTCCAATCTCGTGGAATTGGGAGCCGATGTTCACGTCTTTGCCCGCAAAAACTACGTTGCCGATAGCAAGCCCTATGTCTGGCGTGGCATTACCGTTCACCCGCTCTGGGCACCGCGCAGCACCCGGCTGGAGGCAATTTTTCACACCGCGCTAGCGCTCGTCAAAGCACGGTTTCTCCACCCTGATATCGTTCATATTCACGCTGTTGGGCCTTCGCTGGTTGCGCCGTTGGCGCGCATACTGGGCTTGCGGGTCGTCTTTACGCATCACGGTTACGACTATGATCGGGAAAAATGGAATTCTTTGGAAAAGCGGATATTGCAGCTCGGCGAATGGGCCGGGATGCGGTTTTCCCATGCGCGCATCGCAATTGCCAAGCACATTGCGGATCGGATGCAGAAGGATTTCAAGGCGCCGGTCCACTTCATTCCAAATGGTGTAAAGGTCGATACGACAAATCTTGAGGACAGCGTTCTGTCCGAATTTGGCCTGAAGAAGGGACGCTATATTCTGCTGGTGGCCCGCCTTGTTGCGGAAAAGCGCCAGCTTGACCTCATCGAAGCCTTCGCCAAGACCAGTCTTGGGGACACGAAACTGGTTCTTGTTGGCGGCGGAGACGCGGATAGCGAGTATGCCACCTCGGTTCAGGCGCGCGCGAAAGCGATGCCGGGTGTGGTGCTGACCGGTGTGCAGTCCGGCCGCAAACTTGCCAGTCTTTTTTCGAATGCAGGCCTGTTTGTGCTTCCATCCAGCCATGAAGGCATGCCGATTGCGCTTCTGGAGGCGATGGCACACGGACTGCCTGTGCTGGCGAGCGATATCGAGGCAAATCTCGGCCTGTCGTTGGACAAGTCGTCCTACTTCCCGCTCGGCAATATCGAGGCACTCTCGGAGCGTTTGCAAGCAGAGATGGAGGGCGAGACGTCAGCTCGACCATCCCTTCAGCAAGGGGCCAGAATAATGTCGAAATACGACTGGCGGACCATCGGCTTGAGAACTGCGGAAATCTACAAATCCATCTCCGCAGCAAACCCACCGCGAACTTACAGGCAGGCCAAGCGCACGCCGGCACCGGCCTCGCGGTAGTCTACCGCAAGACGCCGGTTGCCAAGGCGCGCTGAATGCCGCGCACATCCGTCCCTTTCTTGAGGGTTTTGCCGATGGGCGTGCTTGACCCCGACACCCATATTTTCAGCTCCGAATCCAGATCGAACGTGCCTGCCGTTTCTACGGAAAAGCGGGTGATCGCACGGTAGGGGATCGATGTGTAATCGACTTTGCTGCCTGTCATGCCTTGAATATCAACGAGGATGACGCGGTGTTGCGTGAACACGAAAAAGTCCCTGATGACTTTGAAAGCCAGTTGCGGCTCTTCTCCGTCGATCAATACGCCATCAAGGCGTTTACGGAGGTCTGCCGGATCGACTGTTGATCCATGCCCCAAAAGCGCGTCGAATAAACCCATGAACAGCCCTCTGTTATCTCTATGCTGTCCCATGAGATGGCGCTTGGTACGGGAATGTTCAATACGCACTGGCAGGGCCGCAGGGCCGTTCGTTACCGTACGAGCCGCTTACTCAGAAAAAATGTGTGAAACCATCATGCTGCGATGAGGTTACTGAGGTGTTCTACACCAACATATTGTCATCAGAAGGTATTTTCATTGTCTCACATGTTTGATTTCGGTCCCCGGCTTTTGGCAGGGTCCACCCTGTTTCGTATCTGGGCTCCTTTGCAAAAATCCATGGTGTTGAAACTGGAGAGCGGCGAGCAGCACGATATGCTGGACGCAGGCGAGGGCTGGTTTCATTGCGAGGTTTCAGGCGCTGGCGCAGGCACCCGTTACCGGTTTCAACTGCCTGATGGACTTGAAGTCCCAGACCCGGCATCCCGTTTTCAGCCCGAAGACGTGCATGGCCCGAGCGAAGTGGTGGATCTCCACGCCTATGACTGGAAAACCGAAGGCTGGAACGGACGCCCTTGGGAAGAGATGGTCATCTACGAACTCCACGCCGGAGCGTTCACCGCCGAGGGGGGCTTTCTGGCAGCAATCGACAAGCTCAATCATTTGCAGCGACTGGGCATCACCGCGATACAGCTTATGCCGATCTCCGATTTCCCCGGCAGCTACGGATGGGGCTATGATGGCGTTATGCCCTATGCGCCCGAAAGCAGCTATGGCCGCCCGGAAGATTTGATGAAATTCGTCGATGAGGCACATGCCAGAGGTATCTGTTTGTTCCTCGATGTGGTCTACAATCACTTCGGGCCCGACGGGAACTACATGCCTGTCTTTGCACCGCTTTTTTCGGCGCACCACGCTTCGCCCTGGGGCGACGGAATCAATTATGATGATGACGGCTCAAAGCATGTGCGTGAATTCATCATTCAAAACGCTCTCTACTGGGTCACCGAGTTCCGGCTCGATGGTCTGCGGCTCGATGCCATCCACGAAATCAAGGACGATAGCGACGAGCATGTTCTGCAGGAGCTTGCACGCCGGGTCAGACAGGCGGCGGATGGCAGGCACGTTCATCTGATCGTAGAAAACGAAGACAACGACAGTGACGTTCTGGGGCGTGATGATGATGGACACCCCACACTGTTTACCGCGCAGTGGAACGACGATGTCCACCACGTCCTTCATATCGCCGCGACAGACGAGACGTTCGGTTATTACGAAGAGTACATCGGTAACGACGACAATCTGGGTCGGGGTCTTGCCGAAGGTTTCGTGTTTCAGGGAGAGCATATGCCCTATCGCGGTGGGGAACGTGGCAAGCCAAGCCAGGATCTGCCGCCCACGGCATTCATCTCCTTCATTCAAAACCACGACCAGATCGGTAACCGCGCCATCGGCGATCGCATGTCGTCACATATTCCGCTGGAACCCATCAAAGCCATCGCTGCGATTTATCTGCTGGCACCGCAGATACCGATGATGTTCATGGGCGAGGAGTGGGGGGCTAAGGAGCCATTCCCCTTTTTCTGTGAGTTCGATGAAGACCTGAACGAAAAAATCCGCGTAGGGCGGCGGGAGGAGTTGTCTCGGCTGCCCGGTTTCGAAGGCGACGACGTGGCAGACCCTACGGCCTATGAAACCTTTCTTTCAGCAAAAATCGACTGGTCGGTGGCTGAAGAGGAGGACGGCGTAGGTATGATGGGATTTTACAAAGACCTTATCGCGCTGCGTCATCAGCGTATCGTCCCACTTTTGCGAGATATATTCTTGAAATCGGGCAGTTTTCAAGCGCAGGGAAAAGCCGTCAATGTCGTGTGGCAGCTTGCTGGAGGCGCGCGACTGCAATTGCTGGCAAACCTTTCGCCTGATCTAGTTAATCTCGAAAACTGGGCGCGTGAAGGAGAAGAGCTCTATACGGTCGGTAAGATAGACGGTTCCAGTTTTGACCCCTGGTCGGTTCTTTGGAGCGTTGGCGAAGCTTGATCATTCCGTGGCATGCCCGCGCTAAAGACGGCGCGGGCTCGCCATCCTCATATCACGCTTTCGTGGAGCGTCTGTTGACGATGCGGGCAACATAGAGACCGCCGATCAAACCGATCACGACCGCCATCGTCGTATTTTTCACGCCGTCATCCTTCACAATCGGACGAACCATCACTGCACCGTCGCGGCTTTCGGCATATTGCGGGCCACGCAGACTGTAGAACGCCTGAATGACAGCAAAAATGACGACGGCGGCGATTGCGCCCAAGAACATCGCGCGGCGATTGGAAAAGACGTTGGATTTCATGATATTTCCCTCATTTCAATGTGTGGTCGATTTTTTGGTCAACCAGTCGTCCTGAGCCCTTGTCGATTAAACCTTGTTTCAGGCACTTTTCGCCTGAGGAGCGCAGGATGGCCGTAGGGCCGCCATGTTTCTAGATGAGGAGGTGAAGAATATCCACCATTTTAGCGAGTGGATATTTAGCGCTGTCGTTCACGAGCAATTGCCTGAAAAGAACGTTTTGCCGACGATGTTCTTATCGTAATTGCCGCCGCGGTGCAGTAAGACTGATCTGCACAATGATGAGGAATGATATCGCATGCGCATAAAGCACGGTCTCTTTGGGTTGGTTCTGTCGATTGCGTCTTCTGCCTATGCGCAGCAACCGGCATCGCCGCCGACACTTGAGCCGTCGCAAATTCAGGCGCAAGCCGCCAATTTGAGCGCGCAGTTCCTGGGCCGCTACGCCTATAAGACGGTGCCGCTGGACGATGTTTTGTCTGGCCACATCATGACCAAGTTCATCAAGTCCCTCGATCCTGACCGTATGCTGTTCATGCAGAGCGATATCGATCGCTTCATGGCCGATAGCACCAAGATCGATGATGCGATCCTGAACGAAGACCTTGAAATCCCGTTTTCGATCTTCAACAGCTATACGCGCCGCGTCGTTGACCGTATGACGTTCGCGCGAAGCGAACTCAAGCAGGACTTCGACTTCACGGTTCGCGAAGACTACCCGATCTCCCGCGATGACGCGCCCTGGGCGCAATCTGAAAAGCAGAGTGATGAACTCTGGCGCAAACGCGTCAAAAGCGACTGGCTTCGCCTGAAGCTTGCCGGTCAAGCGGATGCGGCCATTCGCGAAACGCTGGATAAACGCTACAAGAACATCATGGACCGCGTCTATCCCTACAAGAGTGACGACGTTTTCCAAACCTTCATGGCCGCCTATACGACGGCGGTCGATCCGCATACGGATTATTTCAGCGCGAAGGCCTCCGCAGAGTTCGACATATCAATGAAGCTGTCGCTGGTCGGGATCGGCGCAGTTCTTCAGGAGCGCGACGGCTATACGACGATCCGCGAACTGGTGCCCGGAGGCCCGGCGCAACTGTCAACCAAGCTTGCCGTAGGAGACCGCATCATCGGTGTTGGTCAGGGCGAGGATGGAGCCATCAAGGAAGTGGTCGGCACGCGGTTGGATGAGGTCGTTCAGATGATCCGCGGTGCTGTGGGTTCCGTGGTACGCCTCGATATTCTGCCCGCCGATTCAGGTAGCAGCGGTGGCCACCGCGTCATCAGTCTTGTGCGAGACAAGGTCAGTTTGGAAAAGCAGGCGGCACAAAAGACAATCGTTCCTGTCAAAAACGGCGATGCCACCGTCAACATCGGCGTTATCACTTTGCCCACCTTCTACGAAGATTTCGAAGGACGGCGCAAAGGCGACAAGGATTACCGAAGCGCAAGCCGCGACGTCGCCAAGCTGCTTGCGGAACTGAAACAGGATAAGGTCGCGGGCGTTTTGATCGACCTTCGTGACAATGGTGGTGGGTCGCTTGCGGAAGCGATTGATCTCACCGGCCTATTCATCGGCAAAGGTCCTGTCGTCCAGCAGAAGGATGCCGAAGGCAAGGTCAAGGTCGAGAGTGACGAGATGAGTGCGCCTGCCTGGACAGGTCCGCTCGGCGTCCTCATCAATCGCGGCTCCGCATCGGCTTCTGAAATCTTCGCCGCTGCCATTCAGGATTATGACCGGGGTGTCATCGTTGGCGAACCCAGCTTCGGCAAGGGTACTGTGCAGACGGTGGTCGATCTCGATCGAGTTGCGCGCAACAACAAGCCTGAGCTTGGCCAATTGAAACTGACGATCGCGCAGTTCTTCCGCGTCGATGGCGGCACCACCCAGTTGCGCGGTGTGACGCCGGATATCAGCCTGCCTGGAATTCTCGACCCGAAACTGCTGGGCGAGTCCAGCTACGACAATGCTTTGCCATGGACCCAGATCAAGCCCGCCAAATACGCGTTGATGGGCGACATGGCGAAGGTCGTGCCGCAGTTACAGAGTGAGCATGACGCGCGCGTGAAGGACGATCGCGACTTCAAGCGTTTCGTTGAAGATGTCGCAGATTTGAAAGCCTTGCGCGCGAAGAAAACCATTTCTCTTAACGAAGCCGAACGCCGAAGTGAAATGGTGGCGACGGAAGCACGGCTGAAGGCGCGTGCGGAAGATGGAAGCGGCTTCGTTCCTGAAAATGACGACGGCCTGCAAGCGAATGAACGCAGCATCAGCGCCAATATCGCCATCGAAAATGCGCGCAAAAATGCGAAAGACGTGCTGAAAACCGAATCCGCCGCCATCGTGGCCGATCTGGCGAAGATGCCGAGCGCAGCCAGAAACGCGCAATAAAGAAATCGGCAACGACCCGCGCTGCGACTCAGCGCGGGTTTGCCTTCCGTAACGGAAGGGAAGCATTAACCTCTTGCGCCGAAATCCATGACCGCTAACCAGCCTTAAATAGTCTCTCGCTCATATCGAAGTCTTGGAGCAATCGGGACGTAAATATGAGCACGCGCTTTTCGCAGTTCAGACTGGTGGTGCCAGCCGTGGTGCTGGTAGCGGTATTGTTGATCGCGCTTGCCGCCATCCCCTATTTCGGGGTGTCTCGTCTGGATGCGGAGAACCGGCAGCGGCAGGAAGTTCTGGTCAAACGCAACATATCAATCTGGATCACCGACATCGAGTTCGCGCTGACGGCATGGACGATCTGGGACGAATCGATTGCCAAACTCGACAACGCTTTCGACTTCGAATGGGCCGATCGAAACATCGGTAGTTCGCTGATCGGAACCTCCCGAACCCGTTTCGTGGCCATTCTCGATAGCGATGACAAATTGATCTATTCGAAAACTGCCGATGAAGTTCAAGATCGCCCGTTCTTCGCACAGGGTGCTGACGTCATTGCGCAAGACGCACTCTCACTGGTCGATAAGGTGCGTGTAAGTGAAGCGGGCGGACGAAAGCCCGGCATCCCCGAACCTATCGTCTTCAGCAAGATCGAGGTTATCGGCAACGACGCCGTTCTCTTGACGGCCAGCCTGTTCCAATCCGATTTCAAGATGGCAACCCTGCGCAACGCCCGTGGGCCGGTGCTGATTTCTGCTATCCCGATAGCTGGCAGCCTACAGACCTTTCTCGGCGATCGCTTCATGCTCGATGATGCAGCCGTCGGACCAGCGACTACGGTTTCGGATGACCGCGCCAGCGCCGAGATCGCCGTTGGGCCCGATAGGCAAGCTCAGGTCTTGTCTTGGAAGCCGCTGACGCCCGCCCATGATCTCCTGCGCCAATTCCTGCCATTGGCCTCCGCGCTGACGATTATTTTCATCGCTGGCGGTATCTTCGCTACCCGCACGTCCCGTCGAGCTATTGGTACGTTGGTGGAGGCCGAAAAGCTGATGCGGCATGCCGCAACTCACGACTTCCTGACGGGCCTGGCAAACCGATCTTTGATCGCCACGGAGTTTGCCAGACTTTCAACGGCTGGCAACTTGATGGTGGCTTGCCTCGACCTCGATGGTTTCAAAGCCGTCAATGATCGGCACGGTCATGCCACCGGCGACGAGTTGCTGAAGCAAGTGGCTGAGCGGCTGAAATCCGGCTGTCGGCCAAATGATGTCGTTTTTCGTCTCGGAGGAGATGAGTTCGCCGTGTTTATGCCTGACGTGTCAGCCACTGATGCGGACGTACGTTGCACACAACTTTCCGAAATGTTGTCGCATCCATATCTTGTCAGGGAAAAGCGCGTGATGATCGGTGCTTCTTTCGGCCTCAGCGACGTGCGGCATGGCGAAGTGACGTGTGACGAGGCGCTAAAGCGCGCAGATGAAGCCCTGTACCAGGCCAAGGGAGCAAGCGCTACAGAGTGCGCACCGGCAAGCGACATGGGGCCAATGCGTCGCTGGGCCTAACGCGAAAAAAAGGCGGCAACATCGCCGCCTTTTCATGAAGCGGATGGCTTTAGTCCAGCAAGTCACTTGGAACCTTGCCACCGTTCTCTGACAGCTTTTTCAACAAAGCCTTATGCAGCCAAGTGTTCATTTCAGCAGAACCGTTGAGTTCTTTCGTATAGCCGAGTTCCTCGGCAAGTTCCTTGCGCTCTGCAAGGCTCGCATCCATTCCCAGTGCCTTCATCAAATCGACGATGGAGTGTTTCCAGTCCAGCTTGTGGCCGCTGCGCTTGACGGCGGCATCCAGTTGGGCTGCCACGTCTACCTGCTGCGACCCCGAACTTGTGGAAGGTGCCGATGCGCCAGCGGTTTTTGGCACGGCTTGACCAGTGCCGCCGACCGGTGGGGCGGTTGTTGCCGCTGGTTCAGGTACGGACGATGGGGCAGGTGTCGGCTCTGCCGCACTGGGTGATGCGGGAGAGGCTTGCGCGGGTCCACCGAAAATTGCGTCTTTGATTTTACTGAAAATGCTCATTCTGCGTTTCCTCCTTCAGTTTGATATCCTTCATCAAACGGCCTCGGAGTCGATTGCGTTCCTGACGAAATTAAGAAAACTCTCATGAGCGCCTGTGGTATTCCTTTATGTAGCGCCTATCATTCAGTTGCTTATCAGCAACGGCTTGGACATATCCTGATGCGTGGCATGGTCTGATCTCGCCAAATCTCTCGACCGCAAGCCCTGAATCTGGCCAAATCAGAATCATCGGCGGGGGCTGATCTTGAAAGGTTTTCTTATGAATCGCGCTCTTAAGCTTGCTGGCCTTTTGGGGCTGCTCGCATCTTCTGCTCATGCTGCCGATGTCGTTGCTCCAGTTGAGCCAGTGGTCGTATCCAATCCAGGTGGTTTTTATCTCGGTACGCTCAGCAGCCTTACGTTTCTGGACGACACTGGCTTCGGCACGACTGCGGGTGGCGTCAGCACAGATTACGACGTCGGTTTCTACAGCGCGCTGCGCGCCGGTTACAGCTTCGGCTCCTACGGTTTTGTGTCGCCACGTCTGGAACTGGAAGTCGGTTACGGCACAGCGGACGTGAACGAACACACTGTCAATGGCGTGAACGCCGGAAACGCATCCTTCGGTGAAGCCCGTGCAATCCAGGGCTACGTTAACGGCTATCTCGATATCGAAACGGCAACGGCTTTCACGCCTTACCTCGGTGGTGGGGTTGGCGCGATGAACCTTGAACTCCACCGTCAGGGCGTTACTGGCATTGCCATGGATGACGACGATACCAAGTTTGCATACCACCTCGACGCGGGCGTCGGCATCAAGCTCGATACGATCTCGTTCTTCAGAGACAGCGCGCTGTTCAGCAACACAACCTTCGACATTGGCTACCGTTACACTGCTGCTGATAACTTCAACTTCACCGCAGTAGATGGAACAAGCTCCAGCACGGATTTCAGCAGCCATGCTGTGACAGCAGGCTTTAGACGCCAGTTCTGATACGCAAATCCGCTTTCGACATTCGAGGCGGGTAGAATAAGAAAAGGGGTTCGTGGCCATGCCGCGAACCCCTTTTGCATTTCAGTAGAAACCCACGCCTTACGTTGGCCTGGCGCGTGGTTTCTTGATCAGCCGCAGCAGCTTCTTGCGCTTCGGTGTATGCTGCTTCAGACCAACGTCGCTCACAAGTTTCGCACCGCCTTCGCGTCTTTCCAACGTGATCTTGCGTGTGTGGAAGACTTCCAGCTCCACACGGTGCGCAACGCTGACGATCGTAGCGTCGGGCAACTCATCGATCAGCATCTGCATCATCTGATCCTGCGTCTTCTCATCGAGCGCCGATGTCGCTTCATCAAGGACGATGATATTGGGGTCATGCAATAACAGTCTCGCAAAGGCCAGACGCTGCTTTTCGCCACCCGACAGGGTGTGGTCCCAAGGCGCATCGTCTTCAATCTTTTCGCTAAGCTGACCCAGACCAACCTTTTCGAGTGCGGTCTTGATGTCTTCGACCGACCAACTATCCGCCGGACGCGGATAGGCGACGGCACGTTGCAATGTGCCTGACGGAATGTAGGGGCGTTGCGGCAGCATGAACAGGCGGTGGTCGGGATGGAAGTTGACGCTGCCTTCACCCCACGGCCACAGACCGGAGATGGCGCGCACCAGTGTGCTCTTGCCCGAACCGGACTCGCCGGCAACCAGCACCCTTTCGCCAGGCTCTATCTCGACCTGCGTTTCCTTGACCACCGCGGTGCCATCACCAAGCGAAACGGATAGGTCGCTGAGGCTGAGCATCGTCGTCCCTTGCGTATCGCCACGCTTAATCCGCCCTATGTCGTCGCTTTGCTCGGCGCGTTCCAGATCATCCAGTGATGTCATTAGCGAAGCCACGCGTCTTGCGCAGGCGTTCCAGTCCGCAAGTCGCGGATAATTATCCACCAGCCAGCCAAAAGCACCTTGAACAATGGTGAAGGCCGATGCCGCCTGCATCACTTCGCCCAGAGACATGCTGCCGGCCAGAAACTTCGGGGCGCACAGCAGGACCGGAACGACCGGAGCGATCAGCATCGAGCTGTGGGATACCAGCGTCGTGCGCATATGCTGGTTGGCCAGAAGCCGCCATTGCTGGCGCACGTTGGCGAAGGTTTTGTCGAGGTCGTTGCGCTCTTCTTCCTCGCCGCCCAGAAGCGCGATGCTTTCACCGTTCTCGCGCACGCGGGTCAGCGTATAGCGAAACTCCGCCTCGACTTGGTTTTTGTCTTCGGAGACACGCACGAAATTGCGCCCGATCACTGCAATCGAGCTGGAAGTGATCACCGCATAGATGACGGCGGCAATGACGAGAAAGCCCGGAATGGTGATGACGGAGTCACCAATCGGCAGGGTCAGTGCGCCACCGATTGTCCAGAGCACGACGATAAACGTCGATGCCGAAACGAAGGCAGAGATCACACCGGCGGTAAAATCGACGGGCGATTCCGTGGCAATGCGCATGTCTTCCGAGATGCGCGCTTCTGGATTTTTATGATCTCCGTCGATCAGGTTCAGCTGATAGTAACGTCCGTTCGCCAACCAACGTCCGATCAGCGATTTGGTCAACCACGAGCGCCAGCGTCGCTGGATGAGCATTCGGACATAGACCTGTACGGTGACAAGACCAACACTGCCCGCCACCAATGGTGGAAAGAGCGATGCGAGGTAATAGACATCGGATGCATGGCGCTGCTCGATGGCATCGAACAGCCCGCGGTTCCAGACGTTGATGCCGTACTGGAACGCGACGTTGATACCGATCAGAACCAGTAGGCCGATGCAGACGATCCATGCAAAGCGGTCACCACCGGCACCCCAGTAGCCGCGCGCGCTTTGCCAGAAGCGCCTGAGAAGAAAGGCGCGACGGGCCTCCTCCACTTCCTTTTCGGTCAGTGTAGGATCTAGTTTTTGAGCGTCCGGTACAGTTGCATTGTCTGAAACCATGTTGCTTTCCGATGAGGACCTGATGCGAACGACCTGCGAATAAAATCATCAGGTCGATGCTGTTGTTTCTTAATGGTAGATTATTTCAGAGGATGAAGACGCACAGCGGCAATCATGGCGCGTGTGGGATATACACGCTGCAAATACCGTGAGGGAGTGCATGAGGGCGAAGGATTGGTGCTGTCATATATGCTGGCCAAATCCTATCGGCAATTTCATCCGCGCATTAACGCAGGCCGTTTGGATTAGTTCCTGAACACGTGCGAATATTTTACAATTCGAACTGTCCTTAGAAATTCACGGAAAGATTGGCATAGGCGGCGTTCGAGCTGAAGCCGCTGCCAAACTCGCCCGCATACGTCAGGCTGAAACGGGCGGCCTTTGAGAGCTCCGCGGTGACACCGGCTTTGATCACCATGGCATCTCTTGGCATGGTCACGCCTTCCAGAATGAACGGATCGTTGCCACCGAAGCTGGAAATGGAGATCGGCGCCAGATCACCGGCGGCGTGACGCCAGCCCAGCATTCCCGATGCGACAACGGGCAGATCGCCACCGCGAATATTGGCAGTCCAGCGCATGCCAAGCGTGGAGATGGAGACGTCGCTTGAATTACCCGATACGGTCAGCGCCGCTGCCCCGCCATCTTCCGTGAAGCCTGCGGTGTCGAGGTTGATGTAGGCGAGGTTTGCGAAAGGCTGGATGCTGAGGTCGTCGATCTCGAACGTCCAAGCGATATCGCCGAATATCTGCGCCGTCGTGCCCGCGTAGTTGGCAGACAGTCTGTCGGTGAATGCGCCAAAAGCGATGTTGCGCCGTGTCGAGATATTGTTTTTCGTGACGATCGTGCCGCCGATAAGGTCCAGTGGACCAATATCACCCGCCGCGTAGAGGCCGAGATGGTAGGATTCAGCACTTGCGTCCGGCTGCATCGAAAGGTGGCTGTATCCCATAACGCCGCCGACACGCCAGGTGTCAGACACGGGTGCATCCCCGCCAATCAGCGTTCCGGCGCTGCTGCTGCGGGTGCCCCGCGCGGTGCCATCGCCTGCAAAGTTGTCTTGTGCCAGCACACCCGTCGTCCAGAATGATGCCTCATCCGCTTGTTCGGAGACCCGTCCCGGCGCGGCGTTCATTTGGTCGATGATCGCCTCGCGGGTCAGTTTGGTTTCCCAGAGGAGGTTGCTCTTCAGTGAGGCGTGAACTTCACCATTGAGCTGGGAGAACGCGCTCGCGGCAGTGCTGACATCGAGTGGCAGAACGGCCCGATAGAGCGTGCTGTTCGATCCAAGATTTTCGACCGCTGCCGCAGTGACCCGATCGTTGACGGTCTGGGCAACGTCCTGAAAGCGCACCGCATTCCGGTCAAGATGCAGGTAGACGATCGTCGGATCATAGGTCAACGTCGGAGACAGAAAGGCGAAATCGCTCACGACGTTCCCGAACTGACCATTTACGGCCCCTGCGGTGACGATTGTGTAGTCGGTCGTCAGGCCATAGCTCGTGCTGGCCGCACGGATATCGAGAATGCTGTTTCCAAGATCTACGGTGCCAGTGGCTGCCAACCGGTCGGAAAGACCCGCCTCATCGATATCGACCCGGTAGATCGCGCCAGCGTCAAATACGACATTACCGGTGACATCAAGCGTTTGAAGGCCCGGCCCGGGCGACAGGATGCCGCCATTGCCGACGGTGAGCCCACCGGCGACACCGGTACCAGACAACAAACCGCCGTCGAAAATGGAGATGGTGCCCACGACCGTTCCTTGATTGGCGAGTTCACCACCGGTAACGGTGACCGCGCCGCTAATGGTGCCGGTATTGGAAAAGACGCCATCATTGTTGACGAGAGAAGCGATTGTCCCGTCGTTGGACGCATTACCTGAGTTGGTAATAGTACCTGCGGTCGCGCCACTGTTATTGGTGAAGCGTCCTTCTGTGCCGATGTCTACATCCGCGAGTGCTGCGTTGTTGACCACCGTGCCGCCCGTGATCCGCGTATTGCCGGTGACTGTTCCGCCAGCGTTGTTGGTGAAAAGGCCACCGTCGTTCTGAAGCGAGGCGATCGTGCCTGCATTGGACGTGGTGCCGGAGTTTCTGACAGCGCCAGCAGTGGCCCCGCCATTGTTGACGAAGGCTGCAGCGGCGGCGACATCCACGGCTGTGACGACGAAATTATTCGTCACCCTGCCGCCGGACACAGTCGTGTTTCCCGTGATTTCGCCGCCTGCATTGTTGGTGAAATCTCCCGTCATATTGGCCAGGGAGCCGATCGTTCCTGCGTTGGAACCACTTCCTGCATTGATCACAGAACCAATCGACGCACCGGTGGTATTGGTCAGCGTCCCGCTGTCGTTTTCGACCGAGGAAATGGTGCCGGAGTTGGTGACCGTACCAGCGTTTTTTAAATTGTCAGCCGTCGCGCCCGCATTGTTGACGAAAGCGGCGGCAGCGGCAACATCTGCATCGGTGACAATGAAATTGTTGGTCACGGTGCCACCAGACACCGTCGTCAGCCCGGTGACCGAACCGCCCGCATTGTTCGTGAAACTCCCGGCATCGTTCTGGAGCGAGGCAACGGTGCCTGCGTTGACGACGGTGCCGGAATTGCTGATGTTCCCGGCAGTTGCGCCGTTGTTGTTATAGAATGCAGCGGCGGCGGCAACGTCAGCGTCAGTCACCACGAAATTGTTCGTAACTGTGCCGCCTGATACGATGGTTTTCCCGGTGACCGTGCCACCCACATTGTTGGTGAAACTTCCGTCTGTATTGGTCACATTGCCGATCGTGCCGGCATTCGATGCGGTTCCGGCATTGGTCAGTGTGCCCAGCGTTGCCGCGCTGTTGTTGGTGAAGGTGCCTTGCGACGACACCGAGACATCGTTGACCGCACCATTGTTGGAAAGCGTCGTTCCCGCCTCCACCGTGGCACTCGTCAGCGCTCCATTGACCGCGACATTGCCGTTGTTCAGTGTCAGCCTGCCGTTGAGTGTCCCGTCGATGAAAAGAGCCCCACCATCGAGGTTTACATCTGAATTCAGCGTGCCATCCGCGTTGATGCCAATGCTTCCCGAGGTGATGGTGCTGCCATTGGTAACGGTCAAGGTGCCCGTATTGGTAATCGTGACATTGCCTCCGCCGACATCCAGCTTGTCGATTGTCGCGGTGTCATCGACCTGTGGCGACCCGGTATCGACAACGGCCACATCCGCAGCGCCGGGCAGCGTCGGGCTCCAATTCGCCCCGTCGCTGAACATATTGTTGGCGCTGCCTGTCCAAACCGATTGCGCCAGAGACGGCGAGGTGAGGGCGAGCGAAACCAGTGCTGTAAAAAAGCTGAGACGCCGGGACATGGCCGGAAGCAGCTGGTGTGTCATGCGGTGACCAATGCTGAGATCGCCCGCTTACATCGCGGGCAGACATCTACAGCTACTTGATCATGGTTAATGCGCAATTAACCGTAAATACCAGCTTCGAACTGGCGGAAGAGTAAAGGACAGCCACGGACCGAACGAAAGCTCGGTCCGTGGCGTCTTTTCAAAGCGGAACGGGTCTGGACTATGACCGATTGTTTGCTGTCGTAGCTTTGTGAATATTGAAAAGCTCGTCGTAGGCGGTTGAATTGCTGGCGAGGACAGGGCTGCCAAGCATCAGGTTTTCACCGTCGCAAGGAAACGGCATGTACTGCCCACCCGCTTCTTTCACGAGGCAGAACCCCGCCATGCAATCCCAGGCTCGCATATGGGGCTCGTAATAGCCGACCAGACGCCCGGCAGCGACGTATGCCAGCATCAGCGCGCCGGAGCCGTTGCGAATGAAGTTTCCACCGATGGACAGCAGAGAGGAAATGATAGCACCAACCCGGTCGGGCGTGACGTAGTTGTTGCTGCCAATACCCGTCAGGGCATTCTGGATCGTCCGTGCGGGGTCGAGCCGAAGCGGCTTGCCGTTAAGGGTCGCGCCAAATCCTTCTGCCGACGCATAGAGTTCGTCCTCGCACGGCACCTTGATAACGCCGACGACAGGAATGCCGTTATAAATAACTGCGATGGACACGCACCATGTCGGCATGCCGTTGACGAAAGGTGCCGTGCCATCGATGGGGTCCACGACCCAGGTAAAGCCGGATTGGCCTTCGGTGTAACCGAACTCTTCACCCAGAAACCCATCTTCCGGCAGCGCTTCGGCGACCTGCTCGCGCAAAAGCGTCTCGACGTTGCGGTCTGCGATGGAAACCACATCGTGAAGATCGCGCTTGGTTTCTATCACAAGTGTCTCGCGTCGGTTGAAATAATCCAGCGCCATTGCGCCAGCTTTTTCCGCGAGTGTCTTTGCCAGGGAAAAGCGCAGTTCGATGGCGCTTTCATGTGTCGTCATTGTCATGTCCTTTGATTGCAAGTCCGGCGTCTCAGCCGTTGATCAGTGCGATACCACGGCTTTTGAACCCTAGCGTGACATCGCTCGCCGCAGGCAAGTTCATTTCCATGGCGTGGTCTATGATGAAGAGCGTGCCGACATCGGTCTCCACTTCATATTCGATGTGGCCGCCGAGATAGGCGCTGTGCAGGACACGTCCTGCTAGCCCATTGCCGTCCGCCGAACCGATGATGATCGAGCCGGGTCTGACGGCAAGTTTCGCGGAGCCGGGCTTTGCGCCCCTCCCTTTGACGGAATAATCAACGCCCGCCACGCGAATGAGGGCTTGTTCGCCCTCGACGCCGATGACCTCGCAGGGAATGACGTTTGCTTCGCCCATGAAGTCGGCGATGAACGGCGATGCTGGGGCTTCATAAAGCTCACGCGGCGCGCCTGATTGAGCGATCTCGCCATCCTTCATCACGATGATGCGGTCCGAGACGGCCAGAGCTTCATCCTGATCATGCGTGACGTACACTGCGGTGAAGCCGAGCCGTTGCTGCAGTTCCCGGATTTCGGTGCGGACGCGGCGGCGCAGGCGTGCGTCGAGATTGGACAGCGGTTCGTCCAGCAGAAGAACCTGGGGTTCAAGCACCAGCGCGCGGGCAACGGCGACACGTTGCTGCTGTCCGCCGGAAAGTTCCGCCGGAAGACGTTGACCCATGCCCGCAAGGCCGACGAGTTTCAAGCCTTCCTCTGCCTTTTCCCGGGCGTCGCTTTTGCGAAGGCCTGATGATTGCAAGCCATAGGCAACATTGTCGAGGGCGGTCATATGCGGAAAAAGAGCATAGGACTGAAAGACCATCGACACGTCACGCTCGTTCGCTGGTAGCATCGTGACGTCGGTATCGCCGATCAGAATGCGGCCAGAGCTTGGATGCTCAAGCCCGGCCAGCATGCGAAGGGTCGTTGTCTTGCCGCAGCCGGAAGGCCCCAGCAAGGTGACGAGTGTCCCCGGTTCGATGGTGAGGGAGAGGTCGGGGATGGCAGTGAATGCGCCGAATGTCTTGCGAACGTTTTTGAAGGTGACGGAGCCGGGTTTTACCTTGATCATGCGGCTTTCTCCTGAGCGAGAGGAACGGTAGGGGTGGTCGTGACACCGGCGACTCGGTTTTCGCGTCTCAGGCGCCGTTCCCCGACGATGAGCTGGAAGCCTGTGATAACGGTGATCATCACCACAATGAGCATGGACGAGTAAGCGATCGCCACACCGTATTCTCCGTTTTCTACAAGGCCGACGATGTAGGATGTGGCCATGTTGTATTCCGCGCTGACAAGGAAAATGACGGCGCTGATCGACGTGATCGCTCTGACGAACGAGTAGACGAGTGCGGCGGTTATTGCCGGACGCAAAAGCGGTAGAATGACTTTGCGAATGGTGCGGAAACTGTCCGCCCGCAGTGTCAGTGATGCCTCGTCCAGACTTTTGTCGAGCTGGCTCATGGCCGCAATGCCGCCGCGCACGCCGACCGGCATGTTGCGAAAAACGAAGCAGGCGATCAGGATGAGGGCCGATCCTGTCATCTCGATGGGCGGCAGGTTGAACGCCATGATGTAGCTGACGCCGATCACCGTGCCGGGAATGGCAAAGCTCATCATCAGCGCGAACTCGAAGACGTTCTTGCCGGCAAATTTCTGACGCACGATGATGTAGGCTGTCAGCAGGCCGACAGCAGCCGTTAGAGGGGCCGAGATCAGCGCGATTTTCATCGTCGTCCAGAATGAATTCCAGGCGACGCCCGTCCAGGAAATGCTGCCATTGTTGAAGCCGACGGAGAAGGCTCGAATGTAGTGGTCCAGCGTCAGCGAGTTGTCGAGACCCCAGGTTTTGACGAAGCCGCCGATCAGGATCATGCCATAGACGACGATTGTAAACAGCATCCACGGTACGACAACGGCATGTACGCCGATGGACAAGCCGCGGGGCAGGGCAATATGCGCGCCGCTGTCACCCTTGCCGGTCACCGTCGCGAAATTCTTGCCCGACAGCCAAAAGCGTTGTGCAAGAAAGGCGGAAAGAGTGAAGCAAAGCAGAACCATGGCAAGAACTGCCGCACGGGACGGGTCGTTCTGGGAGCCGACCACTGCAAAGAAGATTTCAGTCGACAGCACGCCATGACTGCCGCCAAGGACGAGAGGGTTGCCGAAATCGGCCATGCTTTCGATGAAGCCGATCAGAAATGCATTGGCGAGGCCGGGTTTCATCAGCGGTAGCGAGACGCGCCAGAAGGTGCGCCAGCGATCGGCCCGCAACGTCTGCGATGCTTCTTCCATCGACGGGCTGACACCTTCAACGACACCGATGAGCACAAGGAACGAAATGGGCGTGAACGACAGAACCTGCGCGATCCAGATGCCGGTTAAGCCGTAGAGCCAGCGTCCCGGCTCGATGCCAAACAGGTTCGATAGTCCTTCGGTTACGACGCCTGCGCGACCAAATAGCAATGTGAGCGCAAGGCCGATGACGAATGGCGGGGTGATGATCGGCAAAACGGTGAGGAGGCGCAGACCCTTTTTGAAGGGAAAACGCGTGCGTGTTGCAACAAGTGCAAAGCCAAGGCCAAGCAGGGTAGAGGCGGACGCCGTCATGAGCGCAAGGGCGAGGGTGCGCCACGCCACGCCGCAACGCTCTTCACCCAACACACAGCCGAGGCTCCAGATACCGGGGTCTTGCAGGTTTCGAATAAAACCATCGGGATTGAAGGAGCCGTCGAAGTCCTGCACCGAGGCGGTGAACATACTGCCAATCGGGTAAAAGACGAAGATCGCAACGAGAAAGATCAGCAGCGATATAGACGCCACGATGAATGCATCGCCTTTCATGACGCCACGTTCCGCAAGACCGAAGGCGAAGAGCAGCACGAAAACGACTGCCATTGTGACAGCACCCGCGCCCATGGAGGGCTGGCCGTTTGCAAGTTGTCCGAAGATCGTTTCGCTGACAGTCCAGGTCCAGCCGGTAAAGCCGATGGCAAGGCCTTGAAGCGACAGGAAGAGCAGCCCAACCGCACCGATAATGGACATGAGCCGACCGCGCCTCATCGGGTCCTGTATTGTTCTTGCCAGAAACGCCGCCAAAAATATTATGATGACACCGATCAGCCAGAGCTTGCCATGCGAGGCGATCTGCAAGAAAGCCGGTGCCGAGGTTTCAGACGGCAGGAAATCTGACAGCCACCCAAAGCCGAAAAAGCCGCGTTCAATTCTGTACCAGGGAAGAAGAATGAGGGCCGCTGCCCCGAGTGCAAGGACGATGTCCAGCCTGCGATTGCCACGTCTCATGGCTTACCTCGCTTGTTTCAAGATAGAAGAATTAGGATGCAACGGGCACCGGAGAGATGGACCGGCGGTACAGATGTCCCACCGGTCCAGCCGCTTGTGGATCAGTTGGCGACGGCGCCGACTTCACGGTCCCAGCGCTCCAGCAAGGCCTTGCGCTTTACAGGGTCGCCGTAGGTCTTGAAGTCGTAGTCGATCAGCTTGATGTCTTCGAACTTCGGCGCTTCCTTCGGCACTTCGGCCTGCTTGTTGGATGGCAGCTGGAAAGACTTGGCATCCTTCATTCTGGACTGCACGTCAGGCTTCAATGCCCAATCGTACCAGACCTTGGCATTCTCCAGATTGCGGGCACCCTTGATGATCGACATGGAGCCGATTTCGTAGCCCGTACCTTCGCAAGGCGCGATGGACTTGATCGGAAAGCCTTCAGCAGTCTGGGCCACGGCGTCATGCATGAAGACGATGCCCAGCGCGGTCTCGCCGCGGGCTGCTGCCTTTACCGGTGCCGAGCCTGATTTGGTGTATTGAGAAATATTGGCATTCAGCTTCTTGAGGTAGTCGATGGCCTGATCTTCGCCCATGATCTGCGCGAGTGACGCCAATGCGGTGTAGGCCGTGCCGGATGAGTTGGGGTTGGCAATCTGGATTTCCCCCTTCAGTTCCGGGGCGAGAAGATCGGCCCAGCACAGTGGCTCTTTGTAGCCCTTGTCCTTGAAGATCGTCGTATTATAGCCCCAGCCCAGCGCTCCAGCATAAACACCGACTGTGCGGTAACCCGTGCTTTCCGCCTGCTTCTTGGCCCAGTCCTGCAACTGGTCCAGCATGGGCGACTTATATTCCATTGTCAGGTTTTCGGATGCTGCCTGTACGTGTGGGTCGCCCGTACCAGCCCACCATAGATCGGTTTTGGGGTTGCGGGCTTCGGCGCGAATTTTCGCATAGGTCTCGCCGGAAGACAGGCGCACCATATTGACCTTGATGTCGTGAGACTTTTCAAAATCTCCCTTCATCTGTTCACAAATAACGACATCTGCCGAGCAGATGAGGTTGAGTTCACCCGCTGCCTGTGCAGAAACCGCCCCAAGGGATGTTCCGGCAACAAGTAGAATGGAAAGAGCTGAAAGTCGCATGCGTTGTCCTCCTGTTGCTTGCGATGGATTTGAATGAAAGGAACGAGTTTGCCCTCACGGCATGCTTCCATGCCGCCTGTCGAATGATTGTGTGGAAAGTCGTGCTGCCAATTACTGCGTGGCCGTTACTTCCGCATCGAACCGCCTGAGAAGCCGACTTCGCTCCCCCGGCTGGCCGAAGGTGGCAAAGTCGTAATCGACCATCTTGATCAGCGATATGTCGGGGGCCGCCGGTGGAAGCGCTGCCCTGGCATTCGAAGGAACTTGGTTCTGGCCTGCTGCGGCACCCGTCGCCTGGCCCTCCGGGCTCAACGCAAACTCCACAAAGCTCTGCGCCGCCTCGATCTTTGTGGTGCCCTTGACGATACTGACAGCACCGATTTCGTAGCCCGTGCCCTCGCACGGAGCGACGATCACAAGCGGAAAGCCTTCTTCCTTCTGGGTCACCGCATCGTGCATGAACGATATGCCAACCAGCGTTTCACCTCTGGCTGCTGCCTTGACCGGCGCCGAACCGGATTTGGTATATTCCACGACATTGCGGTTCAGCGCGCCGATGTAACGGAAGGCCTCGTCTTCTCCGAAAAGCTGAACCAGTGTCGCGAGCATCGTAAAGGCAGTGCCAGACGAATTAGGATTACCCGCCTGAATGAGGCCCCGGTAGGCATCGTTGGATAGATCTTTCCAGCAGGTGGGCGCGGCTAAAGCTTTTTGCGCAAGAACCTGCGCGTTGTAAGCAAAGCCAAGGGCTCCGGCATAAATACCGGAAGAGTGCTGTCCTGACATTTTGAAGAAATTTTGTGCCCAGGGCAGAATGTCGGCCTGATGTTTTGGGACGTAGACTTCAAGCAATCCTTCCGAGGCTGCCTGAAGGTGCGTGTCACCGGTGCCACCCCACCAGACATCGACTGATGGTGCCGACCTCTCCGACCTGATCTGGTCGAGGATTTCGCCGGTGCTCTTTCGGGTTATGGAAATGCCAATGCCGGTGTGGGCTTCGAAAGACTGCTTCATCTGAACGCACCAAGCTTCGTCCGTGCCGCACAGCACGTTCAGCCTGGTATCAGCCAAGCCGGGAGCCACAGCGCAAAGCCATGCCGTCATTCCCGTCGCTATAGCCAACAGTGCTTTCAACAGAGCCTCCCTCTTGGAACCTCCCCGTTCCAATCTCCTAACTCAGCATGTCAGATTTGCGGGTCGGCGCAATCGAAGAATGGTTACCAATTTTGCACCGCAGTGCCGAAGAATATTACATTTATTACATATATATCGGAGTGCATCATCAGCTAGTCTTTGAACATCGACAGGCAAAATCGTATGGTGTCCCTAGGAGGACAACACATTGCTAAATCAGAAGGCGCGAATTCTGATCGTTGAAGACGATCCGGACATGGCGGAGCTGATCTCCGATCTCGTGGAGGCAGAGGACTGGATACCGATATGTGCTGGGTCGGCGGAAGAAGCCTCGGCAATATTGGCGCGGGAACAGGTTCATCTCGTGCTGGTCGACCACAATTTGCCCGGCACGTCTGGCCGCACATTTGCCCAACGCCTGAGGCTGCAATCCGATATTGGTATCGTCATGGTCACCGCGGCCGGAAGTGCTGCCGACCGTGTTCTGGGCTTGGAAACCGCCGCCGATGATTACGTCGTCAAACCCTTCGAACCGATTGAACTGACGGCGCGTATGAAGGCGGTTCTGCGTCGGACCATTCCCGCTCTGAAGCATGACAAGGAAACCGAAAAGGATCATGCGCGGTCATCGCTGCGACTTGGAGACTGGGCGATCGATCTTGATGGGCGACAGGCGACATGTCTCACGGACCGCAGCCGCACGCTGACGACAGCGGAGTTCGCGCTGCTGGAAATCCTCGCCAGCACACCCAACCAGCCTGTCAGCAGGGCCCAGATTCTGGATCGGCTCGGCACCGAGAGTGAGCGCTATGTTGATCGCAATGTCGATGTGCTGGTGCTTCGTCTGAGAAGAAAGATCGAGCTCAATCCCGACTTACCTCGGCACATCAAGACGCGGCGCGGGAAGGGCTATGTTTTACATACAGACGAGGCAGAGCTTTTGCCGTGATCAGTCGCTCATTTCTCTCATCGATTGCGTTTCGCCTGCCATTCGCCATCGTCTTCATTTGCTGTCTTGTGTTCAGCCTGTCTGCCACGGCGCTCTACGGCTTACAGCGCGCGCGCAATGAGATGGCGGCTTACGGACTGCAAGCCTTTTCAAGCCTTGCGAAAGCATCGCTGATTTCAAGACAGGTTTCCGATCTGGTATCGAGTGCGCCGTTTCTGATGAACGCCGCGTCCCCCTACCGCATGTCCAGCGAAAGCCGCGCCGTCGTCGCACAGGTTGACGGCCTTTTGAGCATGATCGGTCGTGACGGAGAGGACCCCGTTATCAGAGGTTTTGCGAGCGGCCAGATTGTGGAGTTGCTCAACCTTATCCACACCCAAACCCGAGAACTGGCACGGGATGCGGATGCGGCGCAGGATCATAAAGCCAAGGCTGCGGCAGCGCTGGGCGAAATCGCCACGGGTGAAGGTGTCGAGGACGTGGCGTTGAGGCGTCAGTTGAACGGCATTGTGCAGGCGGCGGCGACGTCCGACAGTCTTTTTCAACTGGGTGAACTTCGCCGACGCTACGTTTCCGAAACGGACGCAAGACAGAACAGGTCAGCCCCGGATGTTAGGGTATCGTCTGAGCGGCTTCTGCCCTATGAGCGCGTTTTTGAAGCGCAGACCAACTACCTTCTCGGGATGTTTGCCATTCGCGCCTCCGTATCGAAGCTCCATGATGTGTCGCGCGATCTTTCACATGCCACCGAATCCCAAAGCGATGCCGTGGCGCAAGGGCTGAATGACGACCTGATCTCGACATCGAACGCACTGTATCAGCTGTTGATCATCATTGCTCTAGCCTCTATGCTGGTGCTCGTCTTGGCTGTTTTTTCCATTCACTCCGTCATGCGTGTGTCACGCGGCATCGTCTCCCTGTCGAAAGGTATGAATGCCCTTGCGACAGGCGACAAGAATGTCGGCCCGCCTTCCTACAGTGGTAACGAGACCGAGCTCATCAGGCTTCTGGATGCATTCAAGGCTTTCAACGACAGTGTGGAGCGCGTGACACGCTTGCGTCGCACGGCGGAAGCTGCGGCGCGGACGATACGGTCTACGTTTCGCAACATGAACGAAGGTATCGCACTGTTCGACGCGGCAGGAAACCCGATCACGATGAACCGTCGCGTGATCGATCTCATCGGAAAATCCGCCGCATCGAGAAAGTCGCCGCTGCGAAAATTCGCGCATGCCATTCCTGAAATCGATCCAGAGCTGTTACCTTGCCACACACATTCCGGGACCTTGCAGGAGCGTGCCGTCGTTCGCCACCGCGCAGAGAACCAGCAGGTCATTGAAATTTCGCTTTCACGCCAACCAGACAGAGGCATCGTGCTTCTGGCGCGTGATGTCACTGCGATGGACCGTCAGGAGGCTGAAGCGTCCAAGGCCCAGCGTCTCGATGGCATCATGCGCATGACACATCAGGTCAGTCATGAGGTTGGAAATATGATCGGCATCATCACCGGTAGCCTTGGCCTGCTGGAGCGGGAAGCTGGTTTCAACCACCGTCAAAAACGCCACCTTGCGCGCATCCGCAAGGCAGCAGATCGTGGTCGCTCGCTTGCCAGCAGCATGCTCTCCGTCGGCAGTCAGCATCCTATCCACCCCAGCTCGATTGATATTGCCAGCCTGTTGCGAACAATGGCGGATATTCTTGAAATCGCCGTTGGGGCGAAATGCCACGTCCGGCTCGACCTTGAGGAGGGCATGCCCAAAATCCCTCTGGACCCCGCACTTTTTGAACAGTCCATCCTCAACCTTTGCCTCAACTCCGCAGCCGCGATGCCAGACGGTGGGGTGATCGTCATCCGCGCCAGACGAACGGACAATCTGTTGCTGGTGCAAGTGGATGACGACGGAGCGGGCATGACATCGGAGGCAGTGGACAAGGCTTTCGAGCCCTATTTCACCACGCGCGGCGATCAGGGTGGGGCGGGACTTGGTCTGGCGATGGTTTATGGGTTCGTTCGCCAGAGCGGTGGAGAGGCGCAGATATTTTCAAGGCAGGGCGAAGGAACCACCGTGCAATTGTCATTTCCTTTAAAATCGGACGCCGAGTGATGTTGGCACTGTCAATGCAATCCGCCGACGCCGAGCAACCGTTCGACGGTGCTGTGGTCTGCGGAAAGCGCTTGTGGTGTGCCGCTCCATGCGACGCGGCCTCGCTCGAGAACGATGACCTGATCGGCGAAATCCAGTGCGCTTTGTATGCGCTGCTCAACCAGCAGGATGGTCATGTCACCGCTTTTTGCCAGGTCTGTAAAGGCGGCCATGAGTTCTTCGCATATGACAGGTGCCAGTCCTTCCAGCGGTTCGTCCAGCAACAGAACTGACGGACGCCCAAGGATGCTGCGCGCTGTCGACAGCATCTGCTGCTCTCCGCCAGAAAGCTGGTTGCCGAGATTGCGCCTCCTTTCTTTAAGGCGTGGAAACAGCGTGTAGGCCTCCTCGATATCGCTCCGTGGTCTGCTTTTCAGGCCAACGAACAGGTTTTCTTCGACCGATAATGTTGGAAAAACGCACCGTGCCTGTGGCACGTAACCCAGCCCTTGGTGCGCACGTGCCGCACTTGGCATGGCGCTCACGTTTGCGGAGCCGAGGTTGATCTTACCATCATAACGTCGGGTCTGGCCTGCGAGGGTGGCAAGCAATGTCGTCTTTCCCATGCCGTTGCGACCGAGAATGGCGAGACGGCCTCCCGCTGCAACGTGAAAGGAAACGTCCTCCAATATGCGTGTCGGGCCGTAGCCTGCGCATAGATTGTCAACCTCAAGCGACGCGGCTGGCATCGGCATAGCTCCCCAGATAGGCTTCACGAACGCGGGCATCTTTGGTGACATCGGCAGGCAGGCCATCGAATATGATAGCGCCCGCGGCAAGCACGATCACCCGCTTGGCGAAGCGGAACACGAGGTCCATGTCATGCTCGATCATCAAGACGGCGAGATCAGCGGGCAGATCGGCCAGTGCCTGCTCAATGCGACCCGTATCGCTTTGCGGCACACCCGCTGCCGGTTCATCAAGCAGCAGGACCTTCGGTTTCAAAGCCATTGCAACCGCGATTTCCAGAAGACGTTGCTGACCATAGGCGATCTCGCTCACGCGCCGGTGCATCAAGGTGATCAAGCCGAGCTTCGATAGCATCCCCTCCACTTCTGCCATGACGTCGGGCATCGCCAGAAAATTGCCGAACATGCGGCCCGTTTTGCCTTCGCGTTGCAAAATGGCAAGCGCGACATGTTCGGCAGGCGTCATGTCCTGAAACAGCCGGGTCACCTGAAAGGATCGCACCAGCCCCCGCTTGACCCGTCCCGCGGCATCGATCCGTGTGACGGTTTCGCCGCCAATTCGCACATCGCCGGAATCCGGCGCGAGGTTACCGGTTACGAGATTGACGAATGTCGTTTTGCCAGCACCGTTCGGTCCGATGAGTGCAACGCGATCGCCGGGCTGCATGGATATGGAGATATCACTGGTGACGGAAAGCCCGCCGAAGGATTTTTTGAGATTGATGACTTCGAAGGCGGCACTCATTTCACAGCCTCCCGTCGGCGTCGCAGCATGTTGGCCACGGTCCCATACAAGCCTTTGGGCGCGAAGAGCACGACGGCAATCAGCAGGGCGCCAACCATCGTCAGCCAGTGGAAGGGGTTGGCGGCGGAGACGTAGTCTTCGAACAGCATGAAGATGATGGTGCCCGAGAGCGCACCGAAGAGCGAGCCCGTTCCACCGAGGACCAGCATGACGAGGCTTTCCGCGGATAGCGTGAACGACAGGCTATCGAGACCCACCACTTGCGTTGAAATGGCGTTGAGCGCGCCGCCGACGCCCGCGACTGCACCTGATATCACGTACATCTTCATCAGCGTTACCTTTGGAGACGCGCCCATCGAGGCAATGCGAACGGGGTCTTCCTTGATGCCCCGGCACAGCATGCCGAAAGGGGACCGCACCAATATGCGTAAGATAATGAAGGTGATGAGCAGTAACACGACACCGAAAATGTAGGCGGTATGGCCGTAGAGGTCGAATTCGAAATAACCGAAGATGGGGTCTGCCGAGATACCGGAAAGCCCGTCGCTGCCGCCTGTCCAGGATGACGCCTTGTTGGCGAATTCGTGGAAGAGGTGGATCAATGCGATCGAAAGAACCAGTTGCGGCAGGCCATGGGCGCGCAGGATGAC
This sequence comes from Agrobacterium sp. lyk4-40-TYG-31, assembly GCF_030209855.1. NCBI lineage: Bacteria > Pseudomonadati > Pseudomonadota > Alphaproteobacteria > Hyphomicrobiales > Rhizobiaceae > Agrobacterium > Agrobacterium sp. lyk4-40-TYG-31. Next base: position 208,631 of record NZ_JARVRE010000002.1, read on the forward strand.
GACACCGCAGACAAGACCAGAGACAGCACCACCGCAAATGCCAGCCAGCAGCATGAGCAGAGGATCGGTAATGCCAAAATGGGCGGATACGATACCGGCGGCGTAGGCGCCAGAGCCGAAAAGCGCCGCGTGGCCAAGAGTCGCCACCCCGCAGTAACCGGTCACGAGATCAAGCGACAACACGAGCAGGGCAATGCCGATGATGCGCGTTAACAAAGCTAGATTGTCAGGGAACAGGAGGTAGCCGATCACGGCCATCACGGTGATGGCTGCGAGCCCCGCCAAATCGCGAACGAGGGAACGATTGGGGCGAGACGTGGGGATGGTACTGGTAGCTAGCGTCATCTCACTTCATCCTTCCGGCAAAACCGCGTGGGAAGACACAGATGATGGCGATGACAGCGAGGTAAAAGAAAAACTCTCCGAACTCTGGCATCAGATAGCGCCCGGCAGTGTCGATACCGCCAAGAACAAGGCAGGCGATCAGCGCGCCGGGAATGGAGCCAGCGCCGCCAACGGAAACGACGACCAGAAACGTGACCATGTAGCGAAGCGCGTAATAGGGCTCGACCGGCAATAATTCTGCACCGACGACGCCACCCAATGCGGCAAGCCCAACCGCAACCGCGAAGCTCAGCGCGTAGATGATTTCAGTGCGCACGCCCAAGGCAGCTGCCATGGCTGCATTATCGACCGATGCACGCAGCTTGATGCCGAAGCTGGTTCTTTCGATGGTGAACCAAAGGAGGGCCGCGACCGCAAGCCCGCAGGCGATTGCGAAAAGACGGTGGACAGGAATGGTGCGGAAACCAAGATCGGCAGACCCTTGCAGCGTTTGCGGCAAGGGTATCGTCTTGAGGGTTGGGCCCATGACGTAATTGGCGATGCCGATGATGCAGAAGGTGATGCCGATGGTCATCAGGACCTGCGTGAGTTCCGGCGCACCATAGATGCGGCGGTAAAGAAAGCGCTCGATGGGAATGGCGATGATGATGGTGCCGATGACTGCCGCCAGAACGCCGACGCCATAACCGAGGCCAAGGTCGCGGACAGCATAAGATGCGAGGTAACCGCCAATCATGGCAAAGGCGCCATGGGCGAGATTGACGACCCGCATCAGGCCCATGGTGACCGACAGCCCAATCGAAATCACGAACAGCACCATGCCGTAGGCCAGCGCGTCCACCGCAATGCTGAAGACAGTCTGCATCGGATTATTCCAGTTTTTATAATCGCATTGCGCCGAAAGAGCTGGTGGCACGCGGCGATGCCACCAGCTCGGTCAGGCCAGAAGCCTACTTATTTCGCAACAGCGAGGCCGGGATCGCCCTGCTTCTCGAAAGTCTGGATTTCCTTGTTGATGTATTTTCCATCCGCATTCTTGGCGACTTCACGCAGGTAGATGTTCTGCGTGATATGGCGGCTTTCGGCATCGATGGTGACCGGGCCGCGCGGGCTGACCCACGATAGTCCCTTCACCGCGTCAACTGCCTTTTCCGCATCCTGCTTTCCGCCGGTTGCCTCGATCATCTTGTAGATGACATGCATGCCATCATAGGCGCCAACTGCAGGGAACGTCAGTTCCGCCGGATTGCCGATGGCTTTGTCCGCTGCTTCGACGAAGGCCTTGTTCTCAGGGGAATCATGCGACACGGCGTAGTGGAAAGTGGTGAGGATGCCCAAGGCTGCATCGCCAAGTGCCGGAAGATCTGACTCCTGCGTCAGGTCGCCGGGAGCGAAAAGCTGCACACCAGCATTTTTGAGACCGTTTTCGTTATAGGCCTTCACAAAGCCGAGCGTCGTCGGACCTGAAGGCAAGAAGGCAAAGACGCCCTGTGCGCCGGAATCCTTGATGCGCTGCATGATCGGGCTGAAATCATTGGTCGCGAGCGGCATACGGATCGCTTCCACGACTTCACCGCCTGCTTTTGTAAAGCCCGCTTTGAACGCATTTTCGGCATCAACGCCTGGACCATAATCACTGACGATGGAAATGACTTTCTTGACGCCCTTGTCAAACGCGACCTGCGCCATCGGCGTTGACGTCTGCCACGTCGTGAAGGACGTGCGAACCACGAGCGGGCTTTTGGTGACGATTGCCGAGGTCGCAGCGTTCATGACAACGAGCGGAGTGTTCGCCTGCTTGAGAATGGGCGTGACGGCCATGGCATCTGGTGTGAAATAGAAGCCTGCCAGATATTGCACCTTTTCCTTCACGACCAGTTCCTGCGCCAGCGCCTTGGATTGTGCGGGATCGGCGGCAGGCAGATCGCGATAAATGATCTCGACAGTGTTGTCGCCGACCTTGCTGCCATTCGTCGCCATATAGGCCTCGATGCCGGCCTTGAAATTCTTGCCCTGCAACGCAAATGGCCCTGAAAAAGGCCCGACGACGCCGACTTTGATGGTGTCGGCATAGGCACCGGTGGCCATCAGTATTACTGCGGCTGCGACTGAAAATAGCTTCTTCATTCCTGCTCTCTCCCTTTATCGGCGTGCTCCCGCGCCGGGCCCGGCTTCAGCCAGACTCTTGAACCACTCTGGCATTCATGTTGGCAATGTAAAATGAAATAAATGCCGAGATCAATAACTTGTGAGTTATGCATTGTGCTTGGGTTGAGCGAAATCAGGCAAAGAAAAAGCCGGGACGATGCCCGGCTTTTTTTAGAAATATGGAAACTCAGTTGGCAGGGCAGTTTGCGCTCGGGGTACTGTTCGTCGTGGTTCCCTGAGCAGACTGGCCACCTGCAGGGCAATTGTTGTTCGTATTACCATTCGTGTTCGCGCCGCCGGAGGTGGAACCGGAACCGTTCGTGTTTGCGCCAGCACCCGTTCCGGTGCCTGTGCCACTGCCGCCGGTGTTGGATCCATCCGACGCACCAGCGCCGCCTGCCGATCCACCGCTGTTGCCACCCGCTGCTCCGCCACCATTGCTCTGCGCCATGGCGAGCGATGCGAAGCTCAAAGCAAAGACCGTTCCGATAAGAATCTTTTTCATGATATTTCCTCCAGTGTTTGGTTTGTCTGGACCCGTCTAACCAGATGGATCAGCCAGAGTTCCCAAGAAAACATTGGAAGAAGTACCGGTGCCGTAAAATTTGGTTCAGGAGACGCTGACGGGCTTCGAGCGCAGTCTGCTGGCGGTGGCGGGGTCAGCGCGGCGGCACAATTGTGGAGGAAGACCCTTCATAATCAGTTCTGCATCTGCAACCGCCATGGAGCCCAGCTTGTAGAACGCGTCACGCGTGCCACCTGTGCGGTGAGCCGATAGCAGCAGGCCAGGGATGGAGCGGACGGGATCATCCGCTGCAACCGGCTCGTCGGGAAATACGTCGGTTGCAGCACGGATATGACCGGATTTGACGGCGTCCAACATGGCCGGGAAATCGACCACGGCAGCACGGCTCATCAGCAGGAATGCTGAACCCGGCTGCATGGCGTCGAACTGGGTTTTCCCAATGAAGCCTTGGTTTTCGCTGGTAACGCTCGCAAAGACATAGACCACACGCGATTTGGCAAAGACCTCGTCCAGCGTGCTGGGAATGCAGTCCTGACGCTCGATGATCTCTTGCGGCAGCCACGGATCGTAAACATGCACCGCATTCTTGAACGGGCGGGTGAGCTCACGCAGTTCGCGCCCCAGATCACCGAAGCCGATGATGCCGATGGGGGCACCGGCATAGCGGAACGTATCGATGTTTCCGGCAAGGCCATATTCTTCTGTGCCCTCGCGGAACTGGCGGTCGGCCACGGTTATGCCGCGCGCCAGATCGAGCGCCATTCCGAGCGATGCTTCGGCGACAGGCGATGAAAAGGCCGAGGCGGGTGTGATGACCCAGATGCCGCGCTCGACACAAGCCTGATAGTCGATATTCGGCAGGAAGTTCGATTCCACATTGATGATGGCCTTCAGCTTCGGCGCGCGATCCAGCCTCTCTTTCGGCATGTCGGTCTGACCGAAGATCAGGACGGTATCGGGAAGAAGGGCATCCACCTGTTCAGCAGGCATCTGACGATCTTCCGAAATGACAAGTTCACCCAGCTTTTCCAGTCGGGCGCGAACATCGGGCTCCATGATGAGTTCAAGGGTCCGCGGCAGCGGATCAACCAGCACGATGTTGCGACCTGTCATGATACCTCCCAGTATGGAACGGTATCTTCCGTCCCGATTTTGTTACCGTGCAGCCCAGTTTGCGCCGCGACGGAAGATTTCCCGCATTTGCGGCACTTCGAACTCTTTTGCGACGTGGCCAAGTGCCGAATAGAATACGCGGCCTTTGCCATAGTTGCGCTTCCACGCCACTGGCATCACCACGCCATTGATCCACCACGCATGGTCGCCGGTAAACGTCGTCGTTGCCAGCACTTCGTTGGATGGATCGGTGTGCATATAATACTGTTCGGACGTATAGGGAAAGTCGGTGATCCCCTCCATGATCGGATCATCAGGCTTGGTGATGTTGACCGTGTAATCGATGATGTTGCCGGGGTGGGCCACCCATTGGCCGCCGATCATGAACTGGTATTCAACACATTCACGGAAACTGTCGCCTGCGCCGCCGTGATAACCGGCAATGCCCACACCGTTTTCGACGGCAGCGGCAAGGTTCTTGATCTCTTCTTTCTCGATCTTGGACATGGTGACAATCGGCACCACGAGGCTTAGATCATGCACGGATGGGTCCGCAAACGCTTCCGTGCTGTGCTCGACATAGACCTTGAACCCTTCTTCCTCCAGAAGGTCTTTAATGATGACAGAGCATTCCTGCGGTTCGTGACCGCTCCATCCGCCCCAGACTATCAGTGCTTCTCGCATTGCATTCCTCCTTGAAATTATTTGCCGATCTGGCCGTCAACCAGCGATTCCGCCAGCGGTGCTGGACGGTCGACGGCAGTGGTGATGGTTATGGTCGTGCCGGTGTCGGATGCGGTCTGGAACGCTTCCATCACCTCCAGCACATGCAGGGCAAGGTCGCCATTGGCGCGGTGCTGCCGGTTGGAGCGGATGGCGTGGGCCATGTCGGCCACGCCGATGGAGCGGTAATTGCCATCCGCATAGGGCGATGACAGGTCCTGATTCTCGAACTGGCCACCTTTTTTCAGCAATTGCACTTCGCCGCCGAAATGGTTGGGGTCGGGGACAATAAGCGTGCCTTCAGTGCCGTAAAGTTCCAGCGGCACATGCTTGTGGCCGGCCACATCGAAGCTCATGCCAACCTGCACGACAGCACCGTTTTTGAACGCCAGTGCGCCAGCAACATGGGTGGCAATCTGCACCGGAATCTTTTCGCCATTGCGTGGTTCGCTGGTAATCAGTCGCTCCGTCCGTGGCGAAAAGGCAAAGCCTGCGACCTTGGCCACCGGACCAAACAGATTGACGAGATCGGTGATATAATACGGCCCCATATCCAGCATCGGTCCGCCGCCAACCTCGTAATAAAAGGCGGGGTTGGGGTGCCAGCGCTCATGGCCGGGGCACATGAAGGTGGCCGTGCCGCCAACGGGCGTGCCGAGAACGCCTTGGTCGATGAGGGTGCGCGCCGTTTGATGACCGCCGCCGAGGAAGGTATCGGGTGCCGCACCGATCCGCAGGTTCTTCGCCTTCGCGGCGTCAGCCAACTTCTTGCCTTCCGCAAAATTGATACCGAGCGGCTTTTCGGAATAGGTGTGCTTTCCCGCTTCCAGCGCCCGCAACGCCACCTCGACGTGAGCCTTGGGGATCGTCAGATTGACGATGATCTCGATGTCCGGGTCTGCAAACAGCTCATCCACCGTTCGCGCCGTCAGGTAGAATTCCTCGGCCTTTGCTTTGGCCATATCCGCATTCATGTCGGCCACGCCGCGAATGTCGAGAATGGGAAAGGATGCCATTGCCTTCAGATAGGCACCGGAAATATTGCCGCATCCGATGATGCCTATGCCGACTTTCTTCATGTTCTCTCTCCCGTCATGATGTGGACCGGTTCGCTCCTCAGAGAGCCGGACCCGTGGTGTTCCACGGCGATTCGTAAAGCTCGTAGAGCGCAACAGCCGCAGCACCCTGCGCCCACAGCTCGTCGCTCGATTTGTCAAAAACCAGCTCCGCCACGCCTTGCAGGGACGGCGGCACGGAGGCCTCGTATGCTGCGCGGATGCTGTTGATGAAGGGTGCGCCGAGTTCGAGGCTCGACCCGACGATGATGACCCGTGGCGGCGCAAACAGCGTCACGATATTGGCCAGCGTCAGCCCGATGGCCGCACCGGCGCGCTCGGCTGCAGCAATAAGATCATTGTCTTGCGCCAGCACTAGCGTCTGGGCATGCTGCATGCCCCGTCCGAGGCGAATGGCCTCCGCAAAGCGCCCATCGGCAGGCCGCGATCCTAAAATGGCATTCTCGCCCGCCTGACTGGCGAGCCGCACCGTCCCTTGCGGACTTGCGACCAGCACGAGATCGCCGAGATTGTGGCTCAGGCCACCGGCACCGCGAAACAGATCGTTCCGGTGCAGCACGCCAAGCCCCAGCGTCTGCTCCAGCGAAATCAGCACCATGTCTTCCAGGTCTCGCGCCTTGCCGAACCAGTGGTGACCGAGCGTCACGGCATGGGCATCGCTTTCGATGATGGTTGGCGTGCCGAAACGCGCCGTCATCTCATCGGCAAAATCGATATTCACTTCCCGCAGCACAGGGCTGGAGCGGATTTTGCCGGTCCGATGTTCGATAACACCTGGCAGACCGAGGCAGATCATATCGACATCTTCCAGCGACAGCCCAGCATCCACCACGCAGCGCCGCACACCATCCTCGATCAGATCGGCGATGACGCCGATGGGCTGGCGGTCGATGCGGATGGGCAGCGCAAGCGTGGACAGCACATTGCCGCAGAAATCCGTGACCACGAAAACCATACGGCTGGCTGCGATCTTCGCACCCACGACACGCGCCGCATCCGGGTTGAGTTCCAGCATCACTCGGGGACGGCCACGTGCGCCTTCGGTTCTGATGTCACCGAGATGGCGTGACAGAATCAGCCCATCATCCAGCAACGATGCGGTGATGGCGGAGACGGTTGTCGTGGAAAGCTGCGTTCTTTCGCTGATCTCCACGCGCGAGATCGGGCCATGGCGACGGACGGTATCGAGGACGTTCAGGCGATTGATCGCACGCATCAGTTCCGGGTCTGCGGTCTTCATGATTTCCAGTCGCGATCAAGCCGAGGTCTAACGAATATTTTCGTCGGGTTGCGGAATAAATAGCGGATCAGGATGGGGGTGTGTCAAGCGCAAAGCTGAATATATCAGCAATATGCCTTGACATTGAGCGGTTCCTTATATGAATTAATCCGCATTGGGGAATAATTGGTGAGGCAACGTCCCCGGGAGGAATACCATCATGACCGATAAGCACGCAGGCGCAAGCCTGAGCGGCAAGTGGATGTCGTTTGCCGCGACCACAGCCATCACATTCATGCTCGGCACAGCGGCGGCATCTGCCGCGACAGTCGTCAAATGGATGCATGTCGAGCTCGATCCGAAAGCCGTGGCCGTCTGGGAGGAGATTGCCAAGGATTTCGAAGTAAAACATCCTGACGTGGATGTTCAGCTGCAATTCCTGGAGAACGAGGCGTTCAAGGCAAAGCTGCCGACGCTGCTGCAATCCAACGACGTTCCCGACTTTTTCTATAGCTGGGGCGGTGGCGTGCTGGAAGAACAGTCCAAAACCGGCGCATTGAAAGATCTGTCCGAGGTTTTCGATGCCGATGGTGGCAAGATTCGCAATGCCTATAATCCTGCCGCCATTGATGGCTTCTCCTTCGATGGCAAGGTCTGGGCCGTACCTTTCAAAGTCAGCCTCGTCAGCTTTTTCTACAATAAAGAGTTATTCGCCAAGGCTGGCGTGGAGGCTGATGATATCAAGTCTTGGGATGATCTCAGCAATGCCGTCAAAACCATAAAGGCTGCGGGCATCGTGCCGATTGCCGGTGGCGGTGGTGAAAAATGGCCGATCCATTTCTACTGGAGCTATCTCGTCATGCGTAATGGCGGGCAGGCCGTGTTTGATGCAGCGCGCAAGGGTGAGGGCGAAGGCTTCATGGACCCGGCCATCATCAAGGCTGGCGAGCAACTGGCGGAATTCGGCAAGCTTGAGCCTTTCCAGCCCGGCTATCTCGGCTCCACATGGCCACAGGCGCTTGGCGTTTTTGGTGATGGCAAGGCCGCGATGATCCTCGGTTTCGACAACACCGAAGCCAACCAGCGCAAGAATGCCGGTGACGGCAAGGGTCTTGCACAGGACAATATCGGTCGCTTCGCATTCCCTGCTGTCGAAGGCGGTGCGGGCAAGGCAACGGATACGCTCGGTGGCCTGAACGGCTGGGCCGTCACGAAGAATGCGTCCAAGGAGGCAATCGAATTCGCGACCTTCATGACCAACACGGAAAATGAAAAAAAGATGGCCAAGGCTGGTATGATCCTGCCCGTTGCCGTTGATGCAAACGAAGCCGTGAACAACCCGTTGTTGGCCAGTTCTGCGAAGCAGCTTTCGGAGTCCACATGGCACCAGAACTTTTTCGATCAGACGCTGGGTGCTGCCGTCGGCCGCGTCGTCAATGACGTCTCCGTCGAAATCGTCTCGGGCCAGATGACATCGGAAGAAGGCGCCCAGCAGATTCAGGATGCCTTCGAGCTTCGCTGATCCCGCCTGAACGACAGGACGCCGCTGATTGACTGCGGCGTCCTTCGCCCCGCGTGAAACCGAAAGCGGACATGATGACGAATATTTTCATCAATGCAGCGCCTGCATTGGCCAAACCACTGACGAAGCTGAAGCGCAAACAAAGCTCGGTCGCCCATGACCGCGCCCTGACGCTGCTGATCTTCCTGCCACCCGCACTTCTCCTCTTTACCCTCTTCGTCATCCTGCCGATGGGCGAAGCGGCCTGGTACAGCCTTTATCGCTGGAACGGTTATGGCACGCCCACCGACTTTATCGGTCTGAAGAACTTTCAGGTGCTGTTCGGCAATGCTGCCTTCTCGCAGGCACTTGTCAACAACGCGCTGATCATCGTGATTTCGATTTGCATCCAGATCCCGCTGGCCATCTGGCTGGCAACGATGCTGGCGCACAAGATTCCCGGCGTTGTCGCCTTCCGCCTCGTGTTCTTCCTGCCCTATGTTCTGGCGGATGTGGCAGCAGGCCTGATCTGGCGCTTCGTTTATGACGGCGACTACGGCCTGTTCGCCGCGATTTCCAACTTCTTCGGCTTTGCCAACCCTTATGTGCTGGCCGACAGGGATGTGGCGATCTATGCGGTGCTGGCCGTCATCGTCTGGAAATATTTCGGTTTCCACATGATGCTGTTCATTGCCGGTCTGCAATCGGTCGACAAGAACGTGCTGGAAGCTGCCGAAATCGATGGCGCCACCGGCTGGCAGAAGTTCCGCTATGTCACGCTGCCGATGCTCGGCTCAACCGTGCGTCTCTCTATCTTCTTCGCGGTGATCGGGTCGCTGCAACTCTTCGACATGATCATGCCGCTCACTGGCGGCGGTCCGTCCAACTCCACGCAGACCATGGTGACCTTCCTCTATACCTACGGCGTCATGCGCATGCAGGTCGGTCTTGGCAGTGCGGTTGGTGTGGTGCTCTTCGTCATCTGCGTCACGCTCGCCTTTGGTTACAAAAGGATTTTCATGCGCCATGACTGATACATCCACATCCATCCGCGTGAGCACGCAAACGAAGCTCTATCTTTATGTATCGCTCGGCCTCATCGCAGCCATCGTGCTGGTGCCGCTGTTGACGACGGCGCTCGGCGGCTTCAAGACGCTGGGCGATTTGCGCGTGAACCCCTTCGGCCTGCCTGCCGAATGGCAATGGTCCAATTACGGCGATATTCTCTTCGGCAAACGCTATTGGCTGCAAATCTTCAATTCGCTGGTCATTGCCGTTTTGACAGTCTTTCTCACGCTCGTCGTCTCGGCCATGGCGGCCTTTACCTTCGCGCATGTGAAATTCTTCGGCTCCAATTTCTTGCTGAATTACTTCCTGCTAGGACTGATGTTCCCGGCTGCCACGGCCATCCTGCCGCTGTTCATCCGCATCCGCGACCTTGGGCTTCTCGATACCTATTGGGGCGTGGTGCTGCCGCAGGTGGCATTCGGGCTGGGCATGAGCATCCTGCTGTTTCGCAATTATTTCAGAAACCTGCCGGATGAGCTGTTTCAGGCGGCCTTCGTGGATGGTTGCGGTTACCTGAAATTCTTCTGGTACATTTCCATGCCGCTCTCGCGCCCCATCATCGCAACGGTGGGTATCGTGTCCTTCGTGGGAAGCTGGAACAGCTATATCCTGCCTCTGATCATGCTCAATTCGGAATCGAAGTATCCTTGGCCGCTCGGTATCATGGTCTATCGCGGCGAATTCGGCACGGAATGGCAGCTGGTTCTGGCCTTCATCACCATGACGATCCTGCCTACCATCATCGTCTTTTTCCTCGCACAGAAACACATCATTGCAGGTCTGACGGCTGGCGCCGTCAAGTCCTGATCAGGAGCAGAATATGGCATCCGTCGAACTCAGAGATATCCGCAAGTCCTACGGCTCGCTTGGTGTTATCAGCGGCATTTCGCTCGATATCGCCGATGGCGAATTCATCGCGCTCGTCGGCCCGTCCGGCTGCGGCAAGTCCACGCTGCTGCGCATGATTGCGGGGCTGGAAGAAATTACCGACGGCGACATCATGATCGGCGGCAATGTCGTCAACGAGATGACGCCGCGGGAACGCAACATCGCCATGGTGTTCCAGTCCTACGCGCTTTATCCGCATATGACCGTGGCCGAAAACATGGGCTTCAACCTGAAAATCGCGGGCGAGCCGAAAGCCGTGATCGAGGAGCGGGTTGCAGAAGCCGCCCGCATGCTCGATCTCGCCAGCTTACTAGAACGCAAACCATCACAACTCTCTGGCGGCCAGCGCCAGCGCGTGGCCATGGGCCGCGCCGTTGTGCGTAATCCCGCCGTCTTCCTGTTCGATGAGCCATTGTCCAATCTGGATGCCAAGCTGCGTGTGCAGATGCGCAGCGAGATCAAAACCTTGCATCAGAAGGTCGGCACCACATCGATCTACGTCACCCACGACCAGATCGAAGCCATGACGCTTGCCGACCGTGTGGTCGTCCTCAACCAGGGCCGCATCGAACAGCAGGGAACACCGCTTGAACTTTACAAGACACCGGCCAATCTCTTCGTCGCCGCCTTCATCGGTTCCCCCGCCATGAACCTCATCGAATGCATTGTCGATGGTGAGGAGGGTGTTCCCGCCGCTCGGCTGGACGACGGTACAGCGATCCGTATTTCGCCTGATCGCAAAGTGAAGCGTGGGCAGAGTGTGACGATCGGCTTGCGCCCTGAGCATTTCGCTATGAGCGGTGGCGGTGATGTTTCAGTAACGGGAAATACGCTTCAGGTGGAGCCGACTGGCGCGCAAACGCACGTGATATTCGATCTTGCCGGTCATCATGTCACCGCCGTCGTTGATGGTGAACAGTTGGTCCGCACCAACACACCCTTTGCGGCTGACATTAGCCATGAGCGGGTGCATGTCTTTGACCGCGCATCGGGTCTGGCATTGTAATGTCGCGAACCGGGAGCGGCGCTGGCCGCTCCCGGTCATATATTGAATCAAGCTGCTGCGAGAGCTTTTTCGATGTCTTGAATCGAATGGCCCGTCAAATCCTTGTCGAGTTCGCCCAATAGGACGTCCGACAGGGACTTGTGATAACCCTTGCGCATCTCACCCAGCGTGCGTGGTGCAGCAATGACGATCAGGCCTTTGATGTTGCCGCCAAGAACCTTCTTGTTCAGCATATCGGCGATGCCTGCGCTGAAGCCGTCCTCTTCCTGCTGGCTGTCATTTGGATTGGCAGCGCTGCTGGAGTGACGCGCACCGGAAGCGATTTTCGAGCTATCGACGTCAGCGTCAGGAAGCGCCTTCAGCTTGACATTCTGCGCATCGCCTTCGTTTCTGAACAGGCTCAGCTTCTCGCCATCAGCCACCGCAATCACAGTGTTTTGTGGAATATCCATAGTCTTCTCCCAATCTTGTCATCAAAGCATGGTCACTTTAGACCCGTGTATGCCTTGGTTAACCCGTTGAGAGACAATCCGTTCCTGATTGAACTTTACGCTGACGCTGATCAGCTTCGCTTTTCCAAACGCGCGATCAGCCAGAGCAGGTAAGGGCCGCCAATCAGAGCGGTGAACACCCCAACCGGCACTTGGTACGGATAAATCACAACCCGTGACAGCCAGTCAGCGCCGATGAGCAAGGCTGCGCCAATCATCAGCGATGCCAGGAGTTGATGGCGCGCGCCGCTGAACCCGATCAATCGGGCGAGATGAGGTGCGACCAGTCCGGCGAGGCTGAGCGGGCCGACGAGAAACGATGCCACTGCCGTCATCAATGCCGCAAGGATGGAAAGCACCAGCCGTGATGATGTCAGGCCAAGGCCGACACTTTTTGATACGACCGTACCGAGCGGCAGAATGGTCAGCCATCTGCTCATGAAGAAAAGCGGGGCCGCAAACAGGGCCATGGCAATCAGCGCAGCCAAAGCCTCGAAATTGCCTGCACGGTTTGTCGATCCGGCCATCCACATCAACAAAATGAAGGAACGCATATCGCCCTGCGCCAACACGATCGTGACGATGGCCATCGAGATCGCGCTCATGGCGATGCCGGTGAGAAGCAGTCTTTCGGCGGAGAGTTCGCGGCTCGCGGTTATCGCAATCATGATCGAAAACACGGTGAGCGCACCGAGCGACATTCCGATCAGCATGACGGTGGGCGAGGGAGAGCCGACGATGTAGAGCGTAGCTGCGAGGCCTGCGCCCCCGCCAGCCGAGACTCCCAGCACCTCCGGGCTTGCAATCGGGTTGCCCGTCACACGTTGCATGATGAAACCCGCAGCACCCAGAAGAGCGCCAGCGCCACCGGCAGCCAGAATGCGCGGCAACCGGAAGGGCAGGAGTTCCCACAGGCTTTCTCCGAACGCAAAGCGCATGCCCGTGGGCGACGGGCCAAACGTCAAGGCCGCAAACCCGAGTGCAGCGATGATGATCGCTGTGAGAATGATGCAGAACGAAGGCCGTATTAGCCGGGATTCCATCGAACCAGTGATAGCCGCCACCGGCGCAATCGCGTGCAGCCGTGGCAGCAGAAACAGCAGAATGGGCCCGCCCATCAGTGCGGTTGCGGCGCCTGCCGGTGCCAGATCGGAAAAGCCGCTACCCAGAAGTTGGCTTGTGCCATCCGTCAAAAAGAGCAGTGCTGCACCGGTCAAGGGAGCGGCGACGAAGACTTGGCTCGTTGTCCGCGCTCCACACAGCCGCGCGACCGCAGGCGCCGCCAATCCCAAGAAGCCGATGACACCGACGGTGGCTGTGACCGATGCTGCCAACCACACGGCCAGCAGCAGGATCGCCAGGCGAAGCCAGACCAGAGACAGCCCCAGGCTTCTGGCGCTTGCATCATCAAGCGCCAGCACGTTCAGCGGGCGGATCAGAAAAAATGCGGCGAGCGCACCGAGGCAAAAGCGCGGTGCGAGCGATATGACGCCCTGCCAGTCCTGCTGACTGAGAGAACCGGCGCCCCATATGCTGACCGACAAGGCATATTCGCCCCGTGCCAGAATAAGCGTGATGGTGAGCGAAGCCGTGATCATGCTGACGATCAGGCCTGACACCGCAACCGTCACCGGATCGAATGCCTGCCGCCAGGATAGCGCCAGCACGAGGGAAACAGCCCCGAGCCCTCCTGCAAAGGCCACGGCCTCACGGGAAAATCCGGCAAGTGTCGGCGACAGGCTAAGCCCTGCCACAAGCGCAAGTTCGGCACCCGCGGCGATGCCCAGCGTCGATGCGTCGGCAATCGGGTTTCGCAACACCTGCTGCAACAATGTCCCCGCCAGGCCCAGCGCCGCCCCTGCAATGAGAGCGATGACCGAGCGTGGAAGCAGGCTGTTCCACAGCAGGATCTCGCCAAGTCTGGCCGCAGTGTCAGCATCCCCCGGCACGACCGGTTGGGTCCAGATGAGCAAAGCCAGCATGGCCGCGCACAGAACGGCAACGGTGACGACCGAAGTGCTGGCGCGGTTACTGTAGAAGCCTCGAAAAGACGGACTAACCGTGCCAGGCATTGGCCAGTCCCTTCGAAAGTTCCTCGGCGAAACGACGCGCCGCCGGTAACGCCCCATAAGGGTTGATCGAGCCGAGCGTGATCACCCGCTTTCCTCTGACGGCTGGCAACGCGTTCCAGAATGCACTGCGGTCAAGTGCCGTGACGGCATCAAGAGGATGCGGCGGGATCATCACGATCCACGCATCCGGCATCGAGGCGAGCGTTTCAATACCCATCGGCGCCGTGGCAGAATAGGCCGTTGCGCCTTTCCATGCGTTTTCGATTCCGAGCCTTTTCAGGGCGCAACCGAACATGCTGTCGCTGCCGAAAACGCGGTAGTGTCTGGCGTCACCGAGGTTGATCGGCAAAACCGGTCGTCCATCGCCCGTCGCCAGCTGTACCTTCAATTCATCCAGTCTGCTCGCGGTACTGGCCACATAGGCCTGCGCTTCCGACGCGGTTTGTAGATAACCGCCTATCTCCAGTGTCGCTCGCTCCGCCATCAGATACGGGTCTTCTCCCGACACATAGATGCCAAGGTTATGTGTCGGCGCAATTCCAGCCAGCAGAGGATCAGCCCATGCGTAAAAATTGGAGTTGAAGATAATGTCCGGCTTCGCAAAGGACAGAGTTTCCAGATTGGGCAGGCCGCGAAGCCCAAGATCGACCACTGCCTCAGGCACAGCAGGCTCAACCGCCACCTCGCGAAACTGTCGCAATTCCGGTGCGGCGATCACGTCTGCGCCGAGGGCGAGGAGAGTTTCGAGGAGTGACCAGTCCAGAGTGGCGGTTTTGGGGCGTGAGTTCGCCTTGATGGTAGGGACGAACGCAAGCGATGCTGCACCCAAAAGGATTGATCGGCGACAAATCAGATGATGAGACTTCAAGTTTGCCTCCAATCAACACAAGAAAGGCCCTTTCGGACCTTTCTCAATGACTCAACAAGATGGCTAATCAAGCTGCAACGCAGAGCAGCTCACCAGACCTTGCTAAGTTTGACGGTAAATGTCCGCGCTTGGCCATAGCCGCAGAAGAATTGCGTTCCGCAACCTGCGACGTACTCCTTGTCGAACAGATTTGTTACATTGAGCGACGCCTTCCAGTCGTCTTTTTCGTAGTGAATGCCCGCATCGAATACCGTCGCGTCTGGTACACGCAACGTGTTTTCGTTGTCCGCCCAGGACTTGCCGCGGTAACGAACGCCAGCACCGCCACCCAGGCCCTCGAGCGGGCCATCGACTAAGGTATAATCGAGCCAGAACGCTGCAGTCGCGTTCGGCACGACGTATGGCGTGTTACCGACCATGGATGGTGTGCCTGGATATTTTGTAAATTCTAGATCCGTGTAGGAAGCAGAAGCAATGGCCTTCCAGTTCTGGTCGATGTTGAATTTGCCTTCAAGCTCAACACCTCTGGAGCGGACGTTTCCTAGTTGCAGGTCTCCTTGGCCCGGAACGTTCACAGTGTAATTTTCTTTGTCTATCTGAAACGCCGATGCAGTTAGCAATCCATCCAACCAGGACGGCTCATACTTGACGCCGACCTCATACTGTTCGCCTTCTTCTGGTTTCAGCGGGCCGTTCGTACCAGCACCCACAAGCGGGCTGAAGAATGTCGCGATGCTGGCATAGGGTGTCACGCCGTTTTTGAATTCATAAGCGATGCCTGCACGGCCGCTCCACGCGTTATCCGTAAATGAGTAATCTGGCAGGACATTGCGTAGATCGTCGGCTTTGCTTTCCAAATGGTCGTATCTGCCGTTCAGTGTCAAAAGCCAGCCGTCGCCGAACTTGATTTGATCTTGAGCATAAACGCCGATCTGGTTGATCATCACGATTTGGTTGGAGCCTGCCGAGAGTACCGGATCCGGTAGACCATAGGTCGGATTGGCGGGGTCAATGGAGGTTGGCAAACCGGCATACTTATCCGTATCCAGTCGGTAGTAACGATAGTCTACACCTCCCATGACCTTGTGTGTCGCGCCACCGAAATCGAGTTCTTTTTCGAGACGGTTGTCGATGTTGAAGCTGTTGGCCTTCGAGGTAATATCCTCGGCATATCGCCCGACAAATTGATCGGTTTGATTGCCATCGAGTGGGTAGATATACCGTTCCCGCTTGTATAAATTCGCGTATCTCGCAGTCTGCGTAAATTTCAAGCCGTCTTCAAATTCGTGTTCGAAGTCATACCCGACCAACGTCTGATTGGCCCTGCCGATATCATAGTCTTTTTCACCCAGATACGTGTCTCGACCGATCTTGCCAAAAAAAGGATTGGCAGTAACCGTGCCTTCATAGGGCAAAAGTCCGTTCGTTGTATGGGTCTGGTCTAGGCCGCTGATATACGCATATATATTAAGACTCGTCGTATCGTTGGGCGCGATTGTGAGCTGCGGCATGATGAAACCACGCAGATCGTCGGTGTAATCGACATAGTTATCGCCACCTGCGACCTTGCCGGTAAGGCGGTAGCTTACTACGCCGTCTTCTGAAATCTTGTCTGAAATGTCAAAGCCCAGGAAGCCGTTGCCATCGCTATTTACGCCTGTTTCCGTATAGAAATATGGCTTATCGGTCGGGCGCTTACGAACCAGATTAACGATCCCTCCGGCGTTGGCTCCACCAACCAGCACCGATGCCGGGCCTTTTAGAACTTCAACTCTTTCCAGCATGAAGGCATCGAGCTGGAAGTTACCGTAAGCAGTGCTCGTGAATGGAAGGTTGTCGAGGCTAAGGCCCGTCTGGCTGGCTTCGAAGCCTCGGATGTAGAACCAATCGGTATCGGGATCCGAGCCAAAAGGTTGCGTCGTTACGCCAGGTGTATAGGCAAGGGCCTCATCCACCTTCGTGACCACCCCACGGTCGTCCAGTTCCTCACGTCCAACCACCGAAACCGACTGCGGGATTTCTTTCACCGGAGTGGCGGTTTTGGAGCCGGTTGTGGTTTCCTTCGCAGCATAGCCGCGCACGGGACCCGTGCCGCCCTGTTCGCCGTTGCCGTCAACGACAATGGTGTCGAGTACGGTGCGGCCACCTTGATTTATGGCCTGTTCCTGCGCCCAAGCTGAATTCAGGCTGACGGCCGCTGCACCCGCCAACAAACCTGCTCTGATTACGGAAAATCTGATCGATCTCTTCATGTTACGCCCCACTCACGCCAATGCCCGATAAGGTGAGTGGTTAACTCAATTTTAATTGATCCGCTTGCGTGCGGTTGCGAGACTTGAATGATCTTGGGCAAAATTGACGCGATCGGCTGTCTGCTCACACATTTTATTCAATGTGTGACTTTTTCCATTGGGAGGGGGTGACGCCGACATATTTGCGGAATGTGCGGCTGAAATGGGCATGGTCCGCGAAGCCTGTCTCTGCGGCAACGGTCGTCAGCATGTAGCGCCCCGATTTCAGCAACTGCTTTGCGCGGTCAAGCCGTGCACTCATTTGCCATTCGTGCGGGGCCATGCCGGTGGCGGCCTTGAAGGAATGGCTGAAATGCGATTGCGAGAGGCCGGTGATGGTTGCCAGTTCCTCAAGCCGTATGTTTCGCAGGCAGTGCTCTTCGATAAAGTCTCTAGCGCGCTTGAGCTGCCAGGGCGCAAGTGCACCCCGTTTGCGCGGCTCCGGCCTGTAGAGTTTCAATACATCGATCAAAAGCGAAAGGGCCAGCCCGTCTCCATAAAGATCATGCAGCGGCTGCGGGCTGGCGATTTCGGCGGCGATCAATTGGGAAAGCGCGACGATCCGGCTATCACCAAAAGATAATCTAGGCTCCCTCAGAGCTCGCGGATCAAGGTCGTCGCTACCCAAACGTCTGTTGATGGCGTCTACATCGAAATGGATGTCGAGATGACGGACATATTGAACGTCCCTGATATCCACCCACAAGTCCACATCGGCGGGAATATAGGAGATGGGGCTGAGCTCGCTGTCCTGCCGCATGCCGATATCGCCCGCCGCACGTTTGACTGTCGGTCTGCCACTGCCTTGATGTTCCAGCACGATGAACAAACGCGGGTCGCGCGCGACATAGTGACCGCCCGCGTAATTTGCGCACTCCACATCCCAGAGATCGGCGGTAATTCCGTTCCAATACCGACGACGAAGGCCGCCGAGAACAGAAAATCCCTCGATCTGATTGTGCATTCTCGGCTGAAACGCCATTCATCTGAACCCTGTCAGAATTAAAGTTTCGGATAACTATCAAGTTTTATATTGCGGTTCAAGCAGCGGGCTGCGATGTTTGTTTGCCGAGGCTCGGATGACCGATGTCGGTTCCTTGCCATGTTGACCGCTCTTCATAAATTGGCCAAACAACCAGAACTTCTCTTCAACGCGGACATGCGGAAATCCAGATGCTCTTGAACGCTCGACAAACGTCAACGGATGTTGGCAGTCCTCTTCTGTCTCTTTCCAATGTCAGCTTTGCTGTCGATGGCCGCGTTCTGCTTCATCCCCTAACGCTGGAGCTTGGTACCGGTCATTCGATTGCGCTGATCGGCCACAACGGTTCAGGAAAGTCGACGCTTCTCAAACTGATCGGTCGTCAGCAGGCGCCGACCAGCGGCCAGATTGCCTTTGAGGGTAAAGCGCTGAATGATTGGGGAAACCGGGACTTTGCGCGAAGGCTGGCCTACATGCCACAACGTACCCCCGCGGCATCCGGCATGCTTGTTCGGGAGTTGGTGGCACTTGGCCGTTACCCATGGCACGGCGCGCTCGGACGTTTTGGTGACGATGACCGCCACAAGGTCGAAGAAGCGATGGAACTGACCGGAACGGCCAAATTTGCGGATCGCATGGTCGATAGCCTGTCAGGTGGTGAGCGGCAGCGGGTGTGGCTGGCCATGCTGGTGGCGCAGGACGCGAGCTGCCTGCTGCTGGACGAGCCGATTTCTGCACTTGATGTGCGCCATCAATTAGATGTCTTGACCCTGACTGCCGATTTGTGCCGCAAGAAAGGCATCAGCATCATCATGGTGCTGCACGATATTAATATGGCCGCTCGTTTTTGCGATGAGATTATCGCACTTCACACTGGCCAACTGGTCGCGCATGGAAAACCTGCGGATATCATGAACACAAGCGAGCTTCAGCGTATCTACGATGTTCCCATGGATATCATTCCCCAACCGTCGAATGGTGGGCTCATCGCCATGGCGCGGTGATCTCCACGCCGCTTCTCGCATTAGGGATATTGCGCGCCTGTCGTCGCCACATAGATCGAGTACAGCGATTTGCTGGCAGTAATGAACAGCCTGTTTCTGCGCGGTCCACCGAAGGTGAGGTTCGCCACTGTCTGGGGTATCTTTATCTTGCCCAGCAACGCGCCATCGGGTGAAAAGCAGTGCACGCCGTCTCCGGCGCTCGTCCAGAGATTTCCGGCGACATCCAGACGGAAGCCATCGGGCAGGCCGTTGTCCAGCGCGCAGAATTCCTGCCCGCCGGTCAGACGCTTGTCTTCTACGACGTCGAAGACGCGGATATGGCGTGGGCGAGTTATGTCGTGACTGGATGAGCTGTCGGCAACGTAAAGCTTGGTTTCGTCCGGCGAGAAGGCCAGTCCGTTGGGTTGACCGAAATCATCCACCATAATGTCGATGTCACCCGTCGCGGGATCGAGACGATAGACATTGCGGGTTTGCTGCTCGGGCTCTGACTTATAGCCTTCATAGTCGGACAGAATTCCATAGGTCGGGTCGGTGAACCACACACTGTCATCGGAGCGAACGATGACATCGTTGGGAGAATTCAGTCTCTTGCCGCGATAGCTGTCCGCCAGCACGGTGATGGAGCCATCCACCTCAGTGCGGGTGACGCGACGTGTGCCGTGCTCGCAGCAAATCAGTCTGCCTTGACGGTCGCGGGTGTTCCCATTGGTGAAATTCGAAGGCTGGCGGAAGACGGAGACGCCACCATCCGGTACCCAGCGAAGCATTCGCTGGTTCGGTATGTCGCTCCACAACAGGCAGTTCAGATCGGAAAACCAGACCGGCCCCTCTGCCCATCGGCAGCCGGAATACAGCTCCTCAAGCTCGGCATTGCCGACAATCAACTGGCGGAAGCGTTCGTCGCGAATTTCATAGACGGAAGGTGTGTCTGTCGGCATAGGCTTGATCCGAAAATTGAGGTTCGTGTTCAGCGAAGCTTCTTAGGGCCGCTCGCCAGAAGAATGACGGAGATGATGATGAGGCCGGTTAGGATGAGGCGTATACCTGCACCAAAACCGTAGGTGTTGAGCATGGACACGACGAGGAACATAAACAGCGACGCGCCCCATATGCCGGGAACGTTGGAATCCCCACCCGCAACAGCCGTGCCACCGATGACCACGACGGCAATCGACATCAGCAGGTACTCCGCGCCCATGTTGAGTGCAGCACCGCCGGAAAAGCTGGCCAGCAGATAGCCTGCGATTGCAGCAAGGACGGCGCAAAGCACATAAGTCACGAAGCGCGTACCATCGACAGGAATACCCGTCATTCTGGCGGCAAAGGTGCTCTGGCCGATGGCGGATATCCAGCGTCCGTAGAAGCTGCGGTCGAGAAGAACCCAGGCGATGGCGGACAGAAGGATGGCGACAAGGGCGACGTTTGGGATGCCGAAGGTGCTGGAGATGGCGAAATCAGCCAACATCTGCGGCGGCTTGATGCGCAGGCCGCGATTGGTCCAGATGGCCGTGGATTGCACGATGAAGCTCATCGACAGGGTGGCAATGATCGGTGGAATGCGCAGGAGCTTGATGAGTGCATAATTGCCAATGCCGACCGCCACGCCAATGCCGATGGCAACCAGCAGTCCGGGCAGGATGAGATGATCCGAGACATCCATGAACTTCAGCGCAATCGTGCCTGACAGCGTCATGGTGGCCGGTACGCATAGATCAATATTGCCGGGTCCAAGAGTGATGACAAACATCTGGCCAATGCCGACGATAACGGAGAAGGCGGCGAAGGTCAGCGCTGCATGCGACAGGCCAAAGGAGCTGGAACCGCCGGTGAACAGCACCGTGATAACCCACACCACAAGGGTGGCGGCGAAAGACCAAATCCATGGCTTCTTCGAAAATCTCTGCAAGGCACTCATTGGTTTTTCTCCCGCTTTTCGAGGCGGTTCAGCAGCAGGCGAAGGCCGAGCACGACGATGAGAATGGCGCCTTGCGCACCGATCTGCCAATCCGGCGAAATGCGCATGAAGGACAGGAACGAGCCCGCCAGTGTCAGCGTCAACGCACCGATGACGGCACCGATGGGAGACACGCGACCGCCGACGAATTCGCCACCGCCCAAGATGACACCGGCAATCGACAGCAGCGTGTAACGCAATGCGATGTTGGCATCGGCGGAAGTCGTCAAGCCAACGAGTGCGATGCCTGCCAGTACGGCGAAGAAACCAGCCAGCGCAAAGGTCGCGGCGCGGATGCCGATGACCGACCAGCCGGAACGCTCGACGGACCGGAAGTTACCGCCGACGCCACGCATCAGTACACCGAAGGATGAGCGCATGACGATGTAATGCGCGATAGCGGCGATCACGATACTGGCGACGATGGCCATCGGGACGAAGGGCGGCTTTGCCGTCATGATCGTGCGTATCCACGCAGGCGCTTCGCCGCCCGGCGATGGCAACAGCAGAACCGCAAGCCCGCCCCAGACGAAGCTCATACCAAGCGTGACGACGATGGAAGGCAGTGCACGGATATGGATGATCGCGCCCATGGCTGCATAAACAGCAATTGCCGCTGCGAAAATCAGGATGCCGATCAGCGGTGAGGTTTGCAGAAACGTCGCCGTCACGCAGGCGCAGAAGCTGACGAATGTTCCCATCGAGAGATCAAGATCGTTGACCGACATGATCAGCATCTGCGCGATGGTGGCAAGCGCGATGGGAACGGCCAGATTGAACAGCAGGTTGAGGCCCGTATAGCTCATGGCGCGGGGCTGCATGTAGAAAACGGCAATCAACAGTACGGCAAGAGAAGCGGCCGGAATGATGAGGCGCAGGGCGTTGGCGGAGAGTTTCATGCGTGCGCGTCTCCCGAAAAAGATGCAGCAAGCACTGCCTGTTCGTTGATATCGTCGCCGGTGAGTTCGGCCTGAATGATGCCATCGCGGAACACGTAAACGCGGTCGCAGAGACGGATTTCGTCCATTTCGGTCGAGTACCAGATGAAAGTTCTGCCATTGGCGGCTTCTGTGCGCAGGATTTCGTAGACCTCCTGCTTGGTGCCGATATCGACACCGCGCATGGGGTCATCCATCAGAACCGTTTTGGCGGTTGTGGCCAATGCGCGGGCAAACAGCACCTTCTGCTGGTTGCCGCCTGACAGAGAGAGGATTTTGTTGTGGACATCGGGGGTGCGGATTTCGATGCGCTTTTTCCAGCTCGCGCCGAGTTCATCCTCCTTGGTGCGGTTGACGAGGCCAGCCGGTGAGAAATCCCGCAGCGATGCGATGCTGAGATTTTTCAAAATGCTCCAGAGAGCAAATGTGCCGTTGAGGCTTCGGTCACCGGCAACGAAAGCTATGTCCTGGTGGCGTGCTGGAAACCAGCTGCTGTTGCGGGAGAGATAGAGGTCCAGCAAGGCTTCCGTCTGACCGTGGCCGCCGAGACCTGCAAGCCCTATGATCTCGCCGCGATAGGCCTCGAAGGGTAATCCCCGTCCTTGTCTCGGCGGCATGGACAAGACAGTCGGGCCATCCTTGCGCTCCAGTGACCTTTTCCAGCTCTGTTCCTTCACCACACTGCCCATGGCTTCGACGAGGGTTTTGTTGGAAAACTCCGCTGCCGGACGGTCAGCTACCACCTTACCGTCCTTCATCACGACTACGCGGGTGGCGGTGGAGAGGATTTCGCCGAGAATGTGGGAGATCAACAAAACCGCGCCACCGGTGCGCACGAAGCGGCGCACATAATCCATCAGTTGCTCGGCAAGGCCAGCGTCCAGAGAAGATGTCGGTTCATCCAGAATGACAAGCTTCGGCTCTTCGTTGACGCCCGCAAAGTTGATGGCAATTTCCACCATCTGCCGTTCAGCGATGGAGAGTTCCGAGATTGTCAGGTCGCAATCGATGCCGTGGCCTGGGAATATCTCGTCCAGCTTGTTGCTGATCATATCCAGGGCACGGCTGCGCCAATTGCTGCCTTTCATGTCGGTGTGCATGATGCGGACGTTTTCGTTGATCGTCAGGTTGGGGCAGAGCGACAGTTCCTGAAAGACGCACCGCACGCCGCTGGCCCGTGCCGCCGCAATACTATAGCTACTGGGTTTCCCGCCGTAGGAAACGGAACCTTCATGCGGTGTCAGCCCGCCATTGATGACGTTGACGATGGTGGATTTTCCAGCGCCATTGTGACCGACGAGGCCGAGGCATTCGCCAGATAGAATGACGAGATCGGCGCCATCCAGCGCTTTGACGGCACCGAACACCACTTTCACGCCACGCGCCGCGACGACTTCCTGTCTCGATATGATTTCATTCATGAGCAGTTACGCCAATTTTTGCGGTCGGAGCCACAGCTTCGCATCCATCGCAGCGCCGGTGACCGGCACTGCGATGTCTTGGGAGTTAGCCAACCTGACGCTTACTTTGCGGAGGCGATGACCTTCTGCGCATCTTCCAGGCTGTATTCGACGTTTGCGACGCCGCCCTTCTGGGTGTTCTTGAGGTTGTCCTCAAGATTGGCCTGATCGATACGCAGGAACGGAACCGTAAGGTCCTTCTTCACGTCCTTGCCGTCGAGGATTTGCTGTGCGACCCAGAAGGCGAGCGTAGAAACGCCGGGCGCGATGGAAACCGACATGGTTTCATAGCCGCTGGCATCCTTCTGCTGCTTCCACCACTGCAATTCATCTTCACGGTTGCCCATGACGATGGTTGGCGTCGGACGTTTTGCAGCGGCAAATGCCTGTGCGGCACCGTAACCATCACCACCCTGCGTGACCACGGCGGCCACTTCCGGCAGGCTTGGCAGAATACCGGCAACAGCGCGCTGGGCCACATCCTGCGCCCAGTCGCCGTTTACTGAACCGACGATTTTGAACTGGGTGTTCTTAGCGACGCCAGCCGCAATGCCCGCATGAATCTCGTCATCGACGGACACACCGGCAAGACCACGAATTTCAAGCAGATTGCCGCCCTTTGGCATTTTCTTCGCGAGATAATCGATCTGGCTTTCGCCCATGGCCTTGAAGTCCACGGCAATCCGCCATGCGCACGGTTCGGTCACAGTGCCGTCGAAAGATACGACGGTGATACCAGCATCGCAGGCCTCCTTGATCGCGCCATTCAGCGCGGTTGGCGAAGCAGCGTTGATGACGATGGCATCATAGCCTTGCAGAATGAGGTTCTGGATCTGGGCCGCCTGTTCGGTTGCCTGATTTTCGGCAGTGGTGAACGGGTCGGCAGCGGCAACGGTGCCAGCCTTGACCGCGTCCTTGGTAATCTTGTCCCAGCTCG
The DNA here is from genome assembly GCF_030209855.1 of Agrobacterium sp. lyk4-40-TYG-31. NCBI lineage: Bacteria > Pseudomonadati > Pseudomonadota > Alphaproteobacteria > Hyphomicrobiales > Rhizobiaceae > Agrobacterium > Agrobacterium sp. lyk4-40-TYG-31. Next base: position 233,244 of record NZ_JARVRE010000002.1, read on the forward strand.
TCAGCATGGCCTGACGCCACGAGTTGCCGGCGTAATTGTTCGAAAGCGCGATTTTCTTGCTGGATGTGTCGGCGTGTGCAGTCATCGGCAAGGTCGCGCACGCGACAGCAACCGATGCCAGAAGCATCTTCCTGATAGCCATTGATTTTCCTCCCTAGTGGCCCACCCGTCTCCGGGCAAAGAAACCTTCGCGACGCCTCCTCGACGTTGAGCTGAGATTCCCGTTGCACTGAGGCTCCTTTCCCCAGTACTAAATAAGCATGAACGGGAAACCGTTTGATGTATAGGCCATTCCCGGCAAACTCGGTGCGGGTTCCCGCAGAATTTATGCGGGTTTCCGCAAGACGAAAGCGCCATGATGGCGCAACATAGATGTGTTGACGTCAATCGCGACAGTCAGCCATGCCGCAGGCGCTTGGGAGGGCGTCCGCCGATGCTCGATACCCCGAAATCATCGCTGTTTCACCATTATCTCGGCATCTCCAGACTTCTGGCGGGTCAGCTCGAATTCAATTCGATCATCCAGGCCGTCGCGACGGAGATCACCCACATCATCCCGCATGACCATCTGGATGTCTGCATCAAGCTGATCGATGGGAAATACCACATCGCCTATGAGAGCGGCATGGACAGCGCATGGAGCCAGCAGCCCCCAGCACTTTTGACCGGCAGTCCCATCCGTTCGCTTCTGTCAGGTGAGGTCGATTTTCTGCTGAGTGGCGATGCCTGTTCCGATCCCCGGTTTCACTTCGAAGGCTCGTTTTCCAGCCCCATCATCGAACTTGGCCTGCACAGCCGTCTGCATGTTCCCATGAAAGTTCATGGTGACATCATCGGCGCGCTCAGCTGTTCCTCGCTGGAGGCCGATGCCTACACGATGGAAGACGTTGATAATGCCCGGACAGTCGCCGATCTGCTGGCCCCGTACTTTTTTGCCATTCGCGCAGCGGATCAGGCCAAGCAATCTGCCATCGTGGAGGCGGAAGCCCACGCCCGCGAGGAGGGGTTGCGGCTCGGCGCTCTGAAGTTGACACAGGCGCTGGAGGCAGAGCGCCAGCGCATCGGCATGGACCTGCATGACCAAACACTTGCCGACCTGACACGGCTGGCCCGCCGCATGGAGCGGATGACCCATCTTCCCGACCTCACGGGAGAAATGCTGGAACCGCTGGTTCGCAGCCTCCAGCATTCCATGCAGGATCTCAGGCAGATCATCGAGGAGGCAAAACCTTCGGTGCTGCAACTCTTTGGCGTCGTACAGGCCATTGAAAACGATCTGGATCGCTCGGTCCGCGATAGTGGCATGCCGATCGCGTGGACCGTAACGGACGAAACCGAGGGCAGGGTGGAGGCGCTGGAGCAGACCGTTGCGACATCTGTATTCCGCATTGTGCAGGAAGCCGTGAACAACGCAATCCGCCACGGCCAGCCAGAAAACGTCAACGTCCACATCGGCCATATCGATGGCCGCTTGCGCATCGTCGTCAGCGATGATGGCTGTGGCTGCGCCAAGCATGGTTCCGGCCATGGCCTCGGCATCGGCAACATGAAAACCCGCGCCCGGTTGATTTCCGCCCGTTTTGAAATGGGGCGCAATCGTAATGGTCCCGGTACCTCTATCAGCCTGACGCTTGCCGAAGGTGTGCATAGCCTTGAAGGAAACGGTCAATGGAAGTCCTGATCGTGGAAGACGACGTCCTCCATCGCTCCTACCTCAACGAAGCCGTGCGTGCCGCATTGCCCGAGTGCAATCATGTCATCGAGGCTGATAACGGCAAGGCCGGAGAGAAGCTGGCGCGGGAAAATCGCTCAGCCCATATCGTCATGGATTTGCAAATGAGCGAGCGTAACGGCATCGAGGCTGCCCGCACGATCTGGAAAGAACGCCCTGATACGCGCATTCTGTTCTGGTCGAATTATTCCGATGAGGCCTATGTGCGCGGCGTTTCAAGGATCGTGCCGGAAGGTGCCGCCTATGGATATGTGCTCAAATCCGCCTCGGACGACCGCCTTCGCCTTGCGCTGCGCAGCATCTTCATGGAGGCGCAATGCGTCATCGACCGCGAAGTGCGCGGAATGCAGGAAAAGAGCCTTGGTCGCGTCAGGGGCTTCACCGATTCCGAATATGAAATCCTCATGGACGTCGCGCTCGGCCTTACCGACAAAACCATAGCCCGCCGCCGCAATCTCTCGCTACGAAGCGTCCAGAACCGCCTTCAGAGCCTTTACGAAAAACTCAACGTTTATCAAAGCACCAGTGAAGGCGAGCCCGATGGCCAGTATAATCTGCGTACGCGTGCGGTCACCGTCGCCTTTTTGCGTAAACTGCTGAACTACAGCGCTCTGGAGCGAGCTGAGCAGGAGTTGGCGATGTGGACAGCGGGTGGGCCTAAGTAAGACAGTTTGGCATGATGAAACAGGAAACGACGGCCCCTCAAGCGCTCTCTCCATCTGTGCCAATCCTTCCATCAACGATTCGCGAAGGCAGTCGTGATCTCGGAGTGACTATTGGTGAAAGTGACCCGAAACGCTGAGACGTCAGGACGAGATCAGCTCGTCCCGACGTGCGTTGCGAGCTCCGGATAAAGCCGTCAGTTGCGCGGCTGGAGTAGCGCCAAAGCGGCGGTCGAGGCTGCGAGTATAGCCGTCAGGGTCAGCGGCCCCGCTGCACCGTAGGTGTCCACGACATAACCGCCGACAACCGCGCCGATGCTGATGGCAACCTGGAAAGAGACGACCATCAGGCTGCCGGCTGCTTCCAGATCATCCGGGGCGCTGCGGGACAGATTGGTCGGCAGCACGACAGGCGCCATGCCGAAGGCAAAGCCCCAGATTGCGACGAGCAAGAATGCGACGGCAGCATAAGCGCCCCCAATCACCAGAATAAGCGCCGCGAGTGCCATCAGTGCAGCGGTGACGAAGAGCGCCATGCTGATGCTGGCATCGGCCATTCTGCCGCCAGCGACATTGCCGATCACCGAGGCGATACCGAAACCAAGCAGGGCCATCGCTATCGACTGCGTATCAAGCAGCGTCACTTGCTCAAGGAACGGCCTGACATAAATCGAGCCGGCGAAATGTCCCGTCATGAGCAGAAGGATGGCCAGCATGCCCAGTTGGATGCCGCCGCGCCGCGTCAGCTTGAAGACGTCGGTCAGGCTGTTGCTGGTGCTGGCGGGCAGACTTGGCAGACTTACTGCCTGCAACAGCATTGCAATCACGGCAAGCCCGGCTGTCAATGCCATGGCGGTGCGCCAACCCAGCCAGTCGCTGATCAACGCGCCCATGGATGGTGCCGCTATGGTGGCCAGCGAGACACCCAGCGTCACGATTGCCATGCCGCGACCTGTTGCATTGGTACCGACCAGCCTCGCAACGACGGCAACGGACAGCGCCCAGAAACCGCTGAGCGCAATGCCCAATCCGGCGCGGCCAACCAACAACAACCAGAATTCGCTGGAAGTCGCGGCAAGGATATTGGAGCCGACCGCGAGCGCAGTCAGGCCAACCAGCACCGTCTTACGGTTCATTTTACCGATCAGAACGTTGCTGAACAAAGCCGTGACAGCACCGACAGAAGCGGTGGCGGTGACGACCTGTCCGGCGGTCCCCTCGCTTATGCCCAGATCGCGCGCCATGGGCGTCAAAAGTCCGGCTGGCAAAAATTCGGCAGACACCAGGGCGAAACTAGTGGCAGCCATGGAAAGAACGGCGAGCCAAGTCGCTGCTGTCCAAGCGGTGTCTTCTACCGCTTCAAAATCAGATATTGGCTCATTGAGCTGTGAGGTCGTGTCCGTCATCGCAGTGTGTCTCCTACATCGTGGAAACATATATAGACAGACTTTGCAGGATGATCTGCGTCTTAAAATCCTAAATTCATATCCATTCGTCCGAAATTTGTGCGGCGCACAATGCCGGGTGATATGTTCGTGACGCGTTTGAAGGCTCGCGCGAACGAAGCCTCCGATTCGTATCCCAAGCGGGTGGCGACTTCGGCGACCGACATGGCGTTTCTTGATAGCAGCTCTCGACCAAGCTCCATCCGCAAACGCGCGATGTAACGCGCTGGGCCTTCGCCGAGTACAGCGCTGAAACGTTCGGCAAAGATCGAGCGCGACTGACCCGCCACAACGGCGAGGCTTTCCAGGGTCCAGTGATGGCCAGGCTCCCTATGGATGGCAGCCAGCACGCGCCCGATATGTGGATCACGAATGGCAGCAAGCCAGCCGGTGGTGGAGGCGCCACTGCAATTGACCCAGCAGCGAATAAGCCGGGCAGTCAGCAGGTCTGCCATCCGCGACAGGACGGTTGCGCTGCCCATTTGCGGCTGAGACGCCTCGACCGACATGGCGGCCAGCAATGGTCCGATGAGAGGATCGTTACCCGCCACATCACAACCGCGGATGATGGGAGGCATCAAGGAGATCAACGGATGAAGCGCATGCTCGCCCAAAGCCATCGAGCCGCAGAACAGAGTGGCGGTGGCCCCCGTTCCCTCTCGCACAACTTCACAAACACTGCTCTCCAATTTCGTTACCTGGCACGATGTACGGCAATCGCCCTCGACATCCGGCGCACTCGCAAGGCGATGCGCAACGCCCTGCGGTAACAGGACCAGATCGCCCTCGTTCAACGCTTCCCAACCCTGCTCTTCCGTGTAAAGCCAGCAAGGGCCCTGACTGACAAAGTGAAAGCGCAACAACGGCTGTTGCGGAAAAGCGATGCTCCACGGATGCCTCAGCTCACAGCGCCCGTAGTTGACCCCGCTCAAGCGAAAATCTCTCAAGACTTCGCTGAGTGCATCCATTGGCAAATCTGTAGGCGATGATTTCTGGGACGAATGGTCAAGCATTTCTTCAATTTATACGCAGATCATCTGATTTTCAAGTTCAAGGGGCTTGAAATATCTGGATGGCTTCCAGGCGATTAAGGACGGCCCGCATAAGAATGTGCCTCACCAGAGCACCTCATCAGTTCCGGTAATTACACGCGGATGAAAAATCCTCAGTGAGGTGGCATAATCATACTTCATATTCTATTGAATTCTAAGGTAGCTTCCGCTGATCTGGCGACCGAAAGAGAACATATTGTTGAATATCGAAGAAACGATCGATGATCACACTTGAGCAGGTCGCTTTCCGCGCGGGTTGCTCTGTCAGCACCGTCAGTCGCGTATTGAACAGGACAGGCCCCGTCAGTGCCGAGATGGTGCGTAAAGTGCGCCGGGCCGCGGCTGAGTTAGGATATCGGCATAGCACTTCGAAGGCTGGGCACGGTCGCCAATCGCGACCTGTGGTCGGTGTGTTGGTGCCCAGTATTTCCAACCCTGTGTTCGCCGCTTCACTCGCTGGCATCCAGCGCCGATTGCAGGCGGCGGGGCATAGTGTGCTTATCGCACAATCCAATTACGATCCGTCCATCGAAACGACAGCGGTGGCCTCACTGCTTGAAGAACACCCGACCGGTTTGATCCTGACGCTCTGCGATCCGCGGTGCAGCGATGTGCTTTCGGCGGCATTGCCCCCGACAGTCCTTCTCAACAACATGCCGATGCCGCGATTTCCAGCTGCGGTGACGGTCGATAATTTTCAGGCGAGTTATGAACTGGTCAATTTCTTGACGGGGAAGGGGCACGACCGCATCCTGTTTGTCTCAGGCCGTTTTACATCCTCGGACAGGGCGCGGCTGCGTTATGAGGGATATTGCCAGGCGCTTGCAGACAACGGTCATGAGCCGCTTGAGGCGATGCAGATTGATTTTCTGGATGGATACGAAAACCTGGATCTCTTCGATGTGGTGGAGAATATCAGGCCGAGTGCCATCATCGCATCCAACGATCTTCTGGCGCTTGGCGTCATCGCAGCACTCAGACGGCACGGGCTATCGGTACCAGATGACATCTCCGTCTGCGGTTTCGATGGCATCTCGATCGGACGTTTGCTGGAACGGCCTTTGACCACTATACGAATGCCCGATGCCGATATGGGAACCGCAGCAGCTGCACTGTTGCTGGACATTGCTCAGAATGCAGCGCCGCCAAGGCATCTCCGAGTGGGGCATCAACTGTTTGCCGGTGCAACTGTCGCCCGGTTCCAGCCTCAAACCTCGTAATTTCAGTACCTTTGATCAGATTGATAAACTGAAAAGAGAGGTGACAAAAGTCACCTCCTTCGGTCTCTGATGGGGCTCTTTACGATCTGCGCGGCAGAAGTTTCTTCACCTCATCGGCAGCGTCGTTGAGAGCCTCGTCGGGCTTGGCGTTCTGCTCAACGATCCGCGACAGGTTTTCAACGATCGTCTGGGTAACCTTCACACCGTTTGTCCCGGGGAAAGCGTACCAAGGCACCATGCGCGACATCTGCGAAAGTCCGGCCTGGAACAGCGGATTTTCCTTGTAGAAGTTGCCGAGATATTCTGGGGACTTTGCGGCCAGCTCATTGTTTGGAACGTAGCCGGTGCCGGGAACGACGACGGATGCGCCGTAAGGACCAGCAGCAAACTTGGCGAATGTCCACGCGGCCTTCTGTTTTTCGGCATCCTTGGTGAGTATGACGACGGCGTTGCCACCCGTTGGCAGCTTGCCATTTTCAGGGTCGATCAGCGGGATCTGGGCGGTGCGCATGTCGAACTTGTCGCCAACATTCTTGATGGTGTTGCGAAGCGCGCCTGTTGTCTGAAACGCAAAGCCGATCTTGCCAGCAGCAAAGGCCTGCTCACCAGCCTGCTTGGTCAAAACGGGAAGACCGCCTTCCTTGACCATCTTGTCCAGAACGGCAACGGCCTTCTGACCTGCTTCGCCGTTGAATGTGACTTTGGTTTCGTCTGCGTTCAGCATAGTGCCGCCAGCGCCGAACAGCAGTGCGGAGAACATCCAGTCATCACCCTGCCAGCGGAAATCGATGCCTTCATTGCCATCGCCGAGCGCCTTGATCTTGCCGCCGAGCGCGATCACCTCGTCCCATGTCTTCGGCGGAACATCAGGGTTGCCACCGGCTTTGCGGACCAGATCGGCATTGTAATACATGATCGGGTTGGAGGTTGCGAAGGCCAGACCAACCTGCTTGCCGTCCACCTGGGCGAGCTTCAGTATATTGTCTGAAAAGCCCTGCTCGGCCATGTTGCCATCGGCTTTGACGAGTGGTCCGAGATCGACGGGAATGTCACGCTCATTGACCATGCGCAGGCGGTTGAGACCGATGAAGGTCACGTCCGGCATTTCGGCCGTACCGGCCTGGCGCATGATGGTCTGGATGCCTTCTTCGTAAGTGGCGGAAGGATTGGCGAACTGGATTTTGATCTCCGGGTTCTCTTCCATGAACTTCTTGGAGATGTTGTCCATCACATCCTTGAAAAAGCCAGGCATGGGGTAATGCACGGTGAGCACCGTTTCTGCCTTGGCGGGCATGGCGGCGAAGGCAGCTGATACGGCAAGCGCCGTCAATGCGTGTCTGATGAGGTTCATGGCACGTTCTCCGTTATGGGGATGGGGTGTGGTTATGCTGTCCGGCTCAGCCTTTGAGACCGGTCATGGTGATGCCTTCGACAAAGCGTTTCTGTGCAGCCAGAAAGGCGATGACGAGAGGAAGGGTGATGATGAGAGTTGCCGCCATCAGCGCGCCGTAGTCGTCTCCGGCTTCCGCAGCGCGGAAATAGAGCAGCCCAAGCGGCGGTGTTGCATAGGTCTGGTTGGTCACGACAATCAGCGGCCAGAACAGATCGTTCCAGTGGGCCACGACCGAGAAGATTGCAAAGGCCGTAACCGCGGGCCAGGCATTGGGCAGGATGACGCGAGCAACGATACCGGGCTCGCTCATGCCATCCAGACGGGCTGCATGGATGAGATCATCCGGCATGGCGCGAAAGAATTGTAGGAAGAGGAAGATCGCAAAGACCGAGATCGAGAACGGAGCAACCAGCGCCATATAGCTGTTGAGCACCGACATGTGATCAAAGGCGACGTAGAGCGGCAAGGCGGTGGCGTGGATCGGCACCAGAAGTCCTAGCATGACCATGATCATCAAGGCGCGGGCCGCCTTGAACTTCAGCTTAGCCATGGCATAGGCGCAGGGAACCGCGACGATGACCTGAATGAACAGGATCAGTGCGCAGACGATGGCACCGTTCAACAGCAAGCTCGGCATGGACACCCGCGTCATGGCCTTGGTGAAGTTGGCCATGTAGCTCCATGTCTGCGGAATGAGTGACAGGGACGAGGAAAATATCTCGCTCTGCGCTTTTCCAGCCGTCGAAATCATGAAGATGTAAGGCGACAGGAAGATGAGCGCGCCAAATGTCAGAATGGAAAGGCGGATCACGCGGCCCAGTGTCATGGTGTGTAGGAGAATGGCGGACTGCGTCATGAGTAATGCACCTTGCGGTCAAGAACGCGGTATTGGAGGAACATCAGAACCACCAGAATGGCGAGGAAGATCACCGTCATGGCGGAGGCATAACCGACGCGCAGATAGACGAACCCTTCCTGATAGATGGTGAAAAGCAGCACTTCGGACGCTTTGTTCGGCCCACCTTCGGTCAGGGCCTTGACGGTTTCAAACACCTTGACCGAGTTGATGATGCTGATCGTGACGACAAATAGGGTGGTCGGCCCCAGCATCGGCCATGTGACGAGACGAAAACGCTCGAAGCTGGAGCGCACGCCGTCCATTTCCGCTGCTGCGTAGAGATCGCGCGGGATAGCGGTGAGACCGGCCAGAAACAGCACCATGTTGAAGCCGACGGATTGCCAGATGCCGATGATGGCAAGACTTGGCAGAACCGTGCTGGAGGAGCCGAGCCAATTGGGACCGGCAATGCCGAAGAAGGCCAGCATCATGTTCACCGGGCCGATGCTCGGGTGCAGCATATATTGCCAGACCGTTGCCATGGCCACCAAAAGGGAGGCGACGGGCAGGAAGTAAACGGTGCGGAAAAACGCCTTTGCGCGAGGTTCGGCCTCGATCAGCATGGCAATGCCAAGGCCGATGAAGATGGAAAACGGCGTGACGATGGCGGTGTAGACAACCGTGTTCCACAGCGACTTGCGGAAAGTGCGGTCGCTGAAGAGTTCGGCGTAGTTCTCGAAGCCGACAAAGCGGAAACCGGAATAACCGAGTTCGAAATCTGTAAAGCCCAGCACGATCACGGCCAGCGTAGGGATGATGATGAACAGCATCATCAATGTGATCGCCGGGGCGGCCAGCAGCCATGCCGTGCGACTTTCGCGCCGGGCAGCAATCTGTTGCTGCGTGGGTGCAGAGGCGGTGAAGATGGATGCGGTGAGCTCAGCCATGAAGTAACTCCGGCGCGCCGACGATGGAGACTTGCGTCATGATGCGCTCGCCATCCGCGCCGAACAGCATGGCCTTGTCCGGCTGGATTGCCAGATGGACCGGCTTGCCGGGGCCCAGACCTGTTGCATCAGATGGCGTGAGCTTGACGACCACCGTCTCGCCCATGCCGTTGAGGCGCGCAAAGAGAATGACTTCCGAGCCCAGAAATTCGAGGCGTTCAACGGTCGCTGCCATTGTGTCTCTGGACTGCGATGCCAGTGTCAAAAATTCCGGGCGGATGCCTATGGTGACATCATCGCCATGCGACAGGCTGGATGCGGCGATGGTGATGCCACCGAACTGCACCATGCCATTGGCCGTCGCCTTGGTCGGCAGAAGGTTGATGCGTGGCTGGCCAATGAACCGGGCAACCTCGATATGTGACGGGTTCTCGTAGATCACCTGCGGGGTGGCAAGCTGTAAAAGCCTGCCGCCGATCATCACCGCCACACGGCTGGCCATGGACAGGGCTTCGGACTGGTCGTGCGTTACGTAGAGGGCGGGAACACCGGACTTGCGGTGCAGCTCTACGATTTCTCCGCGTGCATGTACACGCAGGTTGGCATCGAGGTTGGAGAGTGGCTCATCCATCAGAAACAATGCCGGATGGCGGACCATGGCACGGGCAAGCGCCACGCGCTGACGCTGGCCGCCTGACATCTGACCGGGCTTGCGATCCAGCAGATGCCCGATCTTCAAAGACGAGGCCATCGCCTCGACTTCCGTGAGAATGCCTTGGCGGATGGCTTTCTGGCCGGGCATGAGATTGCCGATGATCGGCAGACGTTGCGTGGCGGTAAGGCGGCGCATGGCAAGCGGCACGGCGATGTTCTGGCCAGCCGTCAGATGCGGATAGAGCGCGTAGGACTGGAAAACCATGGCGATGTTGCGATCTGCGGCGGTCAGGTTCGACAGCGTTTTTCCGGCAAGACTGATCTCGCCGCTATTGGCATGTTCCAGACCGGCGACAATGCGCAGAAGCGTGCTCTTGCCGCAACCGGAAGGGCCGACAAGCGCGATGAACTCGCCCGGCTCAGCCTCAAGGCTGACACCCTTGAGAATATCGTTGGCGCCAAACGACTTCGTAATATTGGAGAGAGAAAGCACGCTCATTCTGCGGCTTCCTTGTTCTTGACGGCGGAAGGATAGACCTCTGCCACGACGTCATCGAGATAATAAAGCTTCAGCCCCTCCACCGACACCAACTGGCTTTCCACCGTCTCACCAAGATGGTGAATGGCAGCGCCAATGATACGGGCACCCGGCATTTCGCGTTCCATTTCGCCCAGAATAAACGAAGATGGCGGCGCCCAGACGAGGCTGGTGTTTTCGTGGCTGCCTATCCAACTCCAGTGCAGATGACCCGACCCGAACAAGGCAACGTCGTGTTTTGCCATGAGATCGAGCAAACCCATGCGCGCTTCGAACGGTGCACTCCAGTAACCGGCTTCCGGCTCTTTGGCATCATCGACAAAAAGCGGCTTGTGGGTGAAGATCGCGACACGGCGACCATCGCGGCCCTCAAGCGTCTCTTCCAGCCAGCGTTCCTGTGCTTCTTCTTCCGGGCCGCCCAGTCCGATCAACAAGCTGTTGAGACCGATGATGCGCCAGGTGTCCGTGTCTTCCGCCCAGTAATCCGGGCCGACGAGGCGGTGCCAGCGCTCCAGTCGCTCAGCATTCACAGGCTGGGCGGAACCATGAAAATGTCCGACATCGTGATTGCCAGGAACGATGAGCACCGGCATCGACAATTGCCGCATCATGTCCATGGAAAATGCAATATCGTCTTCGAAGTCTGCGCCGTCGACGCTGAGATCACCGGTGTGCACCACCAGATCGGGTTTTTCGCTCTCTATCCACCGAACCAACGGCTCCCAGTTGCCGTTGAAATGCGGCTTGCTGGGGCTGAGGTGGGTGTCTGTAATGTGGATAATTTTCAAGACGCAACTCCGGTAAATAGACGATCCGGATAATGCCTAGAAGCACGACCGGCCCAATGTTGCCGCCGTCTTTAGTGGCCAATGATGTCAGTGTAGCCACAGTTCCTGTCAGTCGTTTTTCAGTTTTGTTGCAAAACCTTCATGAAGTCGGGACGACTGGTCTTTCTAGGTTGTCCTCTTTTGGATGCGCCCGGTGCAATGTGGCCGGTCAACGTTCCAGCAAATAAATGGCGTTATCGGCGTCTGTAATCAAAGTCGTAGCAAGGCGGGCGACGAGACAGCTTTTTAGAATTTTCTTCTTGTGGTCGCCTCCCGACGCGATGATGCGTGTCGGTATATTCTGGTAGCTTTCGATCGACGGGGAAATGACTTGCCGGTTGAGTGAGTGATTGACCTCCTGTCCAGCGGCGTCCAGATATCGACCCAAAAGATCACCAACGGCACCTGCAGCGACAAGTTCTGAGATGTCTGTTCCCGTAGGAAGCCCATATCGCACCTGCAACGATTCCGGTGAAACGTCACCGACGCTGAGGATAGACACATCCACTGCAGTTGCTTCTGCGAGCAAGCTGTCGAAGAAGGGTTGGACTAAAATCGCGTCGCGAGAATCTGGGCTGTCGGCATATATCGGCGCTGCCAGATAATGACACTCGGCGTTCATGACTTTGGCGAAGCTTCGAACGATCTCGAATGTGTTGATTTCAGAACCGCGTGTCAGGCCACCCATCATGGAGCGAACTTTCACATCAGGAACATTGGCCGGTGCCATGTGGTGGGCGGTTTCCCGCAACGTCGCGCCCCAACCGACCCCCAGCGCGCGTGGTTCGCTGGCCTGAATAAATCTCTCCAGAAACATCGCCGCGGCACGTCCGATGACGGTTGCGATCTGGCTTTTGTCTGACGGAGTTGGCACGACGACGGCATCCGACAGATCAAAGCGTTGCCGTAATTCGGCTTCCAGCTCCACATTTTCCGTTAGCGGAGAGTTGAAGCTGATCCTCACGACACCCTGATCGAGAGCCGCCGCCAGAAGTTCGTTCACCCTGCGTCGCGTCAACAACATACGCTCCGCAATCTGCGCCTGGGTTAGTCCCTCGACGTGGTACAACCAAGAGGCTCGCACCATGCTCTGCTGATAAGGCATAAGTTCCTCCGCTCAAATGTCACAACAGCGTAACATTTGTAACCTAGAGGTAATCGAAGTCGAGAGGCCGGTAAAGGGGTTTAGCCTTACCCGTCGTTCGACACGAAATCGACAGTCCCATTGAACGGAACCTGACGCGGTGCCCTGCGGCGCTGCGCATGTGTCTGCGCGTCCGTATCGTCCTTTGTCATACAGGAGTGATCCATGCTTTCCATCAATCGCCGCCACGCGCTGGGGCTCATGTCCGCTGCTGCAGGCAGCATCGTCCTGCCGCGCATGTCGTTCAGCCAGAGTGCTCGTCCGTCTGTGACGATCGCCGTTCAGAAGATGACCATCTACAATACGCTGGATGTTTGGTACGAGGGATCGAATGTGGGCGAGCGGATTTTCTTCCCGAACCTGTGGGAAGGTCTGATCAATCGCAACTGGATGGGTGATCAAGGCCCGGTGCCGGGTCTTGCGACCGAGTGGCATCGTATTGATGAGAAGACGCTGGAACTGAAACTGCGCCAGGGCGTGAAGTTCCACAATGGCGACGAAATGACCGCAGAAGACGTGGCATTTTCGTTTTCCAAAGAACGTGTCTTTGGCAATACCGAGCCAAAAGGCGGCAAGACGATTTTTGAAGATGACAACAAGCCTGTGACCGCCAAGGAGTTGCCCGCCATTGTGCCGGGCGTTGGGCGCCGCCTCTGGCCTGCGTTGAAGGGTGTCGAAGTCGTTGATAAATATACCGTTCGTTTTCACAACGCGACACCGGACGTGACGCTTGAAGGCCGCCTCTATTCCTTCGGCAGTCAGATCACCAGCCGCCGCTCTTGGGACGAAGCCAAGACCTATATGGATTGGGCTCGCAAGCCGGTCACTACAGGCCCTTATATGGTGGCCTACTATAGACCGGACGTGTCGCTGACGCTCGCTGCCTTCGATGAATATTGGGGTGGTCGTCCACCTTTGCAGCAAATCCGTTTCGTCGAAGTCCCGGAAGTCGCCTCCCGCGTCAACGGTTTGCTCTCAGGCGAATATGATTTTGCGTGTGACCTTCCACCCGACCAGATTGCTGCGGTTCAGGCAGCGCCCGGTCTCGAAGTCCAGAACTCCACCATCTGGAATCACCGCATCTCCACCTTCAACACCCAGAACCCCGTCCTCAAAAGCCCGTTGGTTCGCCGCGCCATGACACATTCGATCGATCGTCAGGCGATCGTTGACTCACTTTGGGCTGGCCAGACTGTCGTTCCCGCTGGCCTGCAATTTGAATCCTTCAAGGCCACGGACATGTTCGTGGATGGCTGGACGGTACCCGAATTTAACCCGGAGCTTGCTCAGAAACTGCTGAAAGATGCGGGTTACAAGGGCGATCCGATCCCTTACCGCCTGCTCAACAACTACTACACCAACCAGACTGCGACGGCGCAGATCATGGTCGAGATGTGGAAGCAGGTTGGTCTCAACGTTGAAATCCAGATGAAGGAAAACTGGGCGCAAATCCACGACACGGAAGGCGTCAAGGGTGTTCGCGACTGGTCTGCGGCTAACACGATCAACGATCCGATCACACCTATGGTGGTGCAGTTTGGTCCCAATGGCGAAGCCCAGCAGAAGAAGGACTGGACCAACGAAGAGATGAACACGCTCTCCGTGGTCATGGAAACCTCGACGGATCGTGCTCTGCGCAAGAAGGCCATTACCCGCATGCTGGAGATTTGCGAGCGCGAAGACCCGGCCTATCAGGTTCTGCACCAGAACGCCGTCTTCACCGGCATGAAGTCCTCGCTGAAATGGAAGGCCGCCCCTGCCTTCGCCATGGATTTCCGCACCGCCAACTGGAATTCCTGATCCTGTTACCCTTTAACGCCGGTCGCCTTATTGCGACCGGCGTCGTTTATTTGTGAAATGGAGATGAGCTCCCATGGCTTCCAATCTCGTGGAACTGCGCGGCCTCAAGGTCGCTTTCGATGGCATCCAGGTTCTGCACGGTATCGATCTCGATGTCGCCCCCGGTGAAGCAATCGGCCTCGTTGGTGAATCCGGTTGCGGTAAGTCTGTCACATGGCTTGCGGCGTTGGGACTTCTTCCGGGCAAGGCGACGGTTTCCGGTTCGGTCAAACTCGATGGCAAGGAAATTCTGGGCGCGCCGTGTTCTGTGCTGGAAGGCATCCGTGGCAAACGCATCGCGATGATCTTTCAGGACCCCTCCAGCTCGCTCAACCCGGTTCTAAAAATCGGTAGACAGATCACCGAGACGCTCGCCATTCACCGCGGCCTCATGGGTGATGCTGCGAAAAAAGAGGCGCTGCGCCTTCTCGATATGGTTGGCATTCCCGATGCCCGCAATCGCTTCGACCTTTTTCCGCATGAGTTTTCCGGCGGGCAATGCCAGCGTCTGATGATCGCCATGGCCTTGGCCGGAGAACCCGACCTTCTGGTGGCCGACGAGCCGACCACGGCGCTCGATGCCACCATCCAAGCGCAGATCCTCGATCTGCTGGTCGTGTTGCGCAAAGAGACCGGCATGGCGACCATCTTCATCAGCCACGATCTGGGCGCGGTTAGTCAGGTCTGCGAACGCGCATGTGTCATGTATGCCGGTCGCATCGTGGAGCAGGGGAAGATTTCCGCACTTTTCAGCAATCCCAGACATCCCTATACACGCGGTCTGTTCGATGCCATTCCCCGGCTGGATGGTCGGCGCTCGCGACTGATCCCCATTCCCGGCACCGTGCCGCACCCGCGTGATCTGCCGCATGGCTGCGCGTTTTCGCCGCGCTGTTCCCATGTCGCGCTGGATTGTCGTATTCGCCAGCCTGAACTGACCGCGCTGGATGATCACCGTCTCCTGTCCTGCCACCATCCGGTTGGCGTCCGGTCTCCATCGGAAACCCGAGTTCTGGAGGCGGTATCGTGACCGCGCCTCTTCTTCAGGCGAAAGACCTCGTCAGAACCTATGAGGTTCGCCAGGGCATGTTCGGCAAATCTGCGCCGGTGCGCGCCGTCGATGGTATCGACCTGACCGTCATGCCGGGTGAAACGCTTGGCATCGTCGGCGAATCCGGTTCCGGTAAATCGACACTTGGCCGCATGCTGCTCGGCATCGATCCGCCGCAATGGGGAGAGATGGTTTTCGAGGGCCAGCCGATGCCGAAGCTTGGCACGGCAGAATGGCGGGCGCTGCGCGCCAAGATGCAACTGGTCTACCAGGACCCGCTGGCTGCGCTTGACCGGCGTCTGACCATTGCCGAACAGATCGGCGAACCCCTCGCCATCCATAATCTCGTGCCCAAAGAGCACCGGGCAACCCGCGTGGCCGAACTGATGTCTGCCGTTGGCCTGAGACCGGATCAGGCGGGTTGTTATCCGCATGAGCTGTCCGGCGGCCAGCGCCAGCGCGTCGTCATTGCCCGCGCTTTGGCTTCGCGGCCCAAACTTCTGGTCTGCGACGAGCCCGTTTCGGCGCTCGACGTGTCGATCCAGGCGCAGGTTGTGAACATGCTGCGCGATTTGCAGGAACAGAACCACATCGCCATGGTCTTCATCAGCCATGACCTGAAAGTCGTGCGCAACATCGCAGACCGCGTCGCTGTCATGTATCTCGGGCGTATTGTCGAGGAGGCGTCATCGGACGTCATCTTCGCCACGCCGCTGCATCCCTACACCAAGGCGCTCGTCTCCAGCGTGCCGGTGCCGGGCACGATGCTGAAGGGGCGCACCATCTTGCAAGGCGAGCCACCAAACCCGGCCAATCGCCCATCCGGCTGCGCTTTCCATCCGCGCTGTCCTGTTGCCGTCGATCTCTGCCGCACCAGCGTTCCGCCATTGCGACCGGTGTCGGGTGGCCGCACCGCTGCGTGCCATCTGGTGGCCGGTGCCGATCAGCCGGTTGCGGCGTAAGGAACATCCCATGCTGCGTTACGTCTCCGTCCGCTTTCTCCGCGCCTTCGTCACCATCATCGCGGTGATGACCTTTGCCTTCGTCGTGCTGCGTCTGTCGGGTGATCCCGCCCAGATCATGCTCGGTCCCGATGTGCCGCAAGAGGCCGTCGATGCGTTCCGCAAGGAGTGGGGCCTTGATCAGCCGCTCTGGGTTCAATATTTCGCCTATATGAAGTCCATCCTGACGGGTGATTTCGGCGTTTCCATGCGCGACAAGGCGTCTGCCATGCAGCTGGTCATCGAGCGCATTCCCGCCACCCTGCAACTGACCATTCCCGCACTTTTCCTGAAAGTTCTGATCGGCATCCCCGCCGGCGTCTATGCGGCGCTGCATCGCCAGAGCGCGGTTGATCGCGGCGTCATTCTGGCAGCCATCTTCGGTTTCACCATTCCCTCATTCGTCATGGGCCTGTTGCTGGTGCTGATCTTTTCGATCACGCTCGGGCTGCTGCCATCCGGCGGCCACGACACCTGGCAGCACGGTATTCTTCCCACACTGACGATGAGCATCGGCGGCATCGGCATTCTCGCCCGGTTTTCGCGAAGCGCCATGATCGAGGTCATGGGCCAGCCCTATATCCGCGCCGCTTCCGCCAAAGGCATGCGGTGGCAGGATGTCGTCTGGAGGCACGCGCTGCCCAACGCCGCTGTCCCCATCGTCACCATCGTCGGCTTCATGGTCGGCACGTTGATTGCGGGTGCCGTCGTGGTGGAATCGATCTTCTCCTGGCCGGGCATCGGTCGCCTGCTGGTGGTGTCGGTTACCAACCGCGACCTCGCCGTGGTGCAATGCATCCTGCTGTTGATTGCCGCCACCATGGTCGTGTCGAACCTGATCGTGGACCTGCTCTACGGCTGGCTGGACCCGCGCCTGCGCAGCCAGACAGCCCATTGAGGATTTGAGTGATGACAATCGCAGACACAACCCGTCAGCCCGCACCCGAAGCCTCCATCTTCACCCGGTTCATCCGGCAACTGCGCAAAATTCCCTTCTCCGTTACCTTCGGTATCTGCTGGCTTGCAGCGATGATTCTTGTTGCCGTCTTCGCAGATACGATCCGTCCGTTTGGTATTACAGCCATGGATTTGCGGGCTCGCCTGTCGCTGCCGGGCAACCCGGCACATTTTCTGGGCACCGATGAGCTGGGCCGCGATGTGCTGTCGCGTCTCATCCAGTCCATCCGCGTGTCCTTCACCATCGCCTTCGGCGCGACGATCATTTCAGCTGTGTTCGGCACGACGCTCGGGTTTCTGGCCGCCAAATTCCGAGGCGTGATTGAGCAGTTCGTGTTGATGCTGGCCGACTTCCAGGCTGCATTACCGTTCCTCGTCATGTCATTGGCGGTTCTCGCCTTTTTCGGCTCCTCCATGCCGCTTCTGATCGGTCTGATGGGCTTTTACGGGTGGGAGCGCTATGCCCGTATCGCGCGCGGTCTGGCCATTTCGGCCAGTGCGCAGGGCTATGCCTCGGCTGTCGTGCAGCTGGGTGCCACACCCGCGCGCGTCTACATGCGCCACATCTTGCCCAACGTCGCCGCAACGCTCATCGTCTCCATGACACTGACCTTCCCGGAAATCATCTTGATGGAAAGCGGGCTCTCCTTCCTCGGTCTTGGCGTCCAGCCGCCGGAAACCAGCCTCGGCAACATGGTCGGCTTCGGTCGCGAATACCTCACCCGCGCGCCCTGGATCATGTTGGCCCCGGCCTTCGTCATCATGATGACGACGCTCTCCATCTCGCTGGTCGGGGACTGGCTGCGCGACAAACTCGACCCGACACTTCGCTGAAAGGACAGTCCCATGACAAAAATCGTCGGCCATCGCGGCGCCCGCAACCTCTGGCCCGAAAACTCGCTTACCGGCTTTCGCAACGTGCTGGCACTGGATGTCGATGCCGTTGAATTCGACGTGCACCTGACGGACGCTGGCGAATTGTTGGTCATCCACGACGCCACGCTTGACCGCACGACCGATATGACCGGACCTGTCCGTACGCTAACGCCGCAGGACCGTGAAACGACATATCTGGAAGGTTCAGCAGACACCGTGCCGACGCTTGGCGACGTTCTCGCCGTTCTGGCGAAAGCCGATGGCAAGCAGCTCCATGTCGAGATCAAATCCGACGAGGCGAAGCGGCCCTATCCCGCCATCACGGAAAAGGTCGTTGAAGAGATCGAGCGCTTTGGCCTCGCCAGCCGCTGCCATCTCACATCGTTTGACGTTTCCGTGCTGGAGGAATGCCGCCGGGTTGCGCCGCATATCGCGCGTCTGGTCTCGGTCAACGCCGAGTGGGCCGCAAAGCAGGGCGGCCTTGAAACCTTTTTGCACAGCGTCGACGGGCTCGTTGATATCGTCGCCATCCACCATGAACTCATGGCGGCGGAGTGGTCACTCATCACGCAGACACTGCCACTCCACCGGCTCGGCGTCTGGACGCTCAACGACGAGGCGCTAATCCGGCCCTGGCTGGAGCGCAAAATCGGTCATCTCACATCCGATAGTCCCGACCTTGTGCTGCGGCTCCATCGCGACATCCACTCCGAAATGCAACCGACCTGAAGAGGAAGACGAACATGGGTAATATCATTGGCACAGGCTTCAATGCCGGCTCTACCGACGGAGAACTGGCAAGCCTCGAACAGGAATTGCGCGTTCTCGCCGATATGGGCGTCGATACCGTTGAGCTGGCACTTACCAGCCTCGACCTTATCGCCGGGGGACGTATTATCGAGGAACGCGCCGAACGGCTCGTCGCTTTGACGAAACAGTTCAGCTTTCGCTACACCGTCCACGGTCTCGTCTCGTCCAACTTCATGGACCCGGCGACCTGCCGCTACCAGATCGATGCGGCAAAGGCGCTGGCCGTCGTCTGCGACCGTATCGGCGCGCGCATTCTGGTTCAGCACGGTGGCTGCCTGCGCGCAGACCAACTGGCTGAACGCGCCGATGCCGACCGCCGCGAGCGCGAGGCTCTGCATGAACTGGCAGAATTCTGCAAACCTTACGGCGTGCGCATTGCATTTGAGAACATTTTCACCACGGAACTTGGGCAATACCGCCAGACACCGACCCAGATCGCTGAAACGGTGAAGGCGGTTGGGCATCCCAATCTCGTGGCGCTGATCGATTTCAGCCATGCCTATATCGAATCCACCTATCGTGGCCTGAATTTCCGCGATGAGCTGCGCGCTATGGCACCGGTGACCGGGCATCTGCATGTTCACGACAGCTTCGGTCGTCCGCAGGCGTTCTACAAGCCTTACCACCTCCAGGAAAATACAGCGCTGGGCATTGGCGACCTCCACATGCCGCTCGGTTGGGGCGATATGGACTGGGAGGGAATTTTCTCTGAGCTCACATTCCTGCCCGGTACGGTCCTGATGATGGAAATCGGTCGTCGCTATCATGCTGAACAGCCAGAAAGCCTTGCAAGGGCAAAGAAGCTTATCGCCGAAAATGATCGCCACATTCGTCTGGCATCTTAAATTCAAAGAGTTTCCAATCGAAGCAAGCGCGTAATGTCGACGATGATTCGTCTTCTGGGCGCTTCCCCATATCAACGGGCAAAGCTTGCCGGCCTTATCGCAGGTCCGGCAAGCGTCGGCTGATGCATGGGTTTTCAGGCTTTCGACGTGCGCGCCCTGTCGACGCTGACGTGTAGGTCCAGATAAATTACAAAAACGTAAGTTGTAGGCCGAGATGCGGGAGCCTAGCTTGGATGTGAAGCCACATCCGAAGCGATGTGGAGCTCAGCTACGATGGTCGTTCCCTTCGCAACGCGAAGCGTCCATTCGTTTACTACCGAGGTTTCCCCTATGGACCAGGGACAAAAAGCGTTTACTCCCCAAGCATTTACGCGCAGCACGATGATCGATAGCGCGCCAGGCGCGCCTGGGGTTGCGGCGCGTTGGACGTCTAGTGCGAAGAATGGCGTTGGAACGGCTCTTTCAAAAACGTCGCCAGTTTGGTTCACGCTCAGTCATGGAATACTCAACGAGATATATTATCCGCGTGTCGACAGCGCTTGCACGCGCGATTTCGGTTTTGTCGTGACCGGCCCGGATGGTTATTTCTCCGAGGAGAAGCGAGACTGCACGTCGGCGACCCATCCCCTTGATGATGGTGTTCCGGCTTTTTCGATCGTTAATACCGCGAAAGACGGGGCATACCGTATCGAAAAGCAAGTGATCAGCGATCCTGCTCTTAGTTGTGTCCTCCAGCAGGTCACGTTTATCCCTCTAAAGGGAAAGGCTGCGGACTACCGCTTGACGGCGTTGCTTGCGCCGCATCTTGTCAATTCGGGAGATCTGAATTCGGGCTGGATCGGCGAATATGAAGGGCGGACGGTTCTCTTCGCCAGCGGGCGCTCGCGCTATCTGGCGCTCATTTCAGATTGCCCGTGGCAAGCCGTCAGTGCCGGTTTTGTTGGGGCCTCCGATGGCTGGCAGCAGCTGCGCAAAGACGGACGCATTCTCCAGCAATATCAACGTGCTGATGACGGCAATGTCGCGCTTGCTGGAGAAATAGACTTAACCGGCGGCCAACGCACGGCGACGCTGGCGCTTGGTTTTGGCCAGACCGAATATGAAGCGGCTGAGGCTGCTACGGCCAGTCTGAACGATGGGTTCGAAAAGGCACGCAAAGTCTACGTTGCAAACTGGCGCGGTTGGCAGAAAGGTCTGGTGGCGCTTGATCGCGATAAGAAAGACGGTGTCAACGCCTACCGCGTCTCGACGGCGGTGCTGGCTGCGCATCGTGCTGCCGATCGTCCGGGCGCGGTTGTGGCAAGCCTGTCGATACCCTGGGGTTTTTCGAAGGGCGACGACGATCTCGGCGGCTATCACCTTGTCTGGCCGCGCGATCTGGTGGAGACAGCGGGCGGCTTTCTGGCTGCGGGTGATGTCGGCGAGGCGCTTGCGATCCTCGACTATCTGCGGGATGTTCAGGAGCCCTCCGGTCGCTGGCCGCAGAACCTGTGGCTGGACGGAAAGCCCTACTGGCCGGGCGTTCAGATGGACGAATGCGCTTTTCCCATCCTGTTGGCCGACATGCTGCGGCACCGCGGCCATCTGGATGTAGCAGGGCAGGCGGATTTTATGCCGATGGTGCGCAGCGCGGCGGGCTATATTCTCGCCAACGGGCCGGTTACCGGCGAAGATCGCTGGGAAGAGGATGTCGGTTACAGCCCCTTCACGCTGGCTGTCGAGATCGCGGCGCTGCTCGCAGCCGCTGATTTTCTGGAGGCAGCGGATGATGCCGTGGCCGCCAACCATCTGCGCGAAACTGCCGACTGCTGGAACGAGCAGATCGAGGATTGGACATTTGCAGGGGATGACACGTTTTGCGCGGAACTCGGCATATCCGGTCATTACGTGCGCATCGCTTCTCCCGATGAAACCGGTGCCGCTGTCCTATCAGGCGCTACGCCGATCCGTAACCAGACGCCAGACCGTTCTTCCCTGCCCACTGGCGCGGTCATCAGCCCGGACGCGTTGGCGCTGGTGCGTTTTGGCCTGCGCGCGCCCGATGATCCACGCATCGTTGCAACCGTGAAGGCGATCGACCATAGCCTCAAGGCCGATTTGCCTCAGGGGCCCGTCTGGTATCGCTATACCGGTGATGGTTATGGCGAACATGAGGATGGGTGGCCGTTCGATGGCACAGGGCAGGGGCGCGCATGGCCGCTTCTGACCGGCGAGCGTGCCCATTACGAACTGGCAGCAGGGCGCCGCGAGGTCGCCGAAGCACTTTTAACGACGCTGGAAAAATCGGCAGGTGACGGTGGATTGTTGCCCGAACAGGTCTGGGACAGCGTTGATATTCCCGAGCGCGAACTGTTCTATGGCCGCCCATCGGGCAGCGCGATGCCACTCGTCTGGGCTCATTCCGAGCATATCAAACTGGTGCGCTCCCTGGCCGACGGTGCGGTATTCGATATGCCTCCTCAGGGTGTAGAGCGTTACATAGGAGCAAAAACACCATCATTCCTACGCATCTGGCGCTTCAACAACCGGCTGGCCACGATGCCGACAGGAAAAGCGCTCCGGCTGGAACTTGAAGTCCCGGCCATCGTTCATTGGAGCCTCGATGGATGGGCGACGACGACTGATACGGAAACGACGAGCTCCGGCCTTGGTACGCACTTTGCCGATTTGCCGGTTCAGGAAGCGCCAGCCGCTGTTACGATAGATTTTACCTTCTTCTGGCCGGGAGAGGGCCATTGGGAAAACCAGAATTTTGCCGTTCGCCTCGGCGAATGATGCGACCGAAACGGTCGAAAGAAAACGGAGTGTAAAAATGCAAATTGCAATGGTCGGACTCGGACGAATGGGCGCCAACATGGTGCGTCGCCTCCTTAAACACGGCCACGATTGCGTCGTCTTCGACGTCAATCCAGACAACGTCGCAGCGCTTGTGAAGGAAGGTGCCACCGGGGCCACCTCGCCGGAAGACCTCGTGGCAAAGCTTTCGCCGCCGCGCGCCGTCTGGCTCATGCTGCCCGCCGCGATTACACCCAAGATCGCGCGGGAGTTTGCCGCCAAACTTGAGAAGGGCGACGCCATCATCGATGGAGGCAACTCCAACTATCGCGATGCGATCGATCTCGCGGCAGAATTCGCCACGCGTGGTATCGACCTCATCGACACCGGCACCTCGGGTGGCGTGTGGGGGCTGGAGCGTGGCTATTCGCTGATGATCGGCGGACCGAAGGCAGCCGTCGAGCGGCTCGATCCGATTTTTGCATCCCTTGCGCCCGGCGCGGGACAAGGCATTGCAGCTGATCCAACCACCGGCACTGCGCCTATGGGTTATCTGCATTGCGGTCCATCCGGCGCGGGTCACTTCGTCAAGATGGTTCATAACGGTATCGAGTATGGCGTGATGGCAGCCTATGCCGAGGGTTTGAACATCCTCAAGGCTGCGAATGCGGGAACCCACGCTCGCGAAGCCGATGCAGAAACCGCACCGCTGGCCCACCCGCAATATTATCAGTTCGATATTGATCTCCCTGCTGTGACAGAGGTTTGGCGGCATGGCTCGGTCATCAGTTCCTGGTTGCTTGACCTGACCGCGGAAGCGCTTAAGCAGGACCCGCATCTCGAGCACTATAATGGGCGCGTCTCGGATTCTGGAGAGGGACGCTGGACCCTTCAGGCAGCCATCGAGACAAGTGTTCCCGCACCAGTGCTCTCGTCCGCGCTTTTCGAGCGATTTTCCTCACGCGGCGAGGCGGAGTTTTCGGGCAAGGTGCTCTCTGCCATGCGCCACGCGTTTGGCGGCCATCTCGAAAAGGCGAAATAGAGCAAATGCCGTTGAGCAGGCCATACTTTGGCTTGCTCATGGTATCTAACGGCTGCCGCGTGTTCGGGGCGAGCCCACTTGACGATGATGGAGGGCAGGATGACGGATCATATGGTGAAGGAAAAAGATCGCACCGTGCTGACGATCGATATCGGTGGCAGTCATGTGAAAATCCGTTCCAGCGCGGGCGGCGAAGAAAATAAGGTCGAGAGCGGAGCGGCGATGACGGCGCAGGGCATGGTCGCTGCTGTAAAAGCTATGGCGATTGGGATGCACTACGACGCGATCGCCATGGGTTATCCAGGTCCGGTCGTGCACAACAAGCCGCTCCACGACCCCGTCAATCTGGGTGAAGGCTGGGTTGGCTACGATTACTCCGGTGCCTTCGGATGCCCAGTTCGCATCGTGAATGATGCGCTGATCCAAGCTATCGGCTCCTATGATGGCGGGCGAATGCTGTTTCTAGGTTTGGGCACGGGGCTCGGTGCTGCGATGATCGTCGAAAATGTGACCCAACCCATGGAGATCGCGCATCTGCCGTATCGAAAAGGAAAGACATATGAGCACTATGTCAGCGAAACCTATCGCGAGAAAAAGGGCAATACGGTGTGGCGCAAGCGCGTCTTCGATGTCGTGAAGCGCCTGACTGCAGCCCTTGAGCCTGACTACGTCGTCATCGGCGGCGGCAACGTCAAAAAACTAGAAACCCTGCCTCCTAATTGCCGGCGTGGTGACAACGCACTCGCTTTCGAAGGCGGATTTCGTCTTTGGAAGGACCCGGCTCTGATCGCCTGAATTTTGATCTAGACTTTTGGGGTGCTAGGTCTTTTTCCAGTTGTTCTGTCAAAACTGATGGTCAGTTAGGATGGGACGTGGTTGTGGATTCGGCTACCTCCAGCATCGCGTATGGCGTATACGGTGAGGTGCGATGCCGCTCACCGGTATCGTCGCTTACTCGGTGAATGCTGATGAAAAACAAGTTGTTCTGGGTATGGATATCGGTTCTCGTGATACCGGTTCTCACCTTGATCTGCTTGCAGGTTGATATAAATCCTGCACCGTCCATCGGTGGTGGAGGCTACGATCTCGGTCCGTTTCTGTATTCCTAGCTGTTGGTCATTATCACAACCGTCTGGTCACTCTTTTCCTTCGCGGTAGCTATATTCCACCGGGAAGGGACAACGAGAAGCAGGTATCTCGGCCTAACAGGCATCGGGATTATCACTCTCGCAGCGATCATGCTTTTCTACGGGAAGAACCTCTCGTAAAACCGCGATGACTACCCCACCACGGTCTTGTCTGTATATACGACTTGCGCTTGTGGTCATTTGGGCGCCGAGAGCATTACCCAGCCTCATGTCCATCCCAGTGCCTTGGCGGCGCGGATCGCTTCGGCTCGCCGCGAGCAGCCAAGTTTCCGAAACAAGTTGCCGACATGAAATTTCACGGTCACTTCCGAGATATTTAGCGTGCTGGCGATCTTTTTGTTCGCCATCCCGGCGGCGATCAGTTGCAGCATCTGAGCCTGTCGCTGTGAAAGGCCGCCGTGAAGCGCCTTTGCATGTGGTGAGTTGACGGACGCTGCAAAAATGGAAAGCGCCATGCGCACATCCGATGATGTCTCGATGTAAGCGCTGATGCGCTGATCGTTGAGCAATGGCGAAAGAAACAGCCGCTCTTCTGAAAGCACACCGTGACATCCCAGTCGTGTGGCTGTTTCCAAAGCTGAAAGCAACTGCGCGCGTGCGCTGGCATTGTCGCGTCGCTGATGGGAAACGTAACTCTGCCATAACTGCAACGCAACTTTCTCACGGTTGGTCACCTTGGGGTTGACGATGAGTGCATCGATCTGGCGGCGCAAATAGGTGCGAGGTGTGGCGATATGGACGGCGTCGCGCAGCCATGCCATGGCATAGGCAATTTCGTCGCGCCGGCCAAGACGGGTCAATTCATCCGTAGCACTATCTACCCAGTTGCGGCCAATCGGCATTCGTACGGCGGTCAGAGTTGCGGCAGCATCCGTCCACCGGTTGGCATTCTGGTAGGCGATGGCTGTGCGGATTTCCATCATCGCGTGGAATTGCAGTCCTTCCGACAGATGAATCCATAGCCCGTCGAGAAAGCCGGGGCGGATCGTCATAGCGAAATGATCGCCCAAAACCTGCGAGGCATAATGCAGGGCGAACTGCATCAGGCTCGGCCAGATTTCGGCGGCGGCAAATGCCTCGAAGTCGGTCTGCACGAAGTCCAAGAGGTCGCGCGGTCGGCCAGCCTCATAGGCCAGGCACGCTTCCGCGAGCCGAAGCATGCGGAACTCCTGAATGGCATCGTGCGGCACGGTCTCCAGCCGGTCCCGCGCATCCTTTGCCGCGCAGCGCGCGAGTAGTGCATCACCACTCATCAGCCGCAGCACAATCTGGTGAAGGTGAATGAAGAATTCCAGAAGCGGCTGCCCGCCTCTCTTGCGTAGATAAACAAGCGCGCGGGCAGCGGCGGCCTCCGCCTCTCGGAAGTTGCGGCGCCGGATTTCGAACTCCAGTATGGCGTTGTAATAGCCAGACCATTTTCCGTAATCGCCGAGCGGATAATCGGCCATGAATTCACCCAGCCGCGTAATCATGGCATCGTTCGGCGTCAGGTCTTCGCTGATCATCAGGTTGAGGCGAAATGTGCGGGCCGCGAAGGAGAAACGGGAGTTGCTGGTAAGGACCTTCAGCGGATCCAGATAATCGTGGCCGAGGTGCCGAGACACCAGATGCCGGACGCGTGAAAGCTCGCCCTGCTTCAACAGACTACGTGCCACTGCAAAGAGCACAGTCTCGTTTGTCGCCATGATGGGCTGCGAGAAGCGCATGATGATGTTTTGAAATGCCTTGACGCTGCCGCGATAAATCAATTCTCGTCCGTGGGCGCGTTCGAGAATTTGTGCCGCGTGTTCCTCATATCCGTTGTCGAGGAGCAGGTCCATGGCTAGAAGAGGGCGTCCGGCGCGTTCCATGGCCGAAGCGAAGTCGATGACCGCACCGTTCTCAATCAATACCGAAACACGCTCTTGAACAGCGGCCTGGAGAAGACGCAGCAAATGCGTGTGACGTGCGGGCATGCTCGTAAGGGCTGGCGGCAGGAGGGTTTTCCAGTCACCAGCGCTCCCGGCAGAGGGCGTTTCCAGCCATATCGATAAATTAGCTGTCTGAGCAGGGGACAGCGACGTCAGGAACGTCTCCCGCAGGTAATTCGTGCAGGTGTCGTCATCAGGCTGTCCTGAAATGATCAAAAAGGCTGGCCAGCCCGCATATGCCTCCAGCAATGTGTGTCGTTGTGCTGCGGGGAGCCCGGCAAGTTCTTCCTCCCTAAAAGTCAGATCGTCAGCCGAGATGGTAACGGCGCCTTCATGCATGATCCGTCGTGCCAACCCGCTGATCCGTTGTTCAGGGCGACAGGCTATGACGATGCGCCGCGCATTGTCCAACACCTGTGCCGAAAGCCGTGCGGAGCGTGCTGTAACAGGCACGTCCCATATCAGAACGCCATCTTTGACATCGTCCATGCGGGGCTGATGTGCGGAACACACCTGTATTCCGATGTCATTAGCGCACAGGTGCAAAACAACAGATTTTCCAGCTCCTGCCGGTGCGCGCAGAAATATGATCGCGCTGGCTTCAGTCGTGATTCTTCGGACAATCTGAGGGCGTGGCAACGAATTGGGCATCTGAATCCAATATCTCACATCGATCTTCTAACCTATACCATGACAGAAAAAAACTATACTTATGACCGGTTGCTGACATGTGCTTGCTCGGGAATGCTGGAGACAATTCAGCGACGCACGAGGACCACTACCACGATGCAGCAACATCCCTTGATCGCCATCCTCACCAGGCTCGGCACATTCGTGTTGGTGATGGTTGCTCTCTCGATCATGATATTTGTGCTGGCGCGCGTCGTGCCGGGCGATCCTGCCCGCATGGCGTTGGGGCCCGCGGCAACATCTGAACAGATCGAAGCCCTGCGCTTGCAGATGGGGCTCGATCAGCCGCTCGCATTTCAATATGTGGATTACATTGCCAAGGCATTGCGCGGTGATCTCGGCATGTCGCTAGTGTCGCAACGTCCTGTCATCACTGATCTTGCGCAGACAGTCCCTGCTACGCTCGAACTGGTTCTGGTCTCGGTGATCTTCATGTTCGTGGTGGCGATCCCGCTCGGTGTCATCATGGCTCATTACCGAGATCGTGCTCTCGACCATGTCGGTCGGTTGCTGTCTTTGACCGGCGTCACTATCCCCAGCTTCCTTTTCGCCATCACCCTTCAGCTGATCGCAGCCCGTTTTCTCTCAGGCTGGCCCATCATCGGCAGGCTTGACCACGGGCTGGACTGGGCTGGTGGCCCGACCGGACTACTGCTTCTCGATGGTCTGCTGACGGGTCGCCCGGACATATCGATCAACGCTCTGCAACATCTCATCCTTCCAGCCTTTGCATTATCTATGGCCGGTATCGGTCAGATCACCCGGATCACCCGTTCTGCGATGATCGAAAACCAGCGCAAGGACCATGTGCTCACACTCAAAAGCTTTGGGGTGCCGGAACGTGTGATCATCTTGAAATACCTACTGAAGCTGTCATCCATCGCACCTCTGACAATCATGGGGTTGGAATTCGCCTCGCTGATCGGCAACGCCTTCGTCATCGAGATGATTTTTGCTTGGGGTGGTTTTGCATCCTACGGCCTCACTTCGATTTTACAGAAGGATCTCAACGCCGTTACCGCCGTCGTGCTGGTCGCCGGGCTGTTCTTCATCGTCGCGAACCTCATCGTCGATATTCTCATCACGATGATAGACCCGCGCCTTCGTCGCAAGGAGGTCCGCTGATGGCCGATATCAAAATGCTCGATGCCAGCGATCGGGGCCTGAGCGCCGGTTACATGATGTGGTATCGGTTCAGCCGCAATCCGGCTGCGGTCATCGGTGCGCTGATCATCTTTTCCGTGATTTTTCTGGCGATCTTCGCCCCGTTTCTGACACCCTATCCAAAACATGTCGGCGCAGTTGTGGATTTTCGTGCCCGTCATCTGCCGCCGGACGCTGCGCACTGGTTCGGTACCGACAAGGCTGGTCGTGACATCTTCTCGCGGACTATTTTCGGCCTGCGTATCTCGCTTCTTCTGGTGATCGGCGTCCTTGGCATATCTGTGCCGGTGGGTGCAGTGTTGGGTTTGATGGCTGGCTATTTCGGTGGCTGGACAGAAAAGCTCATCTCTGGTCTTACCAACGTTATGCTCGCCATGCCGCCGCTTGTCATGGCGCTCGCGGTCTCTAACCTGCTTGAGCCGACGCTGATGAATGCCATGATCGCCATCACCCTCTTGTGGTGGACCTGGCATGCGCGCCTCATCTATGCCGTTTCGAAGCAGATTGCGTCGGAGGATTACATCGAAGCGGCGCGACTGGCGGGCGCAAGCCCGATGCATATTCTCTTTCGTGAAATCCTGCCAAATTGCGTGCCGGTCATCTCTGTCAAGACGACACTCGATGCGGCTTTCGTTATCCTTTTCGGTGCGACGCTCAGCTTCCTCGGCTTTGGCGTCAAGCCACCGACACCAGATCTGGGGTCGATGGTGGCAGATGGCCGCCAGTTCATGCCGGATTTCTGGTGGGAGGTGGTCTGCCCGGGTGCTGCCGTCTTCTACGTAACCCTCGGTTTCAACCTGCTGGGTGATGGCCTGCGCGATATGTTCGATGTGGAGAACTAAGCGATGAGCCAGCCGCTTTTGAATGTCGAGAACCTGACGGTTTCGTTCACCACCTATGGCCGTACGCGGCAAGTCCTCAACGATGTCGCATTCAGCGTTTTCGCAGGCGAACGCGTGGCGCTGATTGGCGAAACGGGCTCCGGCAAGTCGGTAACGGCCAAGGCGATCATCGGCACCCTGCCTAAAAACGCTTCCATTTGCTCGGGCGCCATCTCGTTCAGTGGCCGCAACGTTCTGGATATCTCGCGCAGCGAGCGCGAAAGCATGAAGGGCAGCGCTTTTTCGCTGATCATGCAGGACCCGTTGTCTTCGTTCAACCCGGTCTTCAAGATCGGTACCCACCTCGATGATGTCATGCGTTTTGCCGACAAGCGTGAGGGAAAATCGTCGTCGCATTCTGAGCGTTATAGCCGCATCGCTGCAGTGCTGCGCCGGGTGCAACTAGGCGATACCGACCGCGTCATGAATGCCTATCCGTCGGAGTTGTCCGGCGGCATGCGCCAGCGTGTGCTGATCGGTCTTGCGCTTCTGCACCAGCCGAAACTGCTGATAGCAGACGAACCGGGCACAGCCCTCGACGTCACAACGCAGGACGAAATCCTCAATCTCATCAATCAGTTGGTTATTCAGGAGAACATGGCTCTCTTGATGATCACGCACAATCTCGGTGTCGTGCGCAAGGCCGCAGATCGCGTCGTCGTTATGCACCATGGCGATATCGTGGAGACCGGTCCTTGCAGAGAAATGCTGTCGACCCCTAGGCAGCCCTATACGATTTCTTTGCTCGATGCCGTGCCACCGCTTTATGGCTCGCGCGTCATCGATCAGCCCGGCAGCGAACGCCCGCCTATCGTGACGGCCAGCGGACTTAACAAGATATACGGTCGCCGTCCCGGGTATCATGCCGTTCGCGACCTCAATCTGACGTTGCGCGAAGGCGAAGTTTTTGGGTTGGCTGGAGAGAGCGGTTCAGGCAAGACGACGGTCGCCCGGATTATAATGGACCTCATCGAGCCGACCAGCGGCAAGGTGTCTATCGACGCGCCAGCGCCACCCAGAGGCAAGCGCCTGACGCAGATCGTCTATCAAAACCCTGGCACCTCGCTCAACCCGAAACGAACCGTCAAGCAGACACTCAGCCTGCCACTGAAATTCATCGGTCTCGATGGCGCTGCCCGCGAGGCGCGCATGAGTGAGTTGTTGGGCCTCGTGAGATTGCCGCAATCCTATCTAGGCAAATATCCCCATGAACTTTCAGGTGGGCAGAAGCAGCGTGTGGCAATCGCCCGTGCGTTGGCCGCCGAACCGAAAATTCTCATTCTGGACGAACCGACAGCCGCGCTTGATGTGTCTGTGCAGAAAACAGTGATCGAACTCTTGCTGCAACTGCGTGAAGAACTCGGACTTACCTATCTGATGATCAGCCATGACCTGTCGCTAATGCGCAATTTCTGCTCGCGCATAGCCATCATGTTGCGCGGCGAAATTATCGAGGAGGGTGCTACCCCGCAGGTCTTTGCCGAACCCAAGCACCCTTATACCCGCGCGCTAATCGCGGCGATCCCGGTCGTCGGCGATGAGGAGGAGCGCCTGAAACCTGTCGTGACGGAGGAAGAGCGCATGCGCTTCCTCGTCAAGACAACCGATTGAGAGGAGCCTGACGTGTATCGCGTTGGAATTGATGTCGGCGGCACGAATACCGATGCTGTCGTTTTGGAAGACAAAACGGTTCTGGCGGGCGTCAAGGCCTCCACCACGGAAGATGTGACGTCTGGCGTCATCGAGGCGCTGGAAAAGGTTATCGAGGCATCCGGCATCGACCGGCCGCGCATCTCTGCTGTGATGATCGGGACGACGCATTTTACCAATGCAGTGATTGAGCGCCGACATATGGAGGAGGTTGCGGCCATTCGCCTCGGCTTGCCCTCCGGTGCCGGGCTGCCGCCGATGGTCGACTGGCCGGATGACGTTCGCGAGATCGTCGGAAATCACAGTTACCAGGTTCGCGGCGGTTACGAATTCGACGGGCGCGAGATCTCGCCGCTGGACGAAGATGAAATCGTCCGTATAGCGGGCGACATACGCGCCAAGGGCCTCAAGGCTGCGGCAGTCACTTGCGTATTCAGTGGCATAAACGACGCGATGGAGTTGCGCACAAAGGAAATCCTACAGCAGCATTGCCCAGGTCTGCCGGTTGTGATGTCCAAGAATATCGGGCGCCATGGTCTTCTGGCGCGCGAAAGTGCGGCGATCATGAATGCCAGCCTGCTCTCGCTGGCTGACCGCACCGTCGCTGCCTTCGGCAAGGCGCTGGAAACAGCCGGTATTACCGCGCCTTTTTACATCACACAGAACGACGGAACACTGATGGCAGCCGATGTCGTGCGCAGCTTTCCTGTTCTCACTTTCGCATCCGGCCCCACTAACTCCATGCGCGGTGCTGCCTTCCTGACTGGCATCAAGGATGCCGTCGTGGTCGATGTCGGCGGTACGACGTCGGATGTCGGTTCGCTTTCTCACGGGTTTCCTCGGCAGGCATCGACCACGGTCGATATCGGCGGTGTGCGTACGAATTTCCGCATGCCTGACGTGTTCTCGATAGGCCTCGGTGGCGGCTCGCTCGTCGTTGAGGGTGAGAAGGGCGTGACCATCGGTCCCAAATCGGTTGGTTATCGCGTCCGTGAGGATGCTTTGTGTTTCGGCGGTTCAATCCTGACAGCGACGGATATCGCCATTGCCTCGGGCAAGGCAGATATTGGCGACGCTGCGTTGCTGGGAGGTCTCGAAGCGTCCTTGATCAAAGCAGCCGCCGAGAAGATTCACGCCATGCTGGAAGCCTGTGTGGAGCGCAGCCGCATTTCCTCCACGCCTGTGCCCGTCATCGCCGTTGGCGGCGGCTCGATCCTGATGCCAGAGACGATCGGTGACCTTCAGGTCATCCGCCCGAATAATTTTGCGGTTGCCAATGCCGTTGGCGCAGCGATCGCGCAAATCAGCGGTGAGACAGATCGCGTTTTCTCGTTGATCGACGGTCGCACGCGTGAAAGCGCGTTGGTTGAGGCCGAAGCCGAAGCTCGTGACAAGGCGATTGCCGCCGGGGCGATAGCAGAAACTCTGGAAGTCATCGAACGCGAGGACACGCCGCTGGCCTACCTGCCCGGCAATGCCACGCGCATTCACGTCAAGGTCGTTGGAGAAATGGGAGGCTATGATGGCTGAAGCGCGCAAGCTGAAATACGATGAAGCCAATCTGCGCAAGCTCACCGTCGAGGATCTCGACGCGCTGGAAATCGGTGCGGGCATTCTCGGCACCGGCGGTGGTGGCAATCCTTATCAGGGCAAGCTGCTGGCGCTGGAAGCGATGAAGGCCGGTTACGAGCTTAAAATCCTCGGTACCGACCAGATCGAGCCGGACGCTCTTTGCATGTCGATTGGTGGCATCGGTGCGCCTGTTGTCGGAACTGAGCGCCTGCGTGAAGGGCGCGAGGGTCTGCGTTGCCTGCGCGCCATGGAAGACCTGATCCGCCAACCCATCGACGCAATCGTCTGCGAGGAAATCGGCGGCGCCAATGCCATCAATCCGCTGGTGACGGCGGCACTTGGCGGCTTGCCGATCCTTGATTGTGACGGCATGGGGCGTGCGTTCCCCGAAATGCAGATGACGACGTTTTCGATCTATGGCCACAGCTCAACCCCCTCGGTGATGTGCGACCTGCACGGCAATGCCGTTATCTTCAGCCACGCGGTAACCGAAGTCTGGCACGAACGTATGGCGCGCGCCTGCGTGGTGGCGCAGGGCGGCGGTGCTATGCTGGCAACCGCTCCGATGCAGGCGCATTTTGTCAATCGCTACGGCATTCCCAAAAGCTACACCAAGTCCATCTCCCTCGGCCAAGCGGTCATTGATGCCCGCAAAGCGCAGGAGGACCCGATTGCTGCCGTTTGCAAACTCGAAGGAGGGCGCCGCATCTTCAACGGCAAGATCACAGATCTCAAACGCCACCTGCGCGGTGGTTTCGCCGTTGGTGAAATGGAGTTGGCCGGTTTTGACGATTGTGCGGGCCAGACCGCTGGCGTTGCCATCCAGAACGAATTTCTGATCTTCCGTCGCAACGGCCAGGTCGAAGTTACCGTCCCGGACCTGATCGTGCTGCTCGATGTGGATACCGGTTATCCCATCACCACTGAGTTGCTGCGCTACGGACAACGTGTCGCGGTCTTGGCCATACCCTGCCACGACCTGTTGCGCAGCGCTCAGGCACTCGAGGTCGTTGGACCAAAGGCCTTCGGCTACCCCGAATTGACGTTTTCACCCCTGCCGGCACTCGCCCGTCAAGCTGCCTAACCATAAGCGGATTTACCGCATCTAAGAGAGGAACCAGCATGAAAGCTACGTCCAGAACATCTCGCCTTGCCGCGCTCGCGCTTGGCACCAGCCTTGCCATGATGATGCATTCCGCGTCGGCATCCGCTGCCGATGAAAAGGTGTCCATCGCCGTCAACACGATGCAGATTTTCAGCTCTCTCGATCCGGCCAAGGTAACCGATTACACCGGCTATATGGCGATCGTGAACATGTATGATGGCCTGACCACCGTCAGCCCGTCAGGCGAGATTGTGCCGCATCTTGCGAAATCCTGGGATGTGTCCGAGGACGGTCTGACCTATACGTTCCACCTGCGCGATGATGCGAAGTTTCAGGACGGCACCGCTGTCAAAGCCTCTGATATCGCATGGTCGGTACAGCGCCTGATCGGCATCAACAAGGGCCCGTCCAACCTTGTCGTTGGCCTTATAAAACCGGAAAACATCACCACACCGGATGAGAAGACCGTCGCCTTCAAGCTGGAACGCCAGTTTTCGCCCTTCATGTCGGTAACGCCGATATTCATGGCCATGAACCGGAAGCTGATCGAGGCCAATACCAAGGCTGAAGACAAATGGGGCGAGGCCTATGTCGGCGAACACTCTGCCGGTTCCGGTCCTTACAAACTTGTCAGCTACAACCGCTCCGCCGACATGGTCATTGCCCGCAATGCCGATTATTTCCTTGGCTGGACCAAAGGCAAGCCAATCGACGAAGTCCGTTTCGTACAAACCAGCGATGATGCCACCGTTAAGGCGCTTGCTGAAAAAGGCGAACTCGGCCTCACCTCGCATGGTCTCGGCAACGACACCTATGAAGCAATTGGCAAGATGGATGGCTATAAGCTGATCCAGACGCGGACAGCTGGTGGCTTCGTTATCAAGCTCAACACGAAGGTCTATCCCACCGACGATGTCCATGTACGCCGCGCTATTGCCTACGCAACGGACTATAAGACCATTCAGGATGTGATCTATCCAGGCTTCGACATGAAAGGACCGCTGTCGGATGCGTTCAAGGACGCCCATAATGACAACATCGAGCCGGGTGTGTTCGACCTCGAAAAGGCCAAGGAAGAACTCGCCAAATCGAAATATGCCGGTCAGAAAATCACGCTGGTGAACAGCTATGTCGCCTCGCTTGCCTTCGAGGCGGAAGTAGCGCTCCTGTTGCAAGCCAACCTGGAGCAGATCGGCATTACGCTCGATATCAAGCCGGAGCCTTGGAACCGCATCGTTGAACTCTCCGCCAAGCCGGAAACGACGCCTGCCTCCACTCAGGTGAACGTCTCGCCGAGCTATCCTTCACCGGATGCGATGTTCTACAACCAGTATCATTCCAAGGCCGCCGGAACGTGGTGGGCGATGGAATGGTTGCAGAACTCCGAGATCGACGCGCTGATAGACAAGGCGCGAGGCGAGACCGACGTGGCCGCCCAGAACGCAGCCTACAAGGAACTTCAGACCAAAATCGTTGAACTGCAACCCGACGTCTGGGCCGTGGCACCAAACCGCCGTTACGGCGCCAACAAGTGCCTGCAAGGTTATGCTTTCATTCCAATGCAGAGCTGGGATCTGAATTTCTCCAACTTCTATTGGGACTGCAAAGCGAACTGATTTCGCCGCGCCGTGACAAAATTCCGGCTCGCACGGGTGCGGGCCGGGCATGCCCGCGACTGCCATAGGTGACACATGCTTCAGGAATTCCCCGAGGAAAACATCGAACCGCTCGCCACGGGCGCCTGGATTCTGGGCACTGGTGGCGGCGGCAACCCCTATATCTCTACACTTAATTTGCGTCGCCTTTATGCGGAAGGCCGCCGTGTTCAGATCATGGACCCGATGGATCTGGCCGACGACGACATGGTCGCAGTCGTCTCCAAGATGGGTGCCCCGCTGGTTGGTCAAGAGAGATTGAGCGACCCCGTCCATCTCGCTCGTGCTGTCGAGGTAATGGAGGATTATCTCGGAAAACCGTTCCGCGCCATTATGAGCGTGGAGATCGGCGGCTCGAATGCACTGTCGTCTTTCCTCGCGGGTGCCATACTCGACCGCCCTGTCGTCAACGCAGATGCGATGGGCCGGGCGTATCCCGAAGCGCAGATGACCTCATTTGCAATTGGTAACCTGCCGATGTTCCCGTTATCGCTGGTCGATATTCGCGACAACGAGGTGATCGTCACCCGCGCTGCGTCGTGGAAGTGGATGGAGCGTATCTCTCGCAAGGTCTGCACCGAAGTCGGCTCGACGGCGGCCACCTGCAAGGCGCCGCGCACGGGCCGCGAGGTCAAGGATTGGGGCATCCACTACACCGTAACCAAGGCGACCGAACTTGGCCGTGTCGTCATCGAAGCACGTGCGCGTCATGATGATGCGGTGAAAGCGGTTCTCGACCATGAAGGCGGAAAGCAACTGTTCCGAGGCAAAGTGGTTGATGTCGTTCGCGAAACCACCGGTGGCTTTTTACGTGGTCAAACGACGATTGAAGGTATTGATGCAGACAAGGGATCACGCCTGGAACTGGCGTTCCAGAACGAATGGGCCGTCGCTTTTCGCGATGACCAGGCTGTTGCCATGACGCCGGATTTGCTGTGCCTGCTAGACACGGTGTCAGGTGGTGCCATCGGCACCGAATCCGTCAGGTATGGCCAACGCGTCACGGTCATAGCGCTCCCAGCCCCTGAACTGTTGACTACGCCTGCGGGTATCGCCGCCGTCGGGCCCCGTGCCTTCGGTTATGACCTCGAATTCAAATCGGTATTCCCATGAAACGCATCGGCATTGACGTTGGCGGCACTAACACGGATGCCGTCCTGATCGACGGCGCCACAATCCTATCCTCCATTAAGGTTCCGACAACACAAGATGTGATGTCGGGCGTCAAGGCGGCGCTTGCGCATGTATCGGGTTTGATCGGATCAAGCGGTCGCCCACTCGATGCCGTGATGATAGGCACCACGCACTTCACCAATGCCGTTGTGGAACGCGCCCGGCTGGAGCGTGTCGCGGCAATCCGTATCGCACTGCCGAGTGGCTCTTCGCTTGCACCGATGTGCGACTGGCCTGATGATCTGCGCGCAGCCGTCGATCCACTGGTGTTCATGGTCCATGGCGGTCATGAATACGATGGCAGCCCCATCGTGCCGATGATCCCTGACGAAATCCGCGAAGCAGCGATGAAGATCCGCGACGCTGGCATCTCCTCGGTCGCGATTTCGGCGACATTCTCACCGCTGACCACGGAATGCGAGGTTGCCGCTGCCGAGATCGTTCGCTCCATCATTCCTGACGTCCGAATAACGTTATCACACACCCTTGGCCGTATCGGCCTTCTGGAGCGCGAAAACGTCGCGCTTTTGAATGCGGCGCTGCAATCACTTGGTAATACGACCGTGCAGGCATTTTCGGACGCTCTTCGCGAAGCCTCGATCGCGGCTCCCTTCTACCTCACGCAGAACGATGGGACGGTTGCGCTGGCGGATATAGCGGCCGCCAACCCCGTTCACAGCTTTGCATCCGGGCCGACGAATTCCATGCGCGGCGCGGCCTTCTTGACGAGCCTGACCGATGCGATGGTTGTCGATGTCGGCGGTACTACGTCCGACATTGGTTGCCTCATTGGCGGCTTTCCGCGCGAGGCCAATAATATCGTGCATGTCGGCGGCGTACGAACCCTGTTTCGTATGCCCGATCTTTTGCCCGTTGCCCTTGGCGGGGGCACAATAATCGATCCTAGTACTGGCAAGGTGGGCCCGCGCTCGGTCGGTTACCGTATTCTAAGCGAGGCGCTGGTGTTCGGTGGGAATACCTTGACGACCTCGGACGTTGCCGTTGCTGCCGGTTTGATCGAAATGGGTGACAGGGACCGCGTAAAGCGCCTTGATCCAGCTTTTGTCGAAGCCAGCCTTCACCGCATTCGCGACATGGTGACCGACAGCTTCGACCAGATGAAGACGTCTGCCGAAGATGTGCCCCTGATTGCTGTTGGCGGCGGCGCGTTTCTTATCCCGGAAACGGTAATAGGCGCGAGCGAAGTGCTTCGCGTCGAAAACGCCGGTGTCGCCAATGCGCTTGGCGCCGCAATGGCGCAGGTTTCAGGCGAGGTGGATCAGGTATTTTCCGGCATCAGCCGCGACGAAGCTCTGGCAACGGCAGAAGCCGAGGCGCAAGCAGCGGCAATCGCTTCCGGCGCAAGCCGCGGAAGTCTGAAGACGCTTGAAGTTGAGGATATACCGATAGCCTATCTGTCGGGCGGTGCGCGGCGCGTTCGCGTTCGTGTCATCGGGGATATCGAACTGGTCTGAGATCAGGGGCTGTCATCCCGCAAGCTGGCGCGGGGTGTATGACAATCGAGGTTGATAGGAAGGAAAACCAATGACAAAAACCGCTCTCGCGATACACGGCGGTTGCGGCGTGATGGCCAAGCAGGATCTAAGTGAAGCAGACTGGGCAGCGGCACGCGTCGATCTGTACCGCTCGCTGCTGGCTGGCTGGGCGGTTTTGCAGTCGGGCGGCTCAGCTCTGGACGCTGTCCAGGCGGCGGTCGTGGTCATGGAGGACAGTCCGCACTTCAACGCCGGCCACGGAGCAGCTCTCAACACCGATGGTGAACACGAACTCGAGGCCTCTATCATGGACGGTCGAACGCTTGAAACAGGAGCCGTGACGTTGGCAAAGTGCATCCGCAATCCCGTGAATGCTGCCCGCAGGGTCATGGAAAAGGGCGACGCGGTTCTGCTCGGCGGCAGCGCTGCCGATGATTTCGCGAGAGTCGAAGGCATCAATATCGTTGATCAGAGTTATTTCCGCACTGATAAGCGGGTCAACGCTCTGGCCGCTATGAAGGCACATGCCTCAGCCGGTACGGTCGTGGAAGCGAGCGAATCCGAAAAGCATGGAACCGTGGGTGCCGTTGCGCTGGATGCCGCGGGCCATCTAGCGGCTGCAACATCGACGGGTGGCTACAACAACAAGCCTGCAGGTCGTATTGGAGATACGCCGATTGCAGGCGCGGGAACATACGCACGTGACGGTGCTTGTGCAGTATCTGGAACCGGCAAGGGCGAGTTCTTCATTCGTTATACCGTCGGCCACGAGGTCGCGAGCAGAATTCGATACCTTGATGAAACTGTTGAACAATCCTCAGTCAAGGTCATTATGGAAGAGCTTGGTTCGCACAATATAGGCGCAGGACTTGTGGCCGTCGGCGCTGACGGATCAATCGCGGCGCCTTACAATACAGCGGGCATGTTTCGTGGCTGGGTAACGACGGAGGGCCGCTTCTTTGTCGCGACCCATGAAGAGGTTTACGCGCTTTAATTCTGACCGTCCTGCATGGGGTGGCTGCATCCCCTTATGCCATTTCCGGTCACTGGCGATATTGGGTTCAGTGAGAGCTCGGACGCGACATTGTCGTCCAGAGGCGTATCATACGTCATCAGAATACCGCCGAGGACCGTGTAAAAACCAACCGTTGCGATCAGATCGAACACGGCTTCACGGCCAATCGTCTCAGCAAGTTCGGCTTCCAAATTTGCGGGAATGCAGTGCAAGTCCATAAGGGCGTCGACCGCTCTGACGATCAAGCCATCCTCACCATCCGGCATCGCTGCGATGGCGCTTATGCGTTGGTCGGTAAAGCCCAGAGCGCGCGCCCTGCTGACATGGTGTGCCCACTCATAATGCGAGCCGAGGCGGTAGCCGGTGCGCAAAATCACAACTTCCGAACGGTCGGCGCCCAGCGCGCTGTTTTTGACCAGATGTTGTCGAAGAGGCGCCCAGCTTCGCAAGAGAGCAGGGTGGTGCGCCATGGTGCTATAGACATTGAGCTGACCGGCGAATCCATCGCGCAGATCACGAATGCTTTCTGGCCAGTCAGCATCGGAGATCGGTGGGCAGGGTGAAAGCGGCATCGTTTCTCTCCGTCAAAAGGGCTTTGGTTGCTCACTTAATCAGCATGGACGCTGTCATTTGCGAGGCAACTGCTCAGACAAAAAGCGTCTTCTAAAAAGAGCGGCGCGCTTTTCAAAAGGGACTTTACAAATGATATAAAGTGATAACAATAGAAATAATAAAACGGCGCCTTTGCTGAGGAAGCGACTTGTATTTCGGTCGTGTGAAGGGTCGCAATGCACTGGAGGTCGTCATGGAAATGTCATCGCTTACCGCACGCCAACTTTACGAAAACGCCAAGGCAAATCCGACGCGCAAGCGTTTTGGGTTCGGTCGCAAGCCGATGCTGATCAACATCGATCTGCAATGTGCCTACACGTCGTTGGGTGAATTCGTCTCCGCTTACGAAACCGACCCCCGGCAACTCGAATACGTCAACACGCTGTCAAATCTCGCCCGCGACAAGGGTCTGCCCGTGACCTGGACCTATGTGGCCTACATGGAATCGGGCGAAGATTGCGGTGTCTGGGGCACGCGCACCAACACGCCGGACTCCCTGCAGAACATCAAGGTCGGCTCCCGCAGGGCCGAGTTCGACCCGCGTTTGCAGATCGACCATGTCAAAGACATTGTCATGAATAAGCGCATGGCGTCGCCGTTTCATGAGACCAATCTTCAGTCGTTGATGGTCTGGCACCAGTGCGACACGGTTGTTTTGACGGGTGGTTCAACATCTGGCTGCGTTCGCGCCTGCGTGGTGGATTCGATTTCGCGCGGATACCGGGTCATCGTTCCCGAGGAGTGTGTGGCGGACAAGCATGAGAGCCCGCATTTCGCCAATCT
Source organism: Agrobacterium sp. lyk4-40-TYG-31 (assembly GCF_030209855.1). Classification (NCBI taxonomy): domain Bacteria; kingdom Pseudomonadati; phylum Pseudomonadota; class Alphaproteobacteria; order Hyphomicrobiales; family Rhizobiaceae; genus Agrobacterium; species Agrobacterium sp. lyk4-40-TYG-31. The sequence goes on from NZ_JARVRE010000002.1 coordinate 273,746, forward strand.
CTACGATATCTCCGTGAAGTATGGCGACGTCATCCCGGTGGCGGATGCCATTGCCTGGTACGAGGCCTATCAGCCGGAGGTTCGCTGAGATGGCCGCTGAAGACATCGCCATGAAGTCGGATCTGGGGCTCTACGATTACCTCCCCTGGCCCAACCGCCCGAAGATCGTCTGGCCCGGCAACAAGAAGATTGCCGTCTGGATTGCGCCAAACATCGAATTCTACGAATACAACCCGCCGAACAACCCGACCCGTACACCCTGGGCGCGGCCGAACCCGGATGTTCTGCAATATTCCCATCGCGATTACGGCAACCGCGCCGGTTGGCAGCGGATGATGGCGGCGATGGACAAGGCGGGCTTTCGCGGCTCTGTATCGCTCAATGTCGCGCTCTGCGATCACCACCCTGAAATCATCAAGGCCTGTGCGGATCGTGGCTGGGAGTTCTTCTCCCACGGCATCTACAACACGCGCTATGTCTATAATCTCGATATCGAGCAGGAACGCGCTGTTATCCGCGATGCCTTCGATACGGTGCGCAAGCACACCGGTCAGGAACTGGCTGGATGGCTGTCGCCCGCACTGTCCAACAATTTCTGGACGATGGATATTCTGTCGGAAGCGGGCATTCAATACACCTGCGACATGTTCCATGACGACCAGCCAATGCCGGTCAAGGTCAACACAGGCAAGTTGATTTCCATGCCGTACTCGCTCGAGATGAACGATGTCATCGTTTACAACAGCCAGAAGGTCACGCCGCGCCACTACGGCGAAATCATCAAGCGGCAGTTCGATCAGCTTTACAAGGAAGGCGATGAGAGCGGCACGGTCATGTGCGTTCCGCTGCATCCCTATCTCGTAGGCCAGCCGCATCGCATCGACGCCTTTGCCGAAGCCATCGAATATATCGCGGGACATGACGGCGTCTGGCAAACGACAGGCCGCGAAATCGCTGCCGCCTATCACGCCAGCGGTGCCTATGACGCCATGAGTGCTGCCATGGTCGCCCATAATTCCGGGAAGGGAGCGCGCTGATGTCTATGCCTGAAGACTATCTCAAATACCCCGCTCGTCATTACGGCATGGATCATGACCGCTATGCGTGGAGCGACTTGTTCACCCGTAAGCCGATTGCCTGGCCCGATGGTGCGCGTATTGCGCTGTCCATCGTTACCCATGTGCAGCATTTTCCGCTCGACATGCCGTCCAAGCCCTTCAAGGCACCGGGCGCATTGTCAATGCCTTACCCGGATTTTCGCTATTACACGAACCGCGATTACGGTAATCGCATCGGCATTTTCCGCATTCTCAAGCTGCTTGCCGAAAAAGAGCTGGAAGTCAGCTTCGCCATCAACGGCGTGATTGCCTCGCGTTATCCGGCACTGATCGAAGCTGTCGTCAGAGGCGGGCATGAGATCATCGCGCATGGTCTGGATATGGGCAAGGTCCATCACTCCGGTCTTGGCGAAGACGAGGAAAACGCAATCATTGCCGAGGCTTTGAGCCTGCTTCGCAAAGCAAGTGGACAGAAGGTCGAGGGCTGGTTGTCACCGGGCCGTGCGCAGGGGTTCAACACGCCCGATCTTCTGGCGCGCAACGGGATCGCCTACAGCCTTGATTGGGCAAATGACGATCTTCCCTACGAGATGCAGACAAAGAACGGTTCGCTGCTTGCCATGCCCATGGCTTACGAGACCGATGACCGGGTGGTGGCCGACGAATATTTCCAGTCGGAAGCCGAGTGGGTGCAGCAGGTCAAGGACCGCTTCGACGTGCTCTACCGCGAAAGCGCGCAATATGGCGGTCGCGTCATGAGCCTGCCGCTGCACAGCTGGGTGTCTGGCATGCCGTATCGTGTCGAATATCTGCGTGAAGCACTGGATTACATCCTGTCGCATGAGGGGGTGTGGAACGCACCCGCGGGTGACATCTGCGCGGCGTTCCGTGCCGCTGGCTGAAACCGAACGTCGAGCCGACTAACAGGAAGACAAGGTCATGGCGCAAGCAGCCGCACCGCGCACAATGTTGGGCAAAATCTGGGATGAGCACGAAATATTGCGGCATCCAGCAGGGCCGTCGCTGCTTTATATCGACCGCGATATGATCCACGAGGGCAGCTTCCATGCCTTTGCCGATCTCAAGCGGCGTGGCTTGAAGCCACGGCGTCCGCAGCAGATTTTCGGTGTTGCCGACCATTATGTGCCGACACTGGGGCGAACGTCGCGCGATGCGGCAAGCCCGGCTATTGCCCACATGATCGACACCTTCGATGAAAACATGGAATGGGGCGGTATGCGCCATTTCGGACTGTCGAGCCGTGAGCAGGGCATCGTCCATGTTGTGGCGCCGGAACAGGGCATCACGCTGCCGGGTCTCACCATCGTGTGTTCTGACAGCCATACCTCGACGCAAGGGGCGCTCGGTGCCATCGCCTTCGGTATCGGCCAATCCGAAAACGCGCATGTTCTGGCCACCCAGACGTTGTGGCAGTCTCGCCCCAAGACGATGCGCGTCACCATTGACGGCGTGCTGGGGCAGGGTGTCACGGCAAAGGATGTCATGCTGGCGCTGATTGCGAAGATCGGGGCTGCGGGGGCCGGCGGTCATGCCATTGAATTCGCCGGTCAGGTGGTTCGCGATCTCTCCATCGAGGGACGTTTAACGCTTTGCAATATGTCGATCGAGGCCGCTGCCCGCTTCGGCATGGTCGCGGCGGATGACACGACGTTTGCCTATGTGCGAGGTCGACATTTTGCGCCATCAGAGCAGGAATGGGACGGCGCGGTTGCCCATTGGCGCACGCTTTCCAGCGACTCAGACGCTTTCTTCGACACGGAAGTGAGAATGGCCGGTGCGGATATTGCGCCGATGGTGACGTGGGGAACAAGCCCGGAAGATGCCGTTTCGATCAACGGGCGCGTCCCCGATCCGACGACTTTCGATAGTTCCGACAAGCGCAAGGCGGCGACGAAATCGCTGGAGTATATGGAGCTTGCGCCCGGCACGCCGCTGGATGGCCTGAAGCTGGATAAGGTGTTCATCGGCTCCTGCACCAACAGCCGGATCGAGGATCTGCGGGCTGCGGCCTCCATTCTCAAAGGTCGCAAGGCGATGATCCCGGCCATCGTCGTGCCGGGATCGACACAGGTGAAAGAGCAGGCGGAAGCCGAGGGCATTGCCCGCACCTTCCGTGAGGCAGGCTTTGAATGGCGCGAGTCGGGCTGTTCGATGTGCGCTGCGATGAACGGTGACGTGGTTGGTCCCGGTGAACGCTGCGCCTCCACCTCCAACCGCAATTTCGTCGGCCGTCAGGGCCCCGGCGCGCGCACCCATCTGGTCAGCCCCGCCATGGCGGCTGCCGCTGCCATCAGCGGCTGTCTGACCGACGTGCGCAGGATGTGAGGGCACAATGATGAAAGCATTCATTCGCGAGACATCAACGGCAGTCGCCATCCCAAGCGTCAACTGCGACACGGACCAGATCATTCCTGGTCGCTTTTTGAAGGCCGACCGCGCACAGGGCTATGGCCAGTTCCTGTTCCACGACATCAGGCGCGACGAGCATGGGGAAATCGACCCTGCCTTCCCGCTGAACAAGCCGGGTGCCGATGCCGCGACCATTCTTCTTGTCGAGGATAACTTTGGTTGCGGATCGTCCCGCGAAGGTGCGGTTTATGCGCTGGTGGATCACGGCATTCGGGCTGTTATCGGGCCCAGCTTCGGTGACATCTTCTTCAACAATGCGCTGAAAAACGGGCTCGTGCCTGTTCGCCTGGCCGCTGAGCACTGTGATGCGCTGGCTGAACATCTCGCCCGCTTTCCCGACGCGGAGGTTACGGTTGATCTTGAGGCTGGCGAGCTTGTCTTGCCCGGTAATCTCGGCACGCACCCCATCACCATCGATCCCTTCGCGCGGGACTGCATCTTACGCGGTCTGGACGAGATCGAGATGACATTCACATACATGGAGCAGATCACCGCCTTCGAGACGGATCGAATGGCGTCGCATTCCTGGCTGGGCCGTTGACGGGCGGACCAGCGAGTTTCTTTTGCCGTCTCATAAAAAAACTGGGAGCATAAAAATGACATTCAAAATCGAACGACGCGACCTTTTAAAAGTCTCTGGTGCCCTTGCGGTCAGCCTGGCTGCACCATCCATCCTGCGCGCGCAGGCCGCCACCGTGAAGGTTGGCGTCATCGAACCGCTCACGGGTAATCTTGCCTATAACGGTACTCAAAGTGCTGCTGGAGCAAAGTTCGCCGCAGAAGCGATCAATGCCGCAGGCGGCATCAAGAGTATGGGCGGCGCGAAAATCGAGCTCGTCATCGTCGATGCACAGAGCCGCCCGGAAGCTGCGGCCTCCGCTGTCGATACGCTGATCCAGGCCGATGCCTGTGCCTTCACCGGCGCAACAGCATCCGCACTCGGCCTTGCGTCTTCGCAGGCCGCGGCAAAGTACAATCTCGCGCAGGTCTTCTCTATCGGCACCGCCGAAACTGTCGTAACGCGCGGCCTGCCCAACGTTTTCCGCTTCACGCCGGGCGTCAACAAATGCACCAGCGTCGCGCTTGAAAACCTCAAGCTGCTCAATGCAGGCGCTGGCAATTCCATCAAGACGGCGGCCATCGTCCATGAAGACGGTCCGTTCGGCTCCAACATGGCGAAAATTCTTGCTGAGCAACTGCCGAAGCAGGGCATCGAAGTCGTCGAGACCATCTCGCACCCGACACCTCAGCGCGATTTTTCCAACATTGCGTTGCGCGTCAAGGCATCGAAGGCCGATATTCTTATCCCTTCGAACTACATCAACGAATACACCTTGATGGCGCGTGCGCTGAACCAGCAGCGCGTCGAACTCAAGGCCATCTATTCCATCCTTGGCGGCGCGGCATCCAACATCAAGTTCGTTCGCGAGAACAAGGAAGTCGCGCAATATGTGATGGACTGCAATCACTGGTACGATCCGTCCAAGGATCTGTCCAAGGCACTCGCCGCCAGCGTTGCCGCTGCCAAGCTGGACCTGACCTACGACGTCATGGTGTCCTATGCCACGATCCAGGTCATTGCTGATGCTCTGGAACGCGGCGCTTCGGCTGATCGCCAGAAGATGATCGAGGCTTTGGCCGCATCGACCTTCGGCCAGTCGATCATGCCCTATGGTCCGACGAAGTTCGTCAATGGTGACAATGTCAACTCGCAGCCGGTGAACACGCAGATCCGTGGTGAGAAGATCGAACTGGTCTTCCCGAAGGAATTTGCCACCGCCGAAGCGGTCTTCCCGATCCCAGCCAAAAACTGACACGGTCTCGCCCCCATGGACGCGGATGTCCCTGGGGGCGCTCTTCAAACGACAGAGAGGCGAGCCCTGATGTCAAGTCTGATCTTACCTGCCGTGTTGAGCGGCCTGATGATGGGAGCCGTCTATGCGCTTGTGGCGCTGGGCCTCACCCTGATTTACGGCGTGCTCCACATCATCAACTTTGCGCATGGCAGCCTGTTGATGCTGGCGCTCTACGCCGTCTATTTCCTCTACTTCTATTTTGGCGTCGATCCCTATCTCGCCATCCCGCTCGTTCTTCCGGCCTTCTTCGCGCTCGGTTACGTGTTGCAGCGTTTCCTGATTGCGCCGATGAGCAGCGGCTCGGAGCAGAATGTTCTTCTCATCACCCTCGCAGTGTCGATGATCATCGACAATCTGGCGCTCTACTTCTGGACGTCGAATACGCGCACGGCGGATATCGCTTATGCCTATGACACTGTCGAAGTGTTGGGTGCGTATCTGCCGCTTGGTCGTGTCATCGCTTTCGGTGCAGCCCTCGCCGTCTCACCGCTGCTCTGGTGCTTCATGGCCTATACGCGCACGGGCTCGGCCATTCGCGCTGTAGCGATTGAAAAGCGCGGTGCAGAACTCGTCGGCATCGACGTCAACCACACCTATGCCATCTGTTTCGGCATCGGCACCGCCTGTGTCGCACTGGCCGCCTGCCTGCTGTTGCCCACCTTCTACATCACCCCGCAGGTCGGCTACACCTTCGTCCTCGTCGCCTTCACGACGGTGGTTCTGGGTGGAATGGGCAGCCTGCTGGGTGCCTTGGTTGCCGGTCTGCTGCTTGGTGTCATCGAGTCGCTCTGCGGTCTCTTCCTTGGCGAAAGCCTGGGCCAGATCGGTATCTTCCTCGCCTTCATCCTCATCCTTCTCTTCAAACCGTCAGGGCTTCTTGGGAGGGCAAAGACATGAGACCTCAATCCATCGGGCAGATTGCCCTCATCGCGGCGGCTCTCGCCTATCTCTTCGGGGTCTATTTCGCCTCATCGCCGGTGTGGATGGGCTTTACCATCAATGCGCTGATCGTCGCGGTCGTCGCCCTCTCGTGGAACATCACAGGTGGTTTCGGCGGCCTGTCGTCCTTCGGTCACGCCGCACTTTATGGAACGGGTGCCTATGCCTCGGCCATCCTTCAGGTGCAATATGGCGTCAACGCCTGGGTCGGCTTCGGTGCGGGCATTCTCGCTGGTGCCGTCATGGGTGCCTTCATTGGCGCTCTGGCGTTCCGCTATGGCTTGAAGGGCTCCTACTTCGCGCTCGTCACCCTGGCCTTTGCCGAAGTGCTGCGCATCTGCGCGTCTTCCTTCGATTTCTCCGGCGGCGGCAGCGGGCTGCAATTGAAGCTGGCACCAGGCGTGGCCAACCTGCAATTCAATGATCGCACCATTGCCTACACTGCTCTTCTGGTCGTGGTGGCCTTGGTCATGGCGCTGACGGCTCTCATCAAATATTCCCGCTTCGGTGCCTATCTCATCGCCGTCAGGGAAAATGAGGATGCAGCCCGCGCGCTCGGCATCGACACCTACAAGATCAAGGTGCAGGCGATGGCCATCTCCGGTGCCTTCGGTGGTTTGGCTGGCGTTCTCTATCTCCAGCTCTGGCTCTTCATCGACAGCAACGTGGTCTATGGCAGCGCCGTCTCCATCGAAGCACTGATTGGCCCAATTATCGGCGGTGCCGGAACCATCTGGGGTCCGCTGCTCGGCACACTCGGCCTGCATCTCCTCGGTGAAGGCGCGAAACATCTGCTGCCCAATGCGCCCGGTTTGAATTTCGTGCTCTACGCGATTGTGCTGATCTGCGCGCTGCGCTTCCTGCCCAACGGTCTTGTTGGCCTTGCCGGCAAGCTCGGCACATTCAAGAAGAAGGAGGACGACAATGCTTGAAGTCCGTAATCTTTCCAAAAGCTTCGGCGGCTTGAAGGCCGTCACCGACGCTTCGCTCGATGTGCCCGAAGGCTCCATTGTCGGACTTCTCGGCCCGAACGGCGCAGGCAAGACGACCTGCTTTACGATGATTGCCGGTTTTACCAAGGCCGACGAAGGCACGGTGCGCTTTCAGGGCAAGGACATCACCGGCCTTGCGCCGCACAGCATCTGCGCGCTGGGCATGATCCGCACCTTCCAGATTGTCCAGCCCTTTGCGGGGCTCACGGTTCAAGAAAATATCGCCGTTGGTGCCTATCTTCACCATCACGACCGTCGCGAAGCCATGTCGGTTGCGCGGGATGTGGGCAAGCGGCTGGGCATGGGCGCGATGCTTGATCGCCCCGCTTCGTCGCTGACGATTGCCGGGCGCAAACGGCTGGAGTTGGCGCGTGCGCTGGCAACGGGCGCGAAATTGCTGCTGCTCGACGAGGTCATGGCAGGGCTTATCCCCTCCGAAATCACAGAGATCGTCGGCATCATCAGAAAAATCCGCGAGGAAGGGCATACCTTCCTGATGATCGAACACGTCATGCAGGCGGTGATGCAGCTGGCGGAAACGGCCTATGTGCTCAACCAGGGCAAGATGATTGCCCACGGCACACCCCGCGAACTCGTCAAGGACCCGTCCGTGGTGGAAGCCTATCTCGGCCACGGTGCCGCAGCGCGGCTGCAGGAGGAAAACCATGCTTGATATCAAGGGTATCCGCGCAGGCTACGGCTCGATGAGCGTGCTGCAAGGCATCGATATGAGCGTCGAGAACGGCGAAATCGTCGCGCTGCTGGGCTCGAATGGTGTCGGTAAGACCACGCTCAACAATGTCATATCCGGCTTCATCAAGCCCAGCGCCGGGTCCATCTCCTTCAAGGGCGTGACGATAACAGGCAAGAATGCGCGTGACATCGTGGCGCTTGGCATCGCCCATGTGCCGGAAGGACGAAAGGTCTTTCCCAATCTGTCGGTTGGAGAAAATCTCAAACTTGGCGCGTTTCGCCGGGCCAGCAAAAACACAAAGCAGAATTTCGAGCGCATCTGCGAAATCTTCCCGAGGCTTCGCGAAAGAATGAACCAGCTTGCGGGCACGTTGTCGGGCGGTGAACAGCAAATGCTGGCCATCGGTCGGGGCATGATGTCGGAGCCGGAGCTGCTCATTCTGGATGAACCGTCGCTCGGTCTTTCCCCCATCATGGTCGAAGAGATGTTCGGGTTGATCACCAAGATCAATGCTGACGGTGTTGCCGTGCTGTTGGTCGAGCAGAACGTCATGCAATCACTGAGTGTCGCAAAGCGCGCTTATGTCATCGAGCAGGGCCGTTTCGTTATGCAGGGAGAGGCCGCAACCCTGCTGGCCGATCCGCAGTTGCGCCAGGCCTATCTCGGAATGTGAGACGCGGCCCCGGATGGAGTGAGCCGGGGCCAATTTACGGAGAAATGGAGAATTAAATGTCCCTAACACGTACCCAACGTCTGCGGCAGCTGCTCGCAGGCGAACGAGCCCTCATGGCTCCCGGTGTGGTCGATGCCATGTATGCCCGCCTCGTGACCGAAGCCGGTTTTGACGCCATGTATATGACGGGTGCCGGCACCTCTGCCACGCGCCTCGGCTATCCCGATGTGGGTTTGCTGACGATGACGGAGATGGTCGATAATGCCACCCGCATTGCCGATGCATCCGATATTCCGCTGATTGCCGATGCCGATAATGGTTTTGGCGGTCCGCTCAATGTGCGGCGCGCCATTCAGCTCTATGAGCGCGGCGGTGTGGCTGCCGTTCATCTGGAAGATCAGGTCTTGCCGAAACGCTGCGGTCACCTCGCAGGTAAGCAGATCGTTTCCGCCGAAGACATGGTAGCGAAGGTCAAGGCTGCCGTGGATGCGCGTATCGATGAGAATTTCGTTGTCATCGCCCGTACGGATGCACTGGCGCTGCATGGCCGCAACGCCGCATTCGACCGTGCGGAAATGTACCGCGAGGCCGGTGCCGACGTCATCTTCATCGAAAGCCCCGGCCCGGATGACCTGGCGCATATCGCACCGCGCTTCCCCGGCATTCCGCTGCTCTACAACATGGCGACTTCGGGCAAGACGCCGTTCCTGACGCGCTCGGAAATCGAGGCGCTGGGCTTCAAGCTCATCATCTACCCCAACTGGCTGCTGCTTTCGGCCTGCGAAGCGGCGCGCAGGACGCTTCAGGTTCTGAAGACGGAAGAGACAATCGCTTCGGTCGCGCCCAACGTCATGAACTTCAAGGAGTTCTTCGATATGGCGCGGATGCCTGAAATTCAGGAACTGGAGGCCCGCTACGGCACCCCGGAAGCAAACCGCACCAGCTATTGAACAGGAGATTTGAGCCATGGCAGTGCTATCTGCGGAAGGCGTGACGTTCGATTTTGAGATGCCGGTGGTCGTCGTCGGGGCAGGGGCCTGCGGTCTGGTCGCAGCCCTAGCGGCCCATGATGCGGGGCAAGAGGTCATGGTGCTGGAGCGGGACGAGAACCCCACCGGCTCCACCTCCCTGTCTGCAGGTCTCATTCCCGCGCCCTGTACCCGCTTGCAGAAGGAAGCGGGCATTGAGGACAGTCCTGAACTTTTCGCACAAGACCTCGTCGCCAAGACCCATGACCACACGCCCCACGATATAGCGCTGGTCGCGGCACAAACCGCAGGCCCGATGATCGACTGGTTGATGGACACGCATAAGGTGGAGTTCGAACTGGTCACGGGGTTCACCTATCCCGGCCACTCGCGCCTCCGCATGCATGGCCCCAAAAGCCGAACCGGTGCCGATCTGGAACAGTCGCTTCTCTCTGCTGTGTCCAACGCCGATATCGATATTGTGACACATGCTTCGGTCGAAGACCTCTATGTGGATGCGACGGGCCGCGTGACGGGCGTCCGCTTCCGCCGTCCCGATGGCGCGCTGGAAATGCTGGGCTGCAAGACACTCGTTCTTGCCTCTTGCGGCTTTGCAGGAGATGTCGCGCTTGTGCAGCAATACATCCCTGAAATTGCCGATGCCGAGTGCTGTGGTCACCTCTCCAACACAGGCGATGCGGTGAAATGGGGGCAGGCAATCGGTGCCGCGCTTGCCGATATGGGCTCCTATCAGGGACATGGGTCGGTCGCGCACCCCCATGCCTTGCCGTTAACATGGGCCGTCATCACCAAGGGCGGCATTCTTCTCAATGTGAAAGGTCAACGCTTTTCCAATGAGATGCGCGGCTATTCCGAACACGCCGCTGAAGTCGCTGCGCAACCTGACCACATCGCTTGGGACATCTATGATGCCAGGGGCGATGTGGCTGGGATGGGCTTTTACGACTACCGTGAAATCCGCAAACTGGGTGCCGTCAAAACCGCAAACAGTCTGGAAGAACTTGCCTCCGTCACGGGTCTTTCGCTTGCCGCCATCCGCGAAGAGTTCGAGGCCATCGAGAGCTGCGCGAGGGCCGGCGAGCCCGATCGGTTTGGTCGAAGCTTTCCGCCAGATCAGGTGCTGATCGCGCCTTATTATGCGGTCAAGGTCAACGGCGCACTGTTCCACACGCAAGGTGGGCTGGTCATCGATGCCGAGGCGCGGGTGCTGCGCGAAGATGGCACTGTTTTGCCGAACCTTATGGCGGGTGGTGGGGCTGCGCGTGGCGTGTCTGGCGATTCCAATTACGGCTATCTCTCCGGCAATGGTCTTTTGACGGCGACCGCCTTTGGCCGCTTGGCTGGCATCACCGCCGCCCGGATTGCTTCCGAAAGCTGAAAACAAGAGGAGGACATCATGAAAAAGGTCATGGTCATCGTACCGTTTCCCATGGGGCAGGACGATCTTGCCCGCAGGCAAGCGCAGATGAAGGCGGTCGATCTCGGGCCAGGCATCGAGTTTCACTATCGCTCGGTGCGGGTTGGGCCGAAGAATTATTCCAGCCAGCACGATATGGCGCTCGCCGATTTCTCGATCCTCGACGCCGGGCTCGATGCCGAGAAGGAGGGCTTCGACGCCGTCTGCATCGACACCATGTCCGATAGCGGCATGTCGATGCTGCGTTCCGTTCTGACAATCCCTGTCATCGCGCCGGGTCGCCATTCCATGCTGATGGCTCAGATGCTGGGCGACAAGTTCTCGATCCTGATGATGTGGGATCGCTGGAAAATGCTTTATACCAAAACGCTGGGCGAGCTTGGCATGGAGCATAAATGTGCCTCGATGCGCTCGATTGGCGTCACGCCCGACAATAAGAGCCTGCTGGCCGGCAAGGAAGACGAGGTCTTCCCGCTTCTGCTGGAAGCCGCCCAAAAATGCGTTGAGGAGGATGGCGCGCAGGTGCTGATCCTGGGCTCCACGACCATGCACGAGGCACATTCCTGGCTCTCCGCCCGCATCGGCGTTCCCGTCATCAATCCCGGTCCTCTTACCTACAAGCTGGCGTCCATCGCACTCGATCTGAACCACACCCACAGCAAGGCGACTTGGCCGACACCGCTGTCGCCCAAGCATGACATGATCCGCGCCATCGGCGCTGCCGGTGCGGCCTATCTGGAGGGCAACCAATGACCCGCATTCTCGTCATCGTTCCCTTCGCGCTGGATGCTGAGGGCGTGCGCAATCGTGAGGCGCAGTCGCAATATGTACCGCTGCCTGCGGATTGGGAACTGACCTATCGCCCCGTCACCTGCGGCCCGACATCCTTCATGTCTCCGCATGACTGGGGCCTGATGGACCTCGCCATTTTCGAGGCCGGATGTAGGGCGCAGGACGAAGGCTTTGATGCCGTCTGCATCGACACGATGTCGGATAGCGGCATGGTCATGCTCCGCTCCGTCCTCTCCATTCCCGTCATTGGCGCAGGCAAGGCCTCTATGCTCTACGCGCTCACGCTCGGCGGCAAATTCTCGGTGCTCGCACAATGGGAACCGGCGCTGCCGCGATACCGCAAGGCCATCCGCGAATATGGTTTCGACCGCCAATGCGCCTCGGTGCGCAGCTTCGATCAGCCGCCGGATTTCTCCAACCTGCTGGGCGGCAAGGAGGATAGCGTCTTCCCACGTATGCGCGATGTTGCCATGCGCTGCATCGACGAAGATGGCGCGGAGGTCATCTGCCTTGGGTCGACGACCATGCACCAAGCTGGCGAATATCTCGCTGCGAACCTGCCCGTGCCCGTCGTCAATCCCGGTCCACTGACCTACAAGCTGGTCGAGACATTTCTGGCGCTCGGCCTTACCCACGGCAGGGACGTCTATCCGCCTCCGGTCGAGCCGCGGCTGGATATGCTGCACGCCATGATGAAGGCGGGAGCGGAAGCTGAAGGCAAGGTGAAAGGCTGATGATGCAAAGCGCCGCCAGACCCCTTGCGGTAGCCGCCGCCTCAAGCCATTTCGCCGAGGCTGCTCCTGCTGTACGCGAGGCCTACCGCAATTTCATTCTGGACACGATTGCGGTGATGGCGGCGGGAGCGGCGCATCCATCGATCCGGGACGCCCGGCATGCTCTTGCCGAAACCGGTGGCGGCTCCTCGTGTCTAGGATTCGCTGAGCCTTGCACGGCAGGAACCGCCGGTCTCATCAACGGCATGGCCATGACGGTGTTGCAATTGCAGGATGGTCATCGTCGCGCACGCGGCCATCCCATGAGCCATGTGCTTCCCGCTGCGCTGGCCGTTGCCGAGGAGACGCAGGCGTCGTCAGCGGCATTTCTCAATGCCGTCATGGCGGGATATGAGGTTTGCGCACGGGTTGGTTCGGCCCTGGGCGGAATGCAGCCGCTGCTTCACGATACCGGGACATTCGGCTGTATCGGCGCGGCAGTGGCAGCGGCCTATCTTTTCGGACAGGATTTGGATGAGCAGGCTCGCACCTCGTTGATCGAGGCTGCCATTGGCAATGCCGCAGCCGTGGCGCTCTTTCCTTTCCGCGACACTTGCATGGAAGGCGCAGGCGCTCACCATTTGTTCGTTGGGCTCGGAGTCCAAAATGGTATCGTCGCTGCTCGCAGCGCCAAGGCAGGCCTATTGCCCTCTGTTGCCACGCTCGAACGGTTCTTCGGTCCGCGTGCAGGCGAAGCCTTTTCTCCCTCTGTCATGGTCGAAGGCATTGGCGAAGATGGTCGCTGGTCGCACTCTGAAATAACCAATGCTTATCTGAAATGGCATCCTGTCTGCGCGCATCTCGGCCCGATGCTGGATTGCATCGAGCTTCTTCGTGAGCGCGTGGATGCCTTTGATCCCGCACGCTTGGTGGAGGTCCGAATAGATGTCTATTCGACCGCTTCGCAATACGATTCTCCATCGCCCAAAAGCGATCTGGCCGCACGCTTCAGTTTTCGCCATGCCGCCGCGCTGGCTCTATGCTTCGGCCCGTTGCGTCATGATGGTTTCGGCACGCAGCGACTGGAGCATGCCGATGTGCTGCAAATGATCGAAAAAATCACCCTCTGCGCGGACGAGCGATTTGATGCACTTTATCCGGCCAACCGACCGACGCGTGTGACCCTGTTCCTTTCGGACGGGAAAGTCGAAAGTGTAGAGGTGATGGTGCCAAAGGGCGATGGCGAACGCGCATTATCACGTGCCGATGTTGATCTGAAAGCAAAACGCTTGATCGATTCTGCGTGGGGAGAGGGGCACAGCAATCTCTTGGTTACTTTGATAGACCGTATTGAAGGCGGTGCCCCAGCCGATTTCGTGGTTGAGTTGGGCCAATTGCTCAGGCGCCCCTTGCGACGTGAAACGTCAATTGCCGAGTGAGAAGTCTTTGCCGTCCTCTCGCTTGAGCGAGACGCGATATTCGTAGCGGTCGGCGCGGTAGAAGATTTCCGCCGCGTAAAACGGCTTCATCTCTGCATTGAAGAACAGCCGGTTCACCAGCATCAGCGGCGCGCCGATGGGTATTTCGAGGTGCTTTGCGGCGTAGTCGTCCGCCAGTGTCGCGGTCAGCGTCTGTTCGACCTGCTCCACGACGGCGCCGGTTTTTTGGACGAGATCGATCATGTTGGTCGTTGCCAGATCCTGCCGCTCCAGTGTGTTCCCAATTTCCGGCAGGAGATAGGCGGTGGAGAGCGAATAGGGACGGCGGTCGAGAGAGCGGACACGCACGGCCCGCACCAGTTCGGTGGTTGGAGACACACCCATCTGCTCGCAGATGCGTGGCGGCGCTTCGCCGAGATCGAGGCTGACGACCTTCAACCGGGTGCTTTTTCCCACGACATTGAGGTAGCTGAACAGGCTGTTGATGTTGGAAACGACAACGCGGTTGAGCTTGTTGTCCTTAGTGCGGTCGGTAACATAGGTTCCGCGTCCGCGCGTCCGCGTCACCAGCCCCTCGGCCGTCAACATCTCCATAGCTTTGCGGATGGTAATGCGGCTGACGGAAAAGCTTTCAGAAAGTTCGGCTTCGCTCGGCACGGCGACGTCAATTGGGTAATAGCCCTTGACGATACGTTCGCGCATGACCGCGTAAATTCGGTGGTAGAGCGGGGTCGGGGAATGTCGTTCGGCCATATATGTGTGGTTCCATAAAGAAAGGTTTTGAAAGTAAGGAGGGAATGTTTGCTAGAAGCGGCGGCCTTTCAGGGCGCGCTGTACGGCAATCAGCCCGTCATCGCGCATTGCCTCCAGTTCCAACACGTCTCTCCCGCGCGTTTCGGCGGTGATACCGTCAACGAGTTTTTCACGCGTTGCTTCGTCGAGGCGTGGCGAGCCGAGGTCCTGCCAACGGCGTTCCTGGCTGGGCCCGAGATGCGAGAGATAGTGCGCGATGCCGCCCGCACCACCGCCGAGGTGATAAGCCATATGCGAACCCACCACAGACCAGCGAAGGCCGGGACCATAGACAAGCGCGGCATCGATATCCTCGACCTCTGCAATGTCTTCCGCCACCATATTGACAGCCTCCCGCCAGAGCGCGGAAGACAGACGATTGGCAATGTGGCCCACGGCTTCCCGCTTCATTTTGACCGGATGACGATCCAGCGTGCGGTAGAAGCAAGCCGCAGCGTCAACGCGTTTACGATCACTGCCATAAAGCTCGACCAATGGCATCAGATGCGGTGGGTTGAAGGGATGCGCAGTGATGAGCCGTGAAGGATCGGCCATCTCTGCACTCAACTCCGACCAGACCAGCGATGAGGTGCTGGAGGCAATGGTAATCCCCGCCGGAGCCTCTGTTTCAATCGCAAAATAGAGTTCACGCTTCAGCGGCACGTTCTCTGGCGCATTTTCCTGAACCCAGATTGCGTCGGATACAGTGTCCCCCAGGTTTTCCGTCAAACGAAGTTGGCCCGGTGCAGGCAGGGTTTGAGCCACTTCTGCAATCTGCGCCATTGCCGCATCGATACGGACGGCGACATGATCACGACCCGAAGCAGCGGGCTCAAACAGCGCCACATCATATCCATAGGCCAGGAAGAGCGCAGACCAACTCGTCCCGATCAGTCCGTCGCCGATCACGGCTATCGTTTCGCGATCGCGCCCCACGTCACTCATTTGCTCCGCCCAAAACGTTTCTGTTCCTGAGCGAACAATCTCATAGCGGATCGCGTGGTGCAATTTAAAAGATTATAAGGTTATGTCATTTATACCATTTATCTCTACATCCGAGTCGATAGCCGCAGAAAAATCCTTACCGGCAATCACGGTTCGTTATTGTCTTAACCGGGTTCGCTCACATCCAAGCTTTACGGATTGTATGGAATTAAACGATGATATCGTTACTCCTGTTTAATTCACCGGTGCGCGATGGCGTTTGACGCTAACCCTTCAAGGTCTGTTGCGATCCCCGGCCAAACAATTCGGTTCTTGCATGGCCAACATCAACGAGGCGATTTCTGACAGCGATGTTTTGACGACGCCATTCGAGGGCCGGTTGATGGGCGTGTTGGGCGGCCTTTATCTCGCTCAGGGCATTCCGACTTATCTGCTGTTGGTTGCGCTGCCGCCGATCATGCGGGAAAGCGGTGCCTCGCGCACCGCTATCGGGTTGTTTTCCCTGCTGATGCTGCCCTTGATCCTGAAGTTTCTCGTAGCACCATTGGTGGACCGTTGGTCACCCTGGCCCAAGATCGGGCATCGTCGGGGATGGGTGGTGCCCACTCAGTTTCTCGTTAGCGCAGGTATTGCGTCGATGGCTCTGGTGGATCCAAGTAATGTCTTGGTTCTCTTTGCCATCTGCATTTCCATCACCGTAATCTCCTCCATTCAGGACATTGCGACAGATGGCTATGCTGTGCGGCAACTGACGGACAGAACGCGGTCCATGGGCAACGCAGTGCAGGCAGGCGCGGTAGCGCTGGGCGTTATCATCGGTGGAACGGCGGCTCTGGTCGTGTTCCATCTAGCCGGATGGCAGACCATGATCCTGCTTGTCGCAGCCTTGTCTTTGCTTCCGCTTGCCGCCGCCGTGGCCATGCAGCCGGAAGCATCGACTGCAACAAAAAGCGAAAAGCCTGCTAGCCTGCTTGGCTTCTTTCGTCGCCCGAACGCTTGGCTGATCCTCGGTTTCGCGCTGACATATCGGGCCAGCGAGGGTCTCGTGCGTGGCATGGAAGGCACCTATCTGGTCGATATCAAGGTGCCGACGGATTGGATCGGTTACCTCTCCGGCGGCGCTGCCGCAACCGCTAGCCTGATTGGCGTGGCGATTGCCGCATTTCTCATCCGGAAGGCGGGGTTAACGGCAACACTCATTCTCTTGGGCTGTCTCAGAAGCCTCTGCTTCCTCACATTCACCTTGAGCGCGGCAGGCATTCTGCCGGGCATCTGGGTGGCCCTGTCGGCCTCGGCGTTTCAGACACTAATCCGCTATATGGAACTCGTCGCCATCTACTCCTTCTTCATGAAATCCTCATCGCATGATCAGCCTGGCACGGATTTTACGATCCTCACCTGTGCGGAACTCATCATCTATATGGCGGGCGCATCCGTGGCCGGTATCGTTGCCGACAAGCTGGGCTATCCCGCGCTGTTTTCAACGGCAACCATCATCTCGTTTGCTGGCATGGCCCTGTCCGTCTGGTTTCTCCAACGGCTCGGCCGGGCGCGTGTTGCTTAACGCGGCCCTTACGCCTCTTCGTTTTGCCCCGTCATGCGCCGCAAATCCGTGGGGCGAATGCCATAACGGCTGCGGAATTTCCGGTTGAAATAGGACAGGTCGTTGAAGCCGACGCTGTAGACGATCTGGCTGATCGGCGTTGCAGCAGTGTCGGCTAGGATCATTGTCTTGGCCAGGAAGAGCCGCCGTTCCAGCACATAGCGGGAGAATGTCGTGCCCGTGCGGCTGAAAATCTTCTGGATGGCCCGTGGCGTGATGCCCTCGGCCTTGGCGACATCGGTAATGGAAAATGAGCCATCCGCCAGATTGGCCTCGATCAGCGTTTTCATCGATTCCACCCGGTTTTGCGGCGCATCCGGCGGGTTGGCAACGTCCTTCACCTGTTGCGCCAGAACCGGCAGCAGGGAGTAGAAATGCGCGACCATCATGCTGGCATGGTTTTTGTTCTGATGGTCTTGTCGCAAGAGATAGCCCGCGTAATGGGTGAGCAGTTGCATCGGAAGGCACTCGGCCTGAAACGATCGAAGCAGCAGGCAATCGAGTGATTTCCGAACCGGTGCAATGGCCAAGTGGGGCAGATGCGCACAATCGAGCCTGCCGCCTTCAGGTAACACAATTTCGGAAGACGTATCTGCTGGAAGCAGAATGACGTCACGCGGTGCCAGTGTGAGTGTTTTCTTGCGATGATGCACGATCAGCGGCCCGTCGGTTGCGCGAAGCATCACAATATCAGGGGTGCCAATGCCGCTGGCGAGGAGGCGGAGCGGCGTTTTGGGGAGGTAAAGCGTTACAAGTGAAAGATCGACATGTTTCCAGAAAAGCCCCGTCACACCCGCCAGATCACCGTGTTCGACGGTGATCGTCGCTTCACCCAGCATATCCAGCAAAATCGTGCGGCAAACGAGCCTGCTTTCCGAGTCGGGCAAAGAAATGGTCCCGAGTTTGAGAGGTCGAATTACTTCCATTAAAGATCAACCCGTCTTTATTGTTGATGTTCGCTTTTATCCAAAACGTGTTCGTTCCCATCCAAGCGCGTCAACGTCTTAACCCATAAAACATGATGAAAATAGTCTTGTATTTTTCGCGGTTGGACGGCTGCGGGGATTTTTTGTGTATCGGGGGCGAAATGATCAGAAAGTGGAATGTCGGAGTTAGCCTGCTGGCTATCGCCGTTGCGACGGGTTTGCATGCAGCAGCGCAAGCGCAGGATGCGTCCGAAAATACGCAGGCGAGCGGGGGCTCGACGGTTTTGGAAACGATTGTGGTGACGGGCGCGCGCATACCGCAGGAAATTTCAAGAACCGCCCGCACCATTTATGTTGTGGATGCCGATACAGTGCAGGCAGAAGCACGTTCTGGCAAGTCGCTCCAGCAAATCCTCGCAGAGAAGGTCCCGAGCTTTGATCCCGCCAGTGAGGGCGCTCGCACGTCCTACGGCCAAAATCTGCGAGGACGAACGGCTCTGGTTCTCATCGATGGTGTCTCGATGAACTCAGCACGTACGCTCAGTCGCCAGTTCGATGCGATCGACCCATTCAATATCGAGCGCGTAGAGGTGCTTTCGGGAGCAACCGCGATTTACGGCGGCAATGCAACGGGTGGCGTCATCAACATCATCACCAAGAAGGGTAAGGACGCAGAAGAGGGCGTTCACGGCGAGGTAACGACTGGGCTTGGCACAGGCTTCGGCGAAACGCGCGACATCGATCGAGATGCTGCGGGTGCCGTCACCTATAATAGCGAAAACTGGGATGCTCGTCTCTCGGTCGCTGGGAACCAGACCGGCGCCTATTTCGATGGTTCCGGCACGATGCTGACACCCGATATTACGCAGACATCGACCGCATTCAACAAGCGCGTGGATGTCATGGGAAGTCTCGGCTTGCAGATCGATGACGACCGGCGACTGGAGATCACGGGGCAGTTTTTCGACAGCACCCAGGATTCACCATTCGGGCTTTATCTGGGGCCGTTCCTCGCTGGATTAGGGAACCCCAATCTGCTCGAAACGCGTGATGGATATCAGTCTGATTTCAATCCGCGCACCCGCAGAGCAATGGTGAATGCCACCTATAGCGATGATGATTTTCTAGGCCAGGAACTGTTGATACAAGGGAGTTTCCGGCGGGAAGAAATCCAGTTCCATCCTTTCCCCGGAACAAGTCCGTCGCTTTATTTTGGCGGAAGCTCTCAGGATACGGATTACTACAGCATCAAGGCGGCGATGATTTCGGAGCCGGTTGATGGTCTAAAGGTAACCTACGGTGTCGATGCAGATCGGGACTCCTTCACGTCGAAGCAGAATATCTTTAATCTTAATACGGCGCTACAAACAGGCGGTATGGATTTCGATACGATCGGTATCACGGGGCTATATCCTGATATCGATGTATCCACAGTCGCTGGATTTGTTCAGGCGTCTTACGAGGCCACAGATAGGCTGACGATCAATGGCGGCGTGCGTTATCAATATGTTACGACGGAAGTTTCAGATTTCGTCGGTGCTGCGCAGCAAATTGCCATACTCAACGGAAACGGTACGTCGGCAGACAGAATACCTGGCGGAGACGTCAGCTACGATGCTGCTCTCTTTAATGCAGGCGCGACTTACGAGCTCACCAACACGCAGCAGGTCTACGCCAATTTCAGCCAGGGTTTTGAACTTCCGGATCCCGCGAAATATTACGGTAGAGGAACTTACACTTTAGCCAACGGTCAATATACGCTGGTGAACAGCGTGAACGTCGGCGATTCCGCACTTCAAGCCATCAAAACCAATTCTGTCGAACTGGGGTATCGCTTTAACGATGGCACCTTCACCTTTGAAACGGCTGGATATTATTCACTGTCAGATCGCTCTATTGTTCTCAACAGTACCACGCTCGCCGTCGATACTGTTGATCAGGACCGTAGGGTTTACGGTATTGAAGCCAGTGGCAGGATGAAGTTGGACCAGGGTTTCGACGTTGGTGCATCGGGCCACTGGGTTAAAACGGAGGTCAAAACCGATGATGGCTGGGAAAGGGAGTCTATTGGGACTGCAAGTGTTTCCAGGTTGGGTGGTTACGTTGGTTGGACAAAAGACAGCTTCAACGTGAAGCTGTCGGGCCAGCATGTCTTTAGTTTGAGCGACGAAAGTGGCAAAGAAATCGATCCCTACACAATCTTCGATCTCACCGGTGCTTATCGGTTCGAAAAGCAGGAAACGACATTGCGCTTTGGTGTCATGAATGTCTTCGATGCCGATTACACGACCGTTTGGGGCGCACGCGCCAAGGCACTTTATGGCTCTTTGGCAAACGAAGCGGTCTTCGACTACAAGGGACGCGGTCGCACCTTCGCCGTTTCGCTGACGAAAGTCTTCTGATGGATTATCAGACCGTTTGTGGCATCCGGCGGTTCAGCCAACACCAGGACGTCCGGTAGAGCGCCCTACATCGATGGAGCCGGGACACCATTATGACGATGGATATCCCGGCTACATGTTTGCACTATCGTATGCCTGCGGCATAGTCCGCAGCTTTTCAGATGGAAAGATCGTTGACGCGACCGATCCACTGGGTCGGGTTGACGATTTCGATACGCTCTCGAACGTCACCGGCATTGGCGGCGATCAAGAGTTCATATGCGCCTGCATCCGAACGGAAGGCTTTTGCCTCGACATCGAAGAAGCTGAGATCACGGATGGATACCTTGAGCGTGACGGTTTTCTTCTCGCCCGGCTCCAGTTCCACCTTCGCAAACGCCCGCAACTCCTTGTCTGGTCTTGAAACGGTGGAGTTCAGCGCGCGCACATAAAGCTGGACAACATCCGAGCCCCTGCGAGCGCCGGTGTTGGTCACGTCGAGCGTGACAGTGATACCGTCTTCGCCCATGGCGGTAGATGAAGACAGTGCTGTGCCCCACGCGAACTGTGTATAGCCCAGACCGAAGCCGAATGGGAACAGTGGCTCTACGCCGTGCGTATCGTGGTGGCGATAGCCGACGAAAACGCCCTCGTCGTAGCGCACATGGCCATCCAAACCGGGGTAGACGAGTGGATTGTCAGTAATGGCGGAGTTGTCAGAAAGCGATTTCGGGAAGGTCTGTGGCAGACGTCCACCCGGCTCTGCGTCGCCGAAGAGAACATCGGCCACGGCATTGCCAAGTTCCTGGCCCGGATACCACATCTGCAGGACGGCCTTGACTTTGCCCAGCCAAGGCATTTCCACGGGGCCACCGGTCTGAAGTATGACGACCGTGTTGGGATTAACGGCGGCAACCTTCTCGATCAGCTCCTCTTGGCGACCGGGAAGGCGCATGTCGGGCAGATCGAGACCTTCGGTGTCCCATTGGCCTTCACGTCCGACAAAGACGAGCGCGACATCGCAAGCCGCCGCTTTGGTAACGGCCTCTTCGATGGCGGCATCGCCGAGCGGCTTTTCGACGCCGAAACGAATGGCGGTCAGGTGAATGCCATCGGCGGTCGCAGCAGGAGAGCAATATTCGATGGTCAGCGTGTAGCTGCGGCCAGCTTCCAATTCCACGGACTGGCGTTGTTCGCTGTTAGCAGTACCGAAGTAATTGTCGCCGGGTTTCCAGCCATCATAGCCATTCACCACCAGCTTGCCATCGACATAGAGCTTGGCGAGGCCGGCATTGGTCATGCCGAAGACATGCTCGCCGCTGTCGGACGGCACATAGCGTGCGGTGATCCGGGCCGAGAAGTCTGCAGGATTAAGCTCTGCCGAGGGTAGGTCGAACCAGAAGAATTCACCCTTGGCTGCCGTTTCGCTGTGAACTGGCGTCCCTTCCAGCTGTCTACCCTTGAAATAATCCACCTGCATATCGCTCGAGAAAACCTCGATCAGGCGGTTGTTGCTGCATCCCGCTGCATGATGGACGCTATTGGCGTTGGAAAGTGCTGCACGAATACCCTGAAGCGGGCTGACGGTGTAATGCGCGGCAATCTGGGCGCTGCCACCTCCCATAACGCGGGCGTCGGCCGCATTGGGACCGAGGACGGCGATGCTGTCGAGCGTGGTCTTGGCCAGCGGCAGAATGCCGTCATTTTTGAGCAGCACGGCACCTTCGGCACCGATCTGGCGAATGAGGGCGCGGTCTTCGGAAAGGTCGAGAGAGGTTTCGGTGAGGTCGGGTGCCGTTTCGAAGGCGCCTACGCGTTCCAGCAGCGTTAGAATCCGGCGCGCAGCCTCGCGCACGGTTTCCGCCTTGACTTCGCCGTTGTGCACGGCTTCGACCAGCTTCTCACCCCGGTCCCGACTTGGTCCGGGCATTTCGAGATCAAGACCGGCATTGACCGTTGGTGCGGTGGAGTGCGAGCCGAACCAGTCGGACATGACGATGCCGTCAAAGCCCCATTCCTTGCGCAGCACTCGGCTCAGCAGCCATTCATGTTCGCTGGTATAGGTGCCGTTGAGGCGATTATAGGAGGACATGACCGCCATCACGCCCGCCTTCTTAACCGCCTGTTCGAAAGGCAGCAGATAGAGTTCGCGCAGGCTGCGCTCATCGATATCCGACGACATGGTCTGGCGTTCGATTTCGGATTCATTGCCGACGAAATGCTTGATTGTTGCGGCAACACCCTTGCTTTGTACGCCCTGAATATAGGCAACGGCAAGAGCCGCCGTCAGCAGCGGGTCTTCGGAATAGCATTCGAAATTGCGGCCATTGAGGCCTGAGCGGTGAATGTTGACGGTGGGCGCGAGCAGAACGGATGCGCCCTTGCTTTTCGCCTGACCCGCCAATGCGACACCCATACGCTCGACGAGTGCCGGGTTCCATGTGGCACCGAGTGCGATGGCGACGGGAAAGCAGGCTGCCTTGACCCCGGCCACCAGCGATCCCGCACCGCGTGCGCCATTGGGGCCATCCGTAACCTTGATTTTGGGAACGCCGAGACGCTCGACCGGTACAGTCGTCCAGAAGTCGGCTCCAGCGAGCAGCGAGACCTGCTCTTCAAGCGTCATTTGGTTCAGGATTTTCTCGATCATACGAGCCTCCATTTTTTCATGCGAGTGAAGAAGAGACGCGCACGTCATGAGACGGCGCGTCCTGACATGGCGTCAGCGCACCCCGCGTACGGGGGCGATGGCCAGTGCGCCGAGGAAGGCACTGATGGCCGCAGCAGCATAAAGGACGCCATAATTCTGGCCTCCTGCATGGCCGATGGCGAGAAGGAAGGGCGCGACAGCCGGGGCAATGGACTGCGGCACGGCATTGGCGATGTTGAGAACGCCGAGGTTCCGTGCCGCATGGGTCTCCCTATCCGGCAGGATATCCACGACCAACGCCTGATCGACCGCCATATAGACGCCGAAGCCGATAGAGGTGACGGCTATGCCGCTGTAGAAGCTGGTGAGGTCGCTTGCAAAAACGATGACCACGATACCTAACGCATAGGTCATGGCTGCGATCAGTACGAAGGCTTTGCGGCGACCCATGCGGTCCGACATGTAGCCGGACACGAAGGACGAGCCGACGACGCAGATCGCAGTGATCAGCGTTGAAATGAACATGATGTCGCCGATCGCGGCTTCCGGTATCTTCAAATGGTCCATCAGATAATAGACCTGATAGGATGTCAGCACGGCAAAGCCGAAGAACACCAGAAAGCGGCTGAGCCATGCGTAGCCGAAATCTGGGTGTTTAATGGGATTGACCCAGAAGCTGCCCAGCAGTTCGGACACTCCCGGCATGGTCTGCTGCGGTGCCTCCGTCAAAGGGCGATCTTCAATTACCAGAACGAAGACGAGAACCGACACCAACCCGATGGCTGTTGGGATCAGAAACATTGCGTTGCTGGCCGTTCCGGTCAGGGCCAAAATGCCGCTGCCGATCAAAAGCGCAATATAGATCGACATGCCTGCAAGCGCCGAAACCAAGCCGCGCTGATGTTCTGGCACCTGGTCCGGCACAGTCGCAACAAGCGCTGCGAGCATGGCATTATACGCCGTCTGGATCACGCACCAGGCGATGCCGATCATCACGAGGCTAGATGTATAGGCCATGAGGATTTGTGCGAGACTGCCGACGATCACGCCGCCGACCAGCCAGGGTTTGCGCCGACCGAATCGGGAGCGTGTTCTATCCGAAAGTTGGCCAAAGATAGGGTTTGCCAGCAGCGCGAAAAGTGCGCCAAGACCCAAAATGGCACCAAGACTTGCACCTTTGCCGACAGGATCAAGCGTGTTGACCCGAATGGCCAGCGTCATCGCAACGGGCGTCATGACCGCCGTAAAGAAGCCGACACTGGCAAGTCCGTAAGTGAGAATGAAGGGCAGGCCGACCGAGGCTTTGGTGCCAGTTCCTGAAGGGGGAGCGACAATGTCAGGGGTTGCAATACTCATTTTTGAAAACCTCCACCGCAATAAAGTCGATAACAACGTCGTCCTCCGCCGAACGTCGTGTTAAACCTACCGACTACTCGGTTATTGTGGCAAGTCAACTTTTTTCTGTTCAAATCCGATGCTTCAAAGATCGGACCGGTCGGCTTCCTCACTGGTTACTGACGGAGAAATTTAGGGTAAAGCACCGTTTCGAAATGGGTGGACGAACATGAATGATGAACCGAAAACAGGTGCTGTGCTCGGCAGCATACCTGGCAAAAAGCGCAAATCCCCCAAGGGCGCGATGCGCCGGGAGGCTATTCTTGCAGCGGCAATGCAGCATTTTGCCAAAGACGGTTATCAAAGCGCATCATTCGCATCCATAGCAGCCGATGCTGGCCTTTCCCTGCCGGGACTTCTTCATTATTTCCCGACAAAGGTGGATTTGCTTCTTGCCGTTCTCGAAAAACGAGACCTTGAGAGTACATCGGCTGTTGGACCGAAATACGAGGACTGGCGCAGAGTGCTACTCGGCTTGGTGGATGTCGCCAGGTTAAACCAAGATATTCCCAATGTCGTGCAGGCGTTTGCGGTGCTTAATGTCGAAAGCCTGACCGCCGACCACCCGGCAAGCAGGTGGTTTGCACTGCGCGCCAGCAATCTCACGGATAACCTCGTCTTTTCCCTGAGAAAGGGGATATCAGACGGCGAAATCAAAACCGATATCGACCCGTCGTCTATCGCAGCGGAGCTGATTGGGATGATGGATGGGCTCCAGATGCTCTGGCTCAGATCGCCCAGCGAGATCGATATGGTGACGATATTCGCGGGTTATATAAATCGGCTGATAGAGACGATAGAGCTTCGCTGAGGTCACTATACCTTTTACCTGTTTCGCCCCGCACTGGGTGCGAGGCGAAATGCATTCAGCTGTGGATCATCCCAGAAATGCGATCAAATCGCGGTTGAGGCGATCTGGTACGGTCGCGAACAGGCCGTGAGGCTCGCCGTCATATTCGATGAGTTGGGCACCCGTAATGCCCTTGGCAGCGGCACGGCCCGATGGATCGATCGGCACGGTCTTGTCCGCTGTTCCATGAATGACCAGTGTCGGGATTGTGAAGGCGGCGAGGTCTGGTCTGAAATCGGTCTTGCCGAATGCATCGACGCAATCGATCGTCGCCTTCGGGCTCGCCATGACGCCGAGAACGAATGACCAATCCAGCACACCCTGGCTGACCGGGCTGCTGACCAGGCCGACACCGTAGAATGTCTTGGCAAAGCTCTGAAGGAATGCGAAGCGATCCTTGCGAATATCGTCTTTCATGCCCTCGAAGACGCTGGCATCGACGCCATCAGGATTGCTGTCATCCTTGAGAAGGTAAGGAGCAACCGAGGCAACGAGAACCGCCTTGGAAATTCTGTCGGCACCATGACGCGAAAGATAGCGGGCAATCTCGCCACCACCCATGGAGAAGCCTACCAGCGATACATTCCGTAGATCGAGGCTTTCGATTACGCTCGCGAGGTCGTCGGCAAATGTATCGTAATTGTATCCATCCGCTGGATGTCCAGACTGGCCAAACCCCCGACGGTCGTAGGTGATCACGCGGAAACCTGCTTCGAGCAGCGCTACGGTCTGATACTCGAACATATCGCCGGTCAAAGGCCAGCCATGGATAAGAATGACCGGGCTTCCGGTTCCCATATCCTTTACATGCAATGTCGTGCTGTCTTTTGCGTCTATGAAAGCCATCTGAAACTCCTCTGATGATGCCGCAGGGTAAAGCCCGCTGGCGAAATAGAGTTCCACCGTTTGCTAATGTTAGCAGTGACTTCTGGATCAGATGTGAACGGCAAGCGCGTTGTCGTAAAGAGAGCAGAACTCGGCGGCGACCTCGGATGCAATCGATGCGATAAGCGGAGACAAGCGGGACGAGGGGTTTTCAAGATAGACGGCAAAGTAATCTGTTGCGGGAAAAGGTTGGCGGACGTTCAGCACCTTCAGCGTACCGAGTCGCAATTCGTTTTGAATGACGATGGGCGGCAAGACTGATATCCCTATCCCAGCGGCCACCATACTGATCGTCGTGGCGAGTGAGTTGGAATAGTGCACCACGCCTTGGCCGAATGAGTTGGTGGGCAGATACTCGACCATGCGCTTGTAGGCCTGCGTGCCGACTTCGTAGGATATGATCGGATGCATCATCAGATCGGCCCGGCTCATATTGTCGTCATCGGCGGGAAATGCGCTGTTGGCAATCCAGAACATGCCAAGTGTGCAGAGATCGACGATCCGGTATTTTTCGACCTGCGTGCCGTGGAACCCGAGAATGATATCGAGTTCGCGTTTCTCCAGCTTGGACAGGATCGTCAGGGATGCATCCGTCGTCACCGATACACGGACGCGGGGGAAGCGCTGTCGGAGCGTTTCCATGATGCCGGGAAGGATGGCCAGCGCCATTGAGGGAACGAGACCGATGCGAACCGTGCCCTCCAGTGTTTCAGGTGGTGCGACGTCAGAGACCAGACGATTGTAGCGATTGATGATGTCGCGCGCGCCGGAGACGAAAGCACGACCTTCACGCGTCAGATGCACATCGCGTGTGTCGCGCTCGAAAAGTCGGATGCCAAGTTCCTGTTCCATGGCCGAAATACGATTGGAAATGGCGGCTGGTGTAATGTTCATGCGGTCGGCCGTGACGCGAAAACTTCTCAGTTCGGCGAGCCAGACCACGGTTTCCAGAAAACGAATATTCATCGCGTAAAAGCGCCCCACCGTTTTCGACAAAAATGCGCGAAGGCGCGCAAGAATTGTCGCAAGCTGCTGTTTTTTACAGACTATGTTCCCGGTCACCACGTTACACCGCAGGGGCGATATGACAACGTCGGGTCGGTAGAGTTCGTGGAATCGTCGCAACGATGCGGCCCAGACGCAATGTCAGCGCCGCATCATCGAAACTCGTCAGGCGAGCTTTGCCAGAACCTTGGCGCTGGCACCCGTCATGTCACCGAGCTTTTGTACCTTGTCGCGCACGCTGGCCTCACGTTTCTTGCCGGTTTCCTGGCGTTTTAGTGCCTCTTCGGAAACGGCGCGTACCTCATCGCGCGGAATGACGAGGACGCCGCTCTCATCGGCAAGAATCGCGTCTCCCGGCATCACGACGGCACCGCCGCAACTGACGGGAATGTTGAAACCGCCACCAAGATCATAGAGACGCGTCGTGATGGGCGACAGGCCACGCGACCACATCGGAAAATCGGAATCCTGAATTTCAGTGAGGTCGGTGCAAGGACCATCCACAATTCCGGCAACCGCACCCGCAGCTTTGGCCGCAACGGTCACGCCGCCGCCCCAGCAGGCATATTTGTCGTCGCCCAAACGGTCTACAACGAGGATGTCACCCGGTCGCAGTTGCCCGGTGGCATGGTGCAGCAACGTGGAATCCGGGCCTGCGATGGCCAATGTCACGGCTGTTCCGACGACACGGCGACCGGGAAGCAGCGGCTGGATCTGGCGATCCATAAAGCCGAGCAGACGCCAGTGGCCGACGGTTGCCGTTTCCACACCGCTCAGAAGATCAAGGTCTTCCTGTGGAACCTGCTCTGGCATATCCTTGATGACGTACATGATCGAACCTCCTTACGCGCACGCCAAGCGGCGGTGCTGTGTCATAGGGATGAGATTGCGTACGCGCTTGATTTCCTTTTCATCAATTCGCGCGGTGACGTAACCAACCGGATCGGAAGCGCGGGCAATCGTATGGCCCCACGGATCGCAGACAAGCGAGTGGCCGTAGCAGGCCCGCTTTTCACCATTGACGGTAACGCTGCCGGTCTGGCCGCAGGCAACGAAATAGGTTTGCGTTTCGATGGCGCGTGCACGGGCCAGAACCTCCCAATGGTCCTTGCCGGTTTGCAAGGTGAAGGCAGCTGGCAGCACGATGATGTCGCAGCCTGCTTTTTCCAGCTGGAGGAAGAGCTCGAAAAAGCGGATGTCGTAGCAGATCGCGCAACCCACCTTCATCCCGTCGATCTCATAGGTAACGATGTCTTCGCCCGGCTTGACGGTTGCCGATTCCTTATACGCCGTGCCATCGGGTGCGACGATGTCGAACATGTGAATCTTACGGTAGGCAGCGACTTCGGTGCCCTCGCGGTCGAACACGAAGCTCGTGTTGTAGATACGGTTTTCACCCTCGACCTTTTCCATGATGGTGCCGGCATGGACGAAGACTTTGTTCTCGCGGGCGAAGTCCTGCGCCATGGAATAAGCGGCTCCCCCGGCTGGTTCGGCAAGAGCGAGCTTTTCTTCTGTCGTCGTGCCATAGACTTCGAAATATTCCGGCAGAACGATGAGGTCCGGCTGGTCAGTCTTGAGCGCTTCCGTCATCAGATCGTAGGTGATCTTCAGGTTAGCTTGGCGGTCGCTCTGCGGATTGGTCTGTATAAGGCTGATTTTCATGGATTTCCCTCCGGTTGTGTCGATCGCCATCAGGCGACGATTTTTTCCTGCTTGAGTGCATTGATGGTGGACATGATGCCGGCGCGCAGCGTCATGGTCTGGGTGGCGACAACCAGCATTTCGGCGCCTTCTTCGAGCGCAAAGTTTCGCTCTGCGGGTGTCCAGGCCGGCATGATCCAGCTCTTGCCGGCGTCACGCGCGGCGCGGGCGATGCGGGACAGGTCTTCGCGATCGGCATCGTTGAACGCATAGGCCCCGCGGCCACGAGCAAGCGCCAAATCGGATGGTCCCGGAAACAGGCCATCGACCGTATCCAGCGCAATGATCTTTTCGACGTCAGCCAGGCTTTCTGCCGTCTCGACCATGACGTAGCATTTGGTGCGCTTGTTCTCGGCCTCGAAGGCATCCGAAGATGGGCGGGCGTAACCAAACACGCGGCCTCCTGCATAGGAGCGGATACCCAGCAGCGGATACTTTGCTGCTTTCGCCACCTCCCGCGCATGATCGACGCCAAGAATATGGGGAAGGATGACGCCATCCGATCCGAAATCCAGTGCCTGCTGAATGGCTTCCGTCGTCGGCGCGATGACTTTGGTCAGGGTCGGGATGCCGAGCGATTTGGAAAAGGCCAGAAACTGGTCGAGCGTGCCGAGATCGAAAGTCCCGTGTTCCAGTTCGATCACCAACTGCTTGACGCCACAAGTCTTTGCGATTTCCAGAAAGCCGAAATGCGGCTGCGACATCCAGAGCGCGATATTGTCCATGTCAGAAGTCTCCATTGTAAAGTCGTTACTTGCCGACGGTCTTGGAAAGGCCGAGCGTGCGTTCGATGAGGAAGATGATGGCAAGCGTCGCGGCCACGAGCACGACCGATACGGCGGCGGTCATTGGGTCGGTCTGGCTTTCCACATAGTCGAAGATTTCCACTGGCAGGGTGCGCAGGCGCGGACCGGTGATGAACAGCGAGATGACCACCTCGTCAAAGGAAAGAAGGAAAGAGAGTGCGGCGCTTGCGATGAAGCCCGGCATCATCAGCGGCAGGGTGATGCGACGCACGACGGTGAATGGTGAGGCTCCCAGCATGGTCGCCGCTTCTTCCACAGAGGGAGGCAGCGTTGAGAACGCCGTCAACATGATGCGGATGACATAGGGTGTGGTGATGATCAAATGTGCGATGATCAAGCCAGTATAGGTGCCAAGCAGCCGTGCCTGAACGAACACCAGGAGAATGGCGAGACCAAGCACGATGGATGGCAGAAGCAAAGGCGCTGTGAAGAGGTTCAGCAGAAACTCCCGGCCAATGAACCTCCGTCTGCGGATGGCAAAGGCTGCGGGCACACCCGCTGCCAGTCCCAGTACCGTCACGGTGACGGCGATCGTGAGGCTGATCCAGAACGCATTGATGAAGCCGCTATGGCTGAACATCGCCACATACCAGCGGATGCCCCAGCTTTCCGGTGGAAATGTCATGTAGCTGTCATTGCTGAAGGACAGTGGCAGAACGATCAGGATGGGAGCCAGCAGAAAGAGATAGATGCTGGCGACGAGAAGCCGGAATGGAATGCTCAATTGGCCGATCATATCGATGTCCTTCCTAGTCGAAGCGCTTGACGACGCGGGAGTAGACGGCAAGGGCGATGCCGAAGATGATGAGGACGATGACGGAGATCGCCGCTGCGGTTGGCCATTCCAGCTGGATGACGGCTTGATCGTAGATTTCAGTGGCCAGCAGGAAGACGCGTCCGCCACCCAGAAGCTTCGGTGTGATGAAGGAGCTGATGGAAAGGACGAAGCAGAGCAGGCAGCCGAGCGCGATGCCGGGTGCCGTCAACGGAAGGATGACACGGCGAAAGCGGGTCCAGCTATTGGCCCCGAGAGAGGCGGCGGCTTCCTCGTAGACATTCTCCAGACGACCGAAGCCTGCGATCAGTGACAGCGCCATATAGGGAATGAGCACTTCGACCATGCCGATGAAGACACCCAGCGTGTTGTTGGTCAGGCGCAGGGGGCTGTCGATGATGCCGGATGACATCAGGATGCCGTTGACTACGCCCTGATCTCCGAGAATGACCATCCAGCCATAAGTTCGGACCACGCTGCTGACGAGCAGCGGGGACACAGTGATGACAAACAGCATGTTGCGCCACTTCGGGGAGACCCGGTGCAGAAAAAGCGCAATCGGATAGGCGCAGCACAGCGTGATGCAGGTCACGCCAAAACCCAGGATCAGGGAGTTGGAGATAAGCTCGATGCTGAAACTGTCGGTGAAGAAATCGACGTAGTTTTCCAGCGTGTAGTTGTTCGTAAGTACGCCACCGCTACGGCTTTCGATGAAGGATATCATCGCCAGTCTGGCAACAGGCAACACGAAGGCGATGAAATTGATGATCGCCATTGGCAGGAGCAGGGCGATGATAAGGAAGGGAAATGTACGTTTGCGTCTTGGCGCTTCAGCAAGTTGGAAGGTGTCGGTTACGGTTGCCATGGGTCAGCTCCCGAAAACTTGCATGTCTTGCGGCTTCCATTCGCAGAGCAGTTTCTCGCCGCTCTGGAAGCTGTGACCGGCACTGGCCGTATGCACTTCGGTGGTCAGAATACTGCCGCCGATGTCGATATCATATTGGACGACATCGCCGATATAGGTGACGCGCACGACCTTGCCGTGGGTTGAGTTTGTCGCGATGCTGACGAGGCTGCGGTCGCGGCTCGGTGTAAGGCTTATACGGTGGGGACGGATGGCTGCTTTCGCTTTTCCCTTGGTCAAGCCCTGCGTCTTGCAGGGATACACAGAAGATCCGATCCGCACGCGGTCGAGTTCTTCGATCTCACAGTCGAGAAAGTTGGTCCGGCCCACGAAATTCGCGACGAACAAATCGGCTGGGCGCTCATAGATATCTTCGGGCGTCCCGAGTTGGGCCAGCTTGCCGCGATGCATGACACCGACGAGGTCGCACATCGTCAGTGCCTCGACCTGATCGTGGGTTACGAAAACGGTCGTGATTTGAAGGCGTTGCTGAATTTCTCTGATCTCGATCCGCATGTCGTCGCGCAGCTTGGCATCGAGGTTGGAGAGAGGTTCGTCGAGAAGAAGAAGCCGGGGGCGGATGACGAGTGCACGGGCCAACGCCACGCGCTGCTGCTGACCGCCGGACATTTCCTTGGGCTTGCGTTCGCCGTAGCCGGGAAGGCGCACCATTTCCAATGCTTCTTCCACGCGATCGCGCGCTTCGGTTTTGGATATGCCACGCATTTCAAGACCAAAGGCCACGTTCTGCGCCACCGTCATATGGGGGAACAGGGCATAGTTCTGGAAGACTAGGCCGATATCGCGCTTGTGTGGCGGCTTGTGCGAGATGTCATCGCCTTCAATGGAGATTTTGCCTGCGGTAATATCCAGTAGACCTGCGATCATCCGCAGTGTGGTGGATTTTCCACATCCTGAAGGTCCAAGCAGACCAAGGAGCTTACCTTTCGGGACATCCAAGGCGAGATTATCCACCGCCATGTAATCTTCACCGTAGCGTTTGGTGAGGCCTTCGAGCTTGAGAAAAGTCGCCCCGTCGGGATGGGCCGCAGAGTTCTGATGATCTTGATGTCGCTGTATCGTTTGCATTTCGTCACCATGTGCGAATTGAGGTCGGCGTAAGGCGAAGAGCGCGGCCCTGAAATGTCGGCGCATCTGTCCATCCACGCGCGAGTACGCGTGTTACGGAATGATCTGCTGACGGTGTCGTGAAATAGAGCCGCGCTCTTGTTCGCGGTGCGTCTGCGCCTATCGTCCGGCGGGAATGATCTGACGACGCCATGGCTGCAGAATATCGTCTCGCATGTCGCCGATGGTCATCCAGTCGACCTTGATCAGCTTTTCCTGCTGGGCCGGGTCCATCATCGGAATCCGCTTGGCGGTGGCCTCGTCTACCTCGGCCTTTTTATTGGTGGGCGCGTAAAACATCGCCTTGGCAAAGGCTGCCTGGGCCTCCGGGCCAATCGCATAGTTTATGAAGGTCTGTGTCGCCTCGGCTTCAGATGCCTTTTCAATAGCGCTGATGACATTGACCTGAGAGGCTGTCCCTTCCACGGGTGCAATCGAGTTCAAGCGGCCTTCTGTCTGATCGAAGTAGAACTGCGAGCGCGCGTTCCAGCCGATCGACACAGTTGCGGTGCCATTGGCGATCAGCGTGTAGGCATCTGGTTTGGGCTCCCACGTTTGGACACGCGGTGCCAGTTCTACGAGCTTTTCAACACCGGGATCGATTGTCTTCTTGTAATCTTCTTCGCCAGCGAGCCGGTTGGCAATGATTGTCAAAACAATCGCCTGAATGTCGCCGCCACCTTGAGCGGGCACGATAACCTTGCCAGCCTGATTTTTATCCCACAGCGTTTCCCAACTGGTTGGCGCGACAGGAAAAGCTTTGGAATTGTAGATGAGGGTCAGCGTATCGTAGGTCACCGGAATAGCCGCGCCGCCCAGTTCCTTGCCGACATCGTGCAGGTCAGCGTAATTCGGCGTTTTAGCCGTATCGAGGGTGGCAACCAGACCCTCCTCTTTGGCGATCTTGGCGACCGAGAGGTCGTAGATGACGGCGTTGACCTGCGGGGCATCCCGTTGAGCGCGCATGTTGCCAAGAGAGGTTGCGGCGTTTTGTACGCCGTAATAATTGACCTTGATGTCGGGGTGAGCCTTCATGAAAGGCTGGATGACCGATTTCATATAGTTTTCTTCGAACGGCCCACGGTAACCCATAACCGTGATTTCCGCAGCGCTGGCACAGGTTCCCGCCAGCATTGTTGCTGCGAAAAACGTGGCAGAAAGGACTTTCATGGAGATGCACTTCATATCGTATTCCCCTTTGCCTTTTGGCTTTGCATATCGTTAAGAGGACGATATGCAGCGTATCGGAAGGGGTCCAACGACTAAATTCTATCGCCCGTTTAGAATTTCTTTTTAATGGGGCCGGGTAGTAACGAGCGCTTCAGAGCAAGTCCTGACCAAAAATGTCGTTTAATATCGCGAGTGCGTTTGTGAGACGGTCTTGCCCAACTCCACTGACAGTTCGCCAGATGGCATTGGCCTCTTCAAGCTCACGTTTTACGGCCTGTTGGAAATCAGACCGGAAGGATATGTCTTGCTGATATCGGGTGCCATCGTCGTGCCACGGCAAATCGGTGTCGAGCAGCAGATAGAGATTTGCGATATCCGCGGGTCGGGGACGTGTAGGACGCTGACCCGTTAAAGCCTCCTCCCAGACCCGGGTCAAAAGCTCATCAGTATCTTCGATCAAAATGGGCCCGGCGGAAGGCGCTATCGCTTGACGCATGGCGCGATGACCGGCTTCTATTTCTTGGAAGCTCCGGGCCTGCCAGTCTCCTATCCGGTAGGCGTCATAGGTACGACCATACTCAGGGACATATCGAGTTTTGAGATGGTCTGCCAAGCGTTTGGCAAGGACCGACTTGCCTGTGCTTTCGGCTCCCGCGAGAACCACTCGCCGCTGATAGTACGGGCGAACCGGACCCGGCACCATGTCCCAATGCGCATACGGCTTCTCTCTGACTGCCGTTCCCGAAACCGGGAATGCCAAACGCTCCGGGTCAATCACAACGGGCTTGGCCGCCATGACTTCTGCCAGTTTTACGACATAGGGTTCCGACCCAAAAACGTAATCCAGTTTCTCAGGATGGGCTTCTTGGCAGATTTTTTGCCATATCCTCCAGAAATCTGGATGATCCTTTGGCTCTTGTGGAACATCCTGGGTAAAATGGATGACGCGTGCGTGCGGAAAAAGAGTCTTCATCCAACTGTATCGCAATTGCCCTTCGATCGGCTCTCGATCCAGCGAGCATACCAGGATCGTCAACTGGTCACAGAGGTGCGAAGCGGTGTTACACATGAAGACATGACCGGCATGGGGTGGCAAAAACTTGCCCAGCAGGAAACCGCGTGTCGTCATCAGATCAGCTGCCCGGATGGTCGCATCGATCTGCGCCAGTTCAGATATCCTGCGATCGCCATGCCAAGGAAAATGACGTACAAAAATGCAGTCGGCGTCAGGTCTTTGCTCCAATATATTCCGATCGCAAGAACATCGACCACGATCCAGACGAGCCAATTCTGCAGATAGCGTCTGGCCAGAAGGAATTGAGCGAAGACACTCAACACAGTGGTCGTTGCGTCCCAATAGGGGAGGGCCGCGTCTGTGAATTCCGCCATGACATAACCCAGCGCGACGGAACAGGTCGCTGCGCTAAGTGCCAACGGCACAGCAAAAGAATATGGAAGATCGATTGCATTGACCAATCCGTCATCACCTCGCCCCCGTAGCCAGGTCGAAATTCCATAGAACTGTATGAAAAGAAAGAATATTTGCAAAAGCGCGTCGCTATAAAGCTTCGCATCGTAAAAAATCCACGCGTAAAGGATGACCATTGCGATGCCGAATGGATAATTCCAAATGCTCCGCCGTATGATCAGCGATACATTGGCCAAGCCGAGCAAAGTCGCGCAGATTTCAATCGTTCGACTGCCGAACATGCCGCTCAGAAATTCCGAAATTTGTTCCAAAATCACGCACCTTCTTCAAATGCTTCAAAAGCGAAAATAAAAAGCTGTGAGCTTTTATTCATCACGCTTACGACCAAAAGTCTTTTTTAAAACGGCAAAACTCGAAGGACGGCCAGCGTGGGTGATGACCTCGATGATAGCGCGAGGATGCTCAACGGAAACGGCCTCGCGGATCAAGGTCTGTGCTAGATCGGCGCGGGATGTAAAACGACCGAATATGCGCTCCACGCCCACGTCGTAATCGCCTGTCGGCTCGTCCGTGTCGAACAGAGCTGCGGGGCGAATGATTGTCCATTGCAATGGGCTCTTCTGGACGATGCCTTCCATCCTGGCCATGTCGTCGTAGAGCGTCTTGCCCAGCACGTTGCGGAAAAAAGGCACCAGAATCTTGCGCCAGAACAGGGTCTCTCGGGCGACCTCCTGCGTAGCCACAGCTGTCGATGAAACGCAGACCAGGCGGCTGATGCCCTCCAACGCCATCGCGTCTATGATGTTGGTAATGCCTTGAGAGTAGACCGAAATATCCTGCCTGCTGTAAGGCACACCGAACGTCGAGAGGACGGCGTCGTTGCCGATTACGGCCCGTCTGACGGCGTCCTTATCAGTCACGTCAGCGGCAAGGATCGTCAACAGCGGGGAGCTCAGAGGATATTGATCAGGTCTTCTGGTCACCGCAATCACGTGATGCCCCAAAGCAAGAGCCTGACGGGCGACCTGGCGGCCCGTCGGACCATTTGCGCCGAATATGACGAGTTTCATGTGGAATCCTATCCGCAGCATATCAAAGGCTTGATATCACAAAGTCTGCGGAGATTTCCTCCAAGGATTTATGGCTCAGTTTTTCTAGGTAAAATTGTCGATGTTAATATCTTGAGTGTGATTCCTGCTTCAAGCACGGGTGAGCATACAGGCATCATTCGCCAACACGGTGATAGGCACGCTTGTAATAGATCAGCCCCGCATCGGCACCACTTTCATGGATTGCCTTGACGGAACAAAACAGCACGCAATGTGTGCCGACATTCTGCGTGCTGATTATAGCGCAGTCGAAGGACACCATGGCGTTATCCAGAACCGGGGCACCCGTCGCTCCATAATGCCAGTTGGCGGCTGCAAAGCGTTCTTCAACAGGCGTCTTGCCACCAAACAGCGAGGACAGTTTTTCGTGTTCTGCGGTCAGCACATTGACGCAAATCACCTTGTTTTCCATTACCGCGTTGAAAACCGACGCCGTGCGGTTCAGGCAAACGAGAATGGTTGCCGGGCTGTCCGTCACGCTGCAAACTGCGGTCGCAGCAAAGCCCGCCTTTCCGGCAGGCCCATCCGTGGTGATGATGTTGACGGCAGCGCCCATCTTGGCCATGGCATCGCGAAACGCCTGCTGGCTCACATCCGCAATCACCTCGACGGGTGTTGAGAGATTTGGCATCGTGTTCATGGGGATGATCCTTTCGTTGCAATCCGGGATTTCATGCCGCTGATCTGGCGATGGATATGTCGTTGAATGCGGGAAGGGCAAGCGCTTGTTCCAGTCGCAAGGCAACACTTGCCGCAAGGTCTTCACGCCATGGTCGGGCGACGATCTGTAGCGCGACAGGTAAGCCCCCGGCAGACGCTGAAACCGGCACGGTCACCACCGGCAGGCCGAGATAACTGAACGGGCGTGTGAACGATGTCATCGCGCTGACCACTGCGTTCATTGTTGGGCTGGTGCCGACATCCACCTCGGATGACAGTGGTGAAAGGAAGGGCATGGTGGGCGTAATCAGCACATCTGCCTCGGCAAAGGCTGTCGCGAGAAATTCCCTCAACATCACCGAGCGTATTTGCAACGCGCGCAGATAGATCGGGCCCGGTATCGCCAGGGATTGCGATAGTCTCATACGGATTTGCGGACCGTAATCTTCCGGTTGCTCACGCATCCAGTCGAAATGCACCGCACCCGCTTCCGCCATCGCAACAGCGTTGGCGAGTTCGGCCATCGCAGACAGGTCCGGGATGGACGCCTTTGCAATGCTGGCGACATCTGGCTTGAGTGCCGTGATGGCTGTTTCGATGCCGTGCGCGACATCGATTTCCAGCCCTTCGGCAAACAGACCGCCTGCGATGCCAATACGCACCGGCGACAGATCGGTGAGAAGACTGCCGGGCTCTTCAACATCCATACAGGTCTTGTCGCGACCGTCAGGCCCGGAAATCAGCTGCAACATCAGGTAGGCGTCTTCGACCGAACGTGCCAACGGCCCGACGCAATCTTGCGAAAACGATAGCGGCATGACGCCATGGCGGCTGACGCGGCCCTGGGTTGGCTTGATGCCGACCACGCCGCAGCAGGCTGCGGGCAAGCGGATCGACCCGCCGGTGTCGGAGCCGAGTGCTGCCAACACCACGCCGCCACCCACGGCGGAGCCTGAGCCGGATGACGAGCCGCCCGTGATACGCACCGCCTCTATCGGGTTCAGCGCCCGCCCATGGTGAAAATTGTGCCCGGTCGGACCCATGGCAAATTCGCTCATGTTCAACCGCCCCATCGAAAGCGAACCTGCGGATTGCAGGCGTTCCATCACGGTTGAGGTGGAGGCGGCGATGTGTCCGGCACGAATTTTCGAACCGCAACCCGTTATGAAACCGGCGCGATCATACATGTCTTTGTGGGCAAGCGGCACGCCGTGCAGCGGGCCCACGGTTTGGCCGGATGCCAGCATGGCGTCGGCGGCTTTTGCCGCTTCGAGCGCGGGGCCTTCCTCGATTTCGATGAAAGCATTCAGGCGCTCATGACTGGATTTTGCCCGTGTGAGCGCGGCTTGCATCATCTCCACCGAACTGATCTTGCCGGTGCGGATCGCGTCCGACGCCTGTTTCAGCGAGGTTGGATTGTCGAGGCTCATCGATTTGCCTCCGCAAGCAGTAGGGCGTCGAAATGTGCTGGTTCGATGTTGAACATTGCTCCCGCTTGCCCGAGCGGTGAGGGAGCGATTGCGATGCTGTCGCGCGCCACCTCTCCTGCCATGGCAGTGAGTTCGGCCTCGACCACCGGGCGGCCCCAATAGCGTTCGGCAAGTGCAGCCATGATCTCCCTGTCCTCCATCAGCTGAAATCCTGCGGTTGGCGGTTGCGCACAAGCTGGCTCAGCGACACGGCGATGACCAGCGCTCCGCCGTAGAACAGGTTTTGCACATAGGCATCTGCCCCTAGCATGGTAAGGCCGGTGATGCCGGTGACGAGGAAATAGACCGCGATGACTGCGCCGAAGGCGTTGAACCGGCCCGGCGAGATCGTCGTCGCACCCAGAAAGGCTGCGGCGAAGGCGGGAAGCAGGAGATTGAGGCCTGACAGCGGATCGGCTGAGCCCGTCATGCCGGCATAAAGCATGCCCGCGAAGGCCGAGATCAGGCCGGAGAGTATGAAGGACGTGGCGCGGACGCGGTCCACATTGATACCGTTCAGCCGCGAGACCTCACGACCACGTCCGACGAAAAGCAGTTTGCGGCCCGCAATGGTGAATTCAAGCGCATACCAGAGGAAGGCTGCGAGGATCATGGCATAGAAAAAGGCGAGCGGGATGCCGAACAGGCGGTTGATGATCACCCACTCCACAAGCCCCATGGATACGCCGGAGATCGTTTGTGAATTACTGACCCACAGGATCAGCCCGTTGACGAATGTGCCGACGCCCAGCGTTACGATCAACGAATGGATGCGGAAGTAGAGAACGAAGAAAGCATTGACCGCACCGATGACGATGCCGCTCAGGAGTGCAATCAGGATCACCGGTACGATAGGCCAGCCTAATTTCACATTCAGAACGGCGATCAGCATGCAGCTCATCGTCAGTGTCGACGCGCCCGATAGATCGAAATCGCCTGATGTGAGCGGAATGATGATGGCCAGAGTCAACACCACCAGAATGGCCTGAGAACCGAAAAGGGTAGAGAAGCTCCGCCAGCTCAGAAACGAATCCGGCATCAGCGCGCCGAAAATCAGGATCAAAAGCAGCCAGGCACCCACCAAGGCAAAACGTTCGCCTTCGGTCTTCAGCGTGAACCGGCTCTTGGGCGCTGTGATCGCCTTTGTCATGGGCATGTCGAGCGTCGTCATTCTGCGGCCTCCGCTTCATGGCTGTGGAAACAGGCTTCGGTGATCACCTTGCGGCTGATTTCGGAGCCTTTGAGTTCGATCACAGGGCGGCCGCGCGAAAAGACGATGATGCGGTCGCAGATCTGTTCGAGTTGTTCGTTGTCGGTGGAGGCACAGAGAATGGCCGTGCCTTCCGTTGCCGCACGGTCCAGCGCTTTGAAGATTTGCTGACGCGCGCCAAAATCGACGCCTTGGGTCGGCTCGTCCAGCATTAGCAGCTTCGGCTTGATCTGCAGCCATTTGGCCAGCAGAACTTTCTGCTGGTTGCCGCCGGACAAAGACCCGAGTGGCAGATGCGGATTTTGTGGCCTGACGTCATAGATTTGCGCCAGACGCGCCGCCTCGCGGGTCATGGCTGGCCGGTCAAGCCCATAGGGTTTTAACAGGCTGTCCAGAACGGGAAGGGTGATGTTGTCGGTAACGGACAGCGAGCCAATACCAGCAGTGCCTAAGCGGTCGCCGGGCAGGAAGGCAATGCCCATTTGCTGTGCGGTCAGCGGGGTCATGGAGCCGATCTTTGCGGCGTTTCCGCCCACGGTGATGGTGCCGCTGCCGCGCCTTGCGCCATAGAGCAGATAGGGCAGGGCCGCAAAGCCGGAGCCGATGAGGCCGGTGATTCCAAGCGTTTCGCCCTCGCGAATGTCGAAATCGAACGGTACTGTTGACCCATCCGTCAATCCACGCACGGTGACTGCCGCTGGCACGCCGCTGTTTGCCATGCGTGTTTTTTCGAACGCATCGATGCGCGAACCGACAATCGTGTCGAGAATGGATTGCCGTTCCGAACTGCGGGTGTCGAGAATGCCGACAAGCTCGCCATCGCGCAGCACTGCCACCCGGTCGGTAATGTCACGCACCTCGTCAATGTCGTGGGTGACGATGACAACAGAAGCGCCTGTTTTGACGATGGAGCGAATGAGGGCAAAGAGCCGCTGCACGTCCTCTGCCGGAAGAAAGGGCGTGGGCTCATCCAGAACCAGTATGCCCTCACCGCCATAGCCCGCATCCGATGCCCGAAGGTCTTCGAAGGCGCGGATGATGGCGACGAACGCCCGCTCCACCGGTGGCAAGTTCGCCACCGTCTGGAAGGGGTCTATCGACAGATCGAATTCCGCAAATAGCTTAGCGATGGACGCGGCTTCTTTTTTCCAGTTGACGAACCAGGGCGATTTCTGACCCAGTGCCGTGACCCGCATGTTTTCCAGTACCGTCAGCGATGGCACGAGGCCGAGGTGCTGGTGGACGAATGCCACGCCGCGCTTCTTGATCTCCATCGGATCGAGCGGCAGCGGCATTTTCTGGCCCCAGAGGATGACCTCGCTGCCGGGTTCCGGCTGATGGAAGCCAGCCAGAACCTTGATCATGGTGGATTTGCCGGAACCGTTCTGGCCGAGAAGCCCGAACACCTCGCCGCGCCGGATCGACAGCGACACGCCTTTCAGAGCGTCATAACTGCCGAACCGCATGCGGATATTTTTCATGTTAAGCACGGCGTTATCGGTCATGATGCGGCTCCTGCTTCGGTGTTGGCTTACTTGATCATCCAGAGTTTGCGGAAGCCATCGAGATGGGCATCGCCATAGCCATCATTGAAGTTGGCAGGCGTACCGGCAGTGGCGATATTGCTTTCGTCGAAAATCAACAGCGGCACGTTCAGCTTGGCCACTTCCGGCTTTCCGCACAGCATGCGCATGATGTTGTCGATGGCGGCATAACCAGCCCAGCCAAGGCTTTCGCCAATATCCATCTGTACCTGGCCTGCACGAACCATATCCAGAACGAAAGGTGTGCCGTTGAAGCTGGCAAGTTTGACGCTGCCTTCCGCACCGGTGATGCGCATGGCTGGAATGACGAACTGCGACATGGAGTCGTAGATCGGCAGGATATAGTTGATCGACGGATCGGCCAGCAGAGCCGATTGCGTGCCGGACTGGATCTTCGTTGCCCATTCAGAGACGGGAACATCGAGATGTTTGACTTTGCAATCCGGGCAAAGCGCTGCCAATTCGTTCTTGATCGATTCGACGAAGGGAATGGATGGCAGGACATCAGACGAGCCGATGACCAGAACGTTCGGCTTACCCTCGGTCTGCACATAGGCCCATGCGGCCAGCAGTTTTCCGGCGCTGGTGAAATCCACCTTGCCGGAATAGTCGACGCTCGGGATCGCCTTCTGCGTTACGTCGTAAAAATGGGTCGTTGAGATTTTCAGCCCGGCGGCACGCGCTTCGCCCAGTTGCGGCCCGAGAACTTCGGGGTTCAGACCACCGGCGAGGTCGAGAGCGTCATATTTCTGGGTAATCGCCTGCGAGATGCCCTGAACCCATTGGTCGATTTTCAGCTGGTTGTCCCAGGTCGTGTAGGTGAAGCCAACTTCTTTGGCCGCGTCTGACATTGCCTTTTGTAGCTCGACATTGAAGGGGATCGTCATGGAAATGGGGATAGACAGCACCTTCTTGTCCGCCATGCAGGCCTTGGCGTCAAAGGCCTCGCCTGGAGGCGTAAAGACCGGCATAGCCCGGTGCTGCTCGATGATCGCCTTGGCATCGGCCATGGGATCTGCTGCGGCGGGTGTGGAAAGGACCGCAACGGTTGAGGCGGCCAACAACGAACTGGCAAAAAGCAGGCGCATGATCAACATTCCCCTCTGTGATCCCGGTTTGACCGGCGTCTTTTAAGGTCGCCAGTGAGAGCTCCCATGAGGATAATGTACGTACATATTCAAGCTAACGTCAATCGGATTTTGCCTATTTTTTTGCGCTGCACATTTATCCGGCGATTGCCAAAAAGCCCACCAGCGTAACGCTTCAAATATGATCAATGGTCGCGCTTCACTGGCTTTGTAGTGCAACTGCGAACATCTTCGCGCCCGCGCCTGCGTGCTTTCACTGCGTCTTATGTCGGTACATATGAGGTTCTGTTCAGGGACCTGTGCGGTGGGCTTGCCATGCGATGAGCATGCCTGCAAAACCGAAGAGGGAAAAAATCAGGAAGCTTGCGCCATAATGTCCGGTCAGCGCGTAAAGGCTGGCAAAAGAAGACGGGCCGACAATGACGCCGATAAAGGTATAGACCAAGACGCCGCCAGTGATCGCGCCCACCCTGCCTTCAGGGGCGTTGTGGGCCACTTCGGCAAGAAGCACGCCATTCCAGCCGATGGTGACCGCTCCCATCGCAATGAAAAGCGCCACTTGTGCTATTACGGGGAGGCCCGGCAACCAATAGAGCAAGACATATCCCAGCCCGCCCAACAGGCCGAGGAGCGACAAGGTCACGTAACCGCCGCCTATACGGTCTGCAACCACGCCCCAGAAGATGCGGCCGAACGCGCCCGCAAACTGCATGGCCGCAGCAACCGAGCCTGCCGCCAGTAGGGACCAGCCGGCATCGTGCACAAGCGTGACCACGGCAAAGGCCGAGACAGACAATTGCATGGCGGAATAGGCAAAGCCCAGGCAACTGAGCGCCCGCAGGCGCGGGTTGCGCCAGATAGTCGATTGTTCATCGATCAAGCCGCGCCACATTGATGGCACCTTTTTCTCGACTTTGGGTTCTGCCGCATGGGTCATGGCCAACAGACCCATTGTCAAAAGCGGAGCAAGTGCGCCTATCAGTAATGCCATATGCCAATCGACATAACGCGACAGAAACGGAAAGGCGAAGCTTGCCAATATGCCGCCCAGCGGAACGCCGGACTGTTTTAGCGAAAAGACGATGTTGCGCCGGTTTTGCGGTGTGACCCGGCTCAGCATTTCTGACGACGCCGGGTTGTTCAGCCCGTAGCCGATGCCGATCAGAAGTGAAGCCAGAATGATTAGCGCGATATTGGCGGTGGCAATACCGGCAAAGCCAATGACGAAACACATCAAGGCGATCTGTTCGATGCGGATAGGGCCAAAGCGCTGCACCAGTGTTCCCGCAACCGCCGAGGAAAACATGCCAGACGCATAGATCAGGCTGATCTGATAGCCGATCCAGTAGGCGCCGATGTCCATATCTGCCGCAACGGTGGGAGCTATTGCCGTCAGCGCCAGCACGCTTGCCGTTGCCACGATCTGAATGAGGGTTGCTGCTATCAGCGTCTGAGTGAGGGAGGAGGCGCGGTGCGTTTGTGGGGCCTCTTCGGCGACTAAGTCCGACATGCGTCTCGATATCCTGGAAGTCCATTGTTTGTATATGTACGTACTATTTGATTTGAGAGCGTATCGCAAGCGGGCTTAAGGCGCTTTGCTCCGAGACCGGATTTTGTTTGCCTTTCGCTCTGAAAGAGGATTGAAACTTTCGTTAT
Source organism: Agrobacterium sp. lyk4-40-TYG-31 (assembly GCF_030209855.1). Classification (NCBI taxonomy): domain Bacteria; kingdom Pseudomonadati; phylum Pseudomonadota; class Alphaproteobacteria; order Hyphomicrobiales; family Rhizobiaceae; genus Agrobacterium; species Agrobacterium sp. lyk4-40-TYG-31. The sequence goes on from NZ_JARVRE010000002.1 coordinate 317,822, forward strand.
AAGAATGCGGCAACGCGCACCAGCATGGGTGGGGATGGGCTTGGACCAAAAAGGTATTGACTGGAAGCCGGAACTTGAGACTGCGCCTCTCTATCTCCAGGTCGCGCATCATCTGGAGAGCCGGATCAACAGAGGCGACTACCCGGTTGGTTCGCTGTTGCCCACGGAGAACGAGATTGCCATTGCTCTGGGTGTCAGTCGGCAGACCGTGCGACAGGCCATTGGCACGTTACGTAACAAAGGTCGGCTATCGGCCCGCAAAGGTGTGGGCACCCGCGTGGAGGCAGGGTTCGACCCCGAGCGAAAGCGCTTCATCGCCCATTCTCGATCTGAACTGTTCGAAATTGCTGCTGAAACGGAATTCGTAATCGACACGAAGGAAGAGATTTCAGCGCAGGGCAAGCTTGCTGTCGAGCTCGGTTGCCGTCCGGGCCGCAAGTTTTTTCACATGTCAGGTATCCGTTACTCCGGCGATCGCAGCCGGGCCTTTTCCTGGAACGAGGTTTACGTCGATTCCAAGCTGACTGCGGCGGTGAAAGACATCACCGTCGCCCGCAGCGCTATCTTTCACTATATTGAGCAGTTCACCGGCGAGAAAATTCAGGAAATTCAGCAGGATATCAAGCCGCTTATGCTGGATGAGACAGTCGCGAACAAGCTTGGCGTAAAAGCTGGAGATCTCGCTCTTGTGGTGACGCGTCGATATTACGGCTCCGGTCGGCGTCTGCTGGAATATGCGTTCCAGGTTCTTCCTGCCGAGCGCTTCACTTTCACCACGACGTTGCGCGCCGAAGGCTGACCTGCGGCTAGTTTACGCAGTGCCGCGCAAATTTCTGATGATTTGATTGGCGACATGCCTCCTCGTTTGCCGTTTGGCACATTCGGCGGCATCGCGCACCTGCGTCCAAAATCACCAAATGAGCAATAAATAGGCAAGCCTAAACTTACGTCATTTTTGGCTTTACAGCTTCAGATATTTTTGCATTAGTTCGTACATACTGCCCACGTATCCACCACATAAAAAGGGGAACCACATGGATATCGGTGTTTTCATTCCCATCGGAAACAATGGCTGGCTGATCTCGACAACGTCGCCGCAATACATGCCCAGCTTCGACCTCAACAAGCAGATCGTTCAGAAAGCTGAGAAATACGGCCTGGAATTCGCACTTTCGATGATCAAGCTGCGCGGCTTTGGTGGAAAAGCGGAGTTCTGGGACTACAATCTGGAAAGCTTCACGTTGATGGCGAGCCTGGCTGCAGTCACCGACCGTATCAAGCTCTTTGCATCGACAGCCGTTCTGACGCTGCCGCCTGCAATTGTTGCCCGCATGGCGACCACAATCGACAGCGTCGCACCGGGCCGTTTCGGCGTAAACATCGTGTCCGGCTGGCAGATGGCGGAATACGACCAGATGGGCATGTGGCCGGGGGATGATTATTTCGGTTACCGCTATGATTATTCAACCGAATATGTCCACATCATGAAAGAGCTTTGGGCGAACGGCGAATGCAGCTTCGAAGGCAAACACTTCACCATGAAGGATTGCATGATGAAGCCGACGCCGCAGAACAAGATCGAAATCGTTGCCGCTGGCCAAAGCCCGCGCGGCATGGAATTCGCCGCCGAATATGCCGATTACAACTTCGTCATGGGCGCTGGCATCAACACGCCGACGGCCTATGCGCCAAACAATGCCAAGTTACTGGAAGCGGCTGCCAAGACCGGTCGCGATGTCGGGGCCTATGTGCTGTTCATGGTCATTGCTGATGAGACCGACGAACTGGCAAAGGCCAAATGGGAAAGCTACCGCGCCGGGGCCGATGTCGATGCCTTAGCGTGGATGGCCGATCAGGGTAGTAAGGACGCAACTGCCGACAGTAACTCCACCGCCAAGCACATCAACCTGCCGGAAGGTGCGGTCAATTTCAACATGGGAACGTTGGTCGGCTCATACGCCAATGTTGCCCGCATGCTGGACGAGGCGGGCAATGTTCCCGGCACGAAGGGCATCATGTTGACATTCGATGACTTCCTTGTCGGCCTCGATACCTTCGGTGAACGCATACAGCCCTTGATGGCATCGCGCACGATCACCCAGATCGCAGCCGAATAAAATGAACCAGATGCCGCCTGCCATTGCTGTCAGCGGTCCGCTTGTCGGTGCCGATGACGTGCTTGACCCGCTGACCCTTGTCGATCCGGGGTCGGCAGATCGTGTGTATCTTGTCGCAGCGGTTTCTGGATCACTGAACAGCGCGCCCGTCGAACCGGCGTCGTCGGATACTCCTTGGCAACAGGCGGGTGTCGATACGCTTCTCTCGGCTTATGCCGGTGGGCGCATGTCTCCTACCGATGTCCTGAGCGATCTGACCGCTGCCATAGGCTCGTGTAGGGCAGGTGCAGAGGCCGTCGTTCGCTTGGTGCCGGGTGCGGAAAATGCGGCCCACGAAAGCGGTGAGCGCTGGCGCAATGGTACCGCTCGACCGCTGGAAGGGATACCCTTTGGCGTAAAAGACATCATCGATGTTGCGGGTGCGGTGGTCACCTCGGGCTCTCACTTTACCGGCGAACGGGTCGCACCAGCCGATGCCCATGCTGTTGCCAGCCTGCGTGCTGCCGGTGCCATTCCCTTTGCCATGACGGCAACCACGGAATTTGCCACCGGGTCGCCGCACAATCCGCGTTTCGGAACCGTGACCAATCCCTGGGATCAAACGCGCTGGACCGGCGGATCGTCAACCGGTTCTGGCGCTGGCCTTGCCGCGCGGTTGATGCCGCTGGCGCTCGGCACGGATACGGGCGGTTCCATCCGCGTTCCCTCCTGCTGGTGCGGCACCACGGGGCTGAAACCCAGTCGAGAACGGGTCTCGCGGTCCGATGTCGCGCCGCTGTCCTGGACACTCGATCATATCGGCCCCATGGCGCGCTCGGCCCGTGATATTGCTCGCGTCCTGCCGTTCATGACGGCGCAGTCCGAGCCGGAACTCGCCGCGCAATGCGCCGCCATTCTCAATGACGCAGAGGTGAAAGGTTTGCGTATCGGTGTGCCGATCAACTGGTTCACAGAGTCGGTCGATAACGCGGTGCTGACCAATTGGGAAAATGCGCTGAAGACGCTGGAAGCGCTCGGCTGCAAGCTCGTTCCATTGCCTGCAATCGATATTGCGCCCTGGCATGATGCGGGATGGACTATCCTGCAAAGTGAACTGGCAACGTTGCATTCCGCCCGACTGGATCGCGCCGAGCTCTTTGATGCCGGCTTGCTGCACCGGCTGAAAAACGGGTTGGCCTATACGGCGGTTGACTATGCACGGGCGCTTCAGATTCGCGCTGAAGCACAGACCAGTTTTCTCGCGGCTATGGAGGATGTCGATCTGGTCGTTACGCCTGGTGTCGGTGGCGAGGCCGGTCGGCTCGACAGCCTGACCGTAGACGTAAATGGCGAGGCGCATTCCTTCCAATCGCTGATCTCCCGCAACACCATGATCTTCGATCTCACAGGATTGCCCGCTCTGATGATCCCATCGGGCCGTGGAAACTCCAGTTTGCCGACAGGCATTCAGATCGTCGCACGGCCACAAGCGGATGCTCTGTGCCTGCGGCTGGGTGCCGCTTTGCAGGGAAAAACCGACTTCCATCGTCTAACGCCGCAGAGTTTGGTGTAGCTGCGAACTTTGCCGAACACCGCGCGGCCAATGCCAACGGCACCGCCAAGAACCGCGATGCGGCCCGGCTTTAAAAATACAGTCGCGGTGTTACGCCCTGAATGTTTCGAAGAACTGGATGATCTCGTCCTCTGAAACGACATCGGCATATTTGGCATTCATGTCGAACAAATTGGCGTCATGGGGTCCCTGATGACGATCGCCGCAGGCATCTGATACGACAGTCGTAATGAAGCCGTGCGACATGGAATCGACGCAGGATGCTCGCACGCAACCGCTTGTGGTCAGACCCGTCAGCACGACATTGTCTATGCCCATGGCCGTCAAGGTCGAGGCGAGGCTGGTGCCGAAAAAAGCGCTTGGATATTGTTTGGAGACGATGATCTCGTCTTCCAGCGGAACCAGTCCCTCTGCAAATTCGGCGGTGCTCCTGCCCTTGATGAAAGCACCCAGCGGCTTTGCCTTCTCCATGAAGCGCCCGCCGTTGATGCCGCTCTTCTGGTAGGTCACTTCGGTCAGCACCACAGGAATACCAACCTCATGGGCCAGTTTGCGGATGCGCAGTGCGGACGCCAGCGCATCGTCGACGCCAGCATAAAGAGGGCATTCGGGATCGAAATAGGCATGGGCGAAATCGACCAGAACCAGCGCCGGTCGTTTCCCAAAACCTGCCTTCTTGCCATATGCGCGTTTGTAGTTTTCATCGAGATTCTGGGACATTGTTTTTCCTATGCTTGGGTTGCTGGCCCGTATCACGGCACGAAACACCGCCGACAAGCGCACAAACTAGTCGTGAGGCCAATGGCGCGCTAGACCGGATTTTTGAATATCGGACCGCGATCCTCTGGCACCGACGTTTGTTCGGTGTCAGAGGATCGGATTTCTGCAGTCCACGTAAACGACGCGAAATCGCAATCCTTTCACCGAGCATGTAATCTTAAAATCTGGCTGCTGAAAATGGGCCCAAATCTACAAACGATGGCCGGTCTGCAACGAGGTTGGCAACCAGGCAACCAGTGACGGGTCCTGTCGCCAGACCGACGTGGCCGTGGCCGAAGGCGTAGATGATGTCCGTCGTCAAATTGGAATGGCCAATGACGGGCACCCCATCCGGCGTCGATGGGCGATGTCCCATCCAGCGATCAATACGGCTTTCATCGAAGGGAGACGATAGCGCGGTATAGGTGCGCTTGGCGTGACGCAGCAAAATATCGGCACGGGTCCAATCTGGATCTACGGTTGTGTTCGCAAGTTCTACTTGCCCTGCGATCCGCAAGCCGGCACGTGTCGGGTTGTTTCCCATCTTGCCGTCTCCGGGCATGACAGGCATTGCGCCCTTGGCGATATCGTTGGGTATGACGATGTGATAGCCTCGCTCGCTCTCAAGCGGCACCTTATCGCCCGCGACGGTCGCCAGTATTTTGGAGTGAATGCCGGCGGCAATAACTGTCCGATCGCACGCAATCGCGCCGGTCTCTGTTCGAACGGCAGTCAGCTTTCCCCCGGTCATCTCAAAACCTGTAGCTTTTGCCGTTACCATGTTGGCACCGAGCCTGATTGCATGCTCAACGATGGCGGCGACGTAACCACCAGGATCGACACAATGGCCGCCTTTTTCGACGATGACGCCGAATGAGTATCGCGCGTCAAGGTGCGGCTCGAGTTGATGCAGTTCGGCAGCAGAAAGTTCACGAAACGCCACCCCGTTCTGCCGTCGCAACGACCATGCCAGCGCTTCTAATTCGAAGGCGGCGCGGTCTGGATAGGCGTATATTAGCCCTTGACGAACAATGAAGTCCGAACGGCCGATCTCTGCTGCCAGCTTTTCGTGTCGTTCCGGCGCATCATGAAGCAAACCGGAAAGAATGCCCGCAGTTCGCTCCACCTTGGCAACGGTCGCACCCGCTTTTACGAAGCGAAGGAGCCAAGGCGCTAGCCGAAGAATATGACGCCAGCGAATGGCCAGCGGGCCGGACGGATCAGTCACCATTCCGGGCACCTTCTTCCAAAGTCCTGGCATGGACATCGGAACGATGGACGCTGGGCTTAACCAACCACTATTGCCATAGCTTGCTGCCTGCCGCCCGCCCGGAGGGCCCGGCTCTACAATCGTGACCTTATGTCCATCCCGCAGCAACTCGATCGCCGATGCTGCGCCAACGATGCCAGCGCCGATGACCACGACATGTTTCGTCATTCCTCAAATGCCTCCTGACGGACCGAGCCGAATTTCGGCAATATCATAAGGACCAGAACCACTGCAGCCGCTACGAGAAGGATCGCTGATATCGGCCTGTCTACAAAGACTGATACGCTGCCCTTTGACAGGAACATGGCGCGGCGAAAATTCTCCTCCAGCAATGGGCCGAGGATGAGGCCCATGACCAGCGGTGCGGCATCGCAATCGAGCTTGGCGAATACGTAGCCAAGCACACCAAATATCGCCAGCAGCCAGAGATCAAAGACGGAGTTCCCAAGCGAAAAGACGCCGATGGCGCAGAACACGATGATGGCTGGATAGAGATACTGGAACGGCACCGTCAGCAACCTCGTCCAGATTCCGATCAGTGGTAGATTCAACACCAGCAGCATCAGATTGCCGACCCACATGGAAACGATGACGCCCCAGAAAATCTGTGGGTGATCACTGATCAACGTTGGCCCAGGCGCAATGCCCTGCATAATCAAGGCGCCGAACATCAAGGCCATGACGGCGTTGGCCGGAAGCCCCAATGTCAGCAAGGGCACGAAGGATGTTTGCGCTCCCGCATTGTTGGCGCTTTCTGGTGCGGCCACGCCTTCAATGGCACCTTCTCCAAAGCCCTCCGGTGGTTTGGCAACGCGTTTTTCGATGGCGTAGGCCGCAAAGGCTGCAAGCAGCGCGCCGCTGCCGGGTAGAAGCCCCAGTACGGAGCCGATACCGGTGCCGCGCAGGATCGACGGTGTCATGCGACGAAAATCCTCGCGGCTTGGCAACATGGAGAAGAAGGGTGCCTTTATGGCGGTGCGGCTGCCCGTGTTTTCTAGGTCGCGGACCAGTTCTCCGATGCCGAACAATCCCATGGCGACAATTACGAAATTGACTCCGCTTGAAAGCTCGTCATAGCCAAGCATGAAGCGGGGTGCAGCGGTTTGGACATCCTGTCCTATCAATCCGATCAAAATCCCGATGAAAACCATGCCAAGCGCCTTTGGCAAGGAACCGCGCGCAAGAACGATCGAGGCGATGAGACCGAGGATCATCAAAGAGAAATATTCTGCTGGCCCGAACAGCAGCCCGAATTCGGCTAGAGATGGTGCAAACAGCGCAAGCAGTAAGGTTGCCACTGTGCCCGCGAAGAACGAGCCAAGGGCTGCCGTCGCAAGTGCCACCCCCGCACGGCCTTTGCGCGCCATCTTGTATCCGTCAATAGCCGTGACCACCGACGAAGCTTCCCCCGGCAGGTTGAGAAGGATAGCGGTGGTAGAGCCGCCATATTGCGCACCATAGTAAATCCCGGCGAGCATGATCAGCGAGGTGACCGGCTCAAGCCCGATTGTGAAGGGTAGCAGAATGGACATCGTCGCAGCAGGTCCAAGGCCAGGGAGAACACCCACTAGTGTCCCGAGCAGAGTGCCGATGAGGCACCAGAACAGATTGTTTGGCATCGTTGCCTGATCAAGGCCAAGAAGCAGGGCATGAACCGTTTCCATAGCTCTCTCCTCAGACGCCGAACCAGGGGCCGATGATGGCAACCGGCATGCCGAGGCCGCTGACGAAAGCCAGTCCGCACACGGTTCCGAGCAGCAGGCCGTAAATTGCCATCGGTAACGGGCGGAATGGACGCGATGCCAACGCCGCGGTCAGACTGCAAAGCGCCACGGAAACCAGCAGCCCGGCACCGCGCACAGTGATGCCAAAGACGATGATGGACAGCACGATGACGCCGAGTTTCGATAGGTTGAAATGGACGGCTTCCTGTGAGGCCGTTGCTTTGAAGGATTGGATGAGAACGATGATGCCCATAACGATCAGGCCAGAAGCCACCATCGTTGGAAAGCTCGCAGGGCCGATGCGACGCAGTGTGCCGAAGGGCAATTGAATACTTGGGATCAAAAAGCCCGCCCCAATCACCATGAATAGGCCCCCGGCGAGCATGTCGGCATTGAGACGTCGAGACATCATTCTACCTCGTTCATTTTGACTTGGCTTGATTGGCGCGGGTCTGCAGCAAAGCGCATGGGATTGTAGATTGTTACATCAGGCACCGTTCCCCGGTACCGTCTCACTTCCACCAGACACGCATTTGGGCTTGGACCCTGTGCCAAACGGGAGGTGCCGTGATCTGGCGTGAGTACATTCGGGTTGCCGTTGAGCTCTAGCGATCCGTGTTTCTGGGGATCAGCCGGATTGAACCACGCGCCCGTCGCCAGTTGAACCACACCCGGCATCACAGCATCGCTGATTGCCGCCACGGCTAGGCAAGTCCCGCGCGCGTTAGTCACTTCAACGACGTCACCGTCTTCAATGCCACGTGCCTTGGCATCTGCCGGGTGTATACGCACCGGCTGTCGCCCACCTGCTTTTGTTCGCTGTGACGGCGCCGCGTGATCCCACTGGCTATGCAATTTGTCATGGGGCTGGCAGGATAGGAGATGCAGAGGGTAGGTCGTTGCTAAGGGCGAACCGAGCCATTCTTTCGGCGCGAGCCAGGCCGGATGACCCGGGCAGTCATCATAGCCAAACTGCTCGATAACCTTGGAGGCAAGTTCGATACGCCCTGATGACGTCCGAAGAGGCGCATTTTTCGGGTCTGCTCGGAAGTTGGCGAGGAATGGTTCGTCCTTCTCGACGGCAGCTTCGACGATACTGTCTTTTTTAAAGTCCAAGAATTCCGGTAATTTGACTTGAAGGGAAGCAGCGGTCTTGCAAGCGTCGTTGTAGAGGCGCTCGAGCCACTGGGTTTCACTCAAGTCCTCGGTGAATGCCTTTTCGACATCGAGACGGGCGGCAAGGCGACGCAATATCTCATGATCTGTGGGTATATTATCGGGCGCAGGCGCGATAGCGGTTGAGAAGGCGATGAAATTATCACGCCCGCTTGCAACGAGATCATCTCGCTCGAAAAACGTTGCGGCAGGCAGCACGATATCGGCATGGCGCGCGTGGGCATTCCAGAAATGCTCGTGCGCGATGATCGTCTGCGGCTTTTGCCACGCTTCGACAAGACGATTGAGGTCCTGATGATGATGAAACGGATTTCCCCCCGCCCAATAGACGAGTTTGATATCTGGGTAGGTCCGTCTGTCACCATTGTGCTCATATTCGCTTCCAGGCGAGAGGAGCATATCGGCAATACGCGCAACGGGAATGTAGTCTGATACCGGATTGCGGCCCTGTGGCAATGACGGCCATTGCACCTTCGATCCGACCTGGCCGATGCTTGCGACAGAGGCATAGCCGAAACCGAAGCCTTGGCCGGGAAGGCCAATGCCGCCCAGCAAGGAGGCAAGCGTGATGGCCGCCCAATAGGGTTGTTCACCGTGATCCGCGCGCTGCAATGCCCAGGCCATCATGATGAACGTCTTTTTCGTCGCCATCTCTCTTGCCAGATCAACAATGGCCTGTGGAGGGATGCCGGTAATGTGAGAGGCCCACAGAGCATCCTTTGCGATGCCGTCTTTCTCACCCATCACGTAGGCACGGAAAGTCTCGAACCCCGATGTGTAGAGGTTGATAAACGCCACGTCATGAAGGCTCTCGGAGATCAGTGTGTGACAAAGCGCCAGTATCAAAGCTGTGTCCGTGCATGGCCGAAGCGGCAGCCACTCTGCGGCAAGACTTTCCTCGACATCGTCGCTGACCGGCGACACGTTGATCAATCTCGTACCGCACGCTTTGCATGCCAGAAGCGCTTCGCGAGCAAGATGTCGTGCCACGCCGCCCGCGTTGACCTGCGCGTTGCGTAAGGGCGTGCCGCCAAACATCACGATCAATTCGGAGTGGCCAACGATCTGGCTCCACGGCGTGTGTCCAGTTATCAAACCCTTCGTCGTTCCAATCACATGCGGAAGAATTACCTCGCCAGCGGCATAGCTGTATGTCTGGACTGATCGGATCGAGCCGCCTGCCACGTTGAAGAACCGTTTCAGTTGGCTCTGGGCGTGATGAAAGCGTCCGGCACTGGACCAGCCATAGGAGCCTGAAAAGATTGCTCCGTTGCCATAATCATATTTAACGCGAGCAATCTCTGATGCGACCAGATCAAGCGCTTCATCCCACGAAACCTCGACGAATGGTTCGGCCCCGCGCCGTCCATGCCGGGTTGCTCCTCCGTGTTCCAGAAAGGAGCGGCGCACGGCAGGCTTCAGAATGCGTGACGGCGCAAGACGATCCGCAATCAGTTCCGTCCCGAACGATGCGGGGTCTGGATCGTCCTCCAAAGGTTCCAGGCGATCCGGGGTGGTGCCCGGCGTGTAGAAACCCCAGTGGGTGCCGACAACGCCTCGTTCGTGCAAAGGCTCCGGGCCTTGTGCCGTATTGCTGACATTCTCCGGAGCCTTGCTCATCTTATTCGACCTTGATGCCAGCTGAATCAACGATCTTGCGGTAACGTTCCGTCTCGTCAGTAACGAATGTCTTGAGATCGGCGTTGTTCTTATACATCGGCTCGAAACCGAACACTGTGAGCTTTTCCTTGAATTTGTCGGAGTTTACGACCTTGTCGACGGCAGTGGCCAGATATTTTGCGGCGGTGGGGTCGAGATCTTTCGGTGCCCAAACGCCGTACCACGACAGCATATCCAGCGGCTGCATACCGCTTTCCTCTACCGTCGGCACGTCCGGTGCGAGCGGCGAGCGCTTCAGACTGGTGACGGCGAGGGCTTTGAGACGTCCTGACTTTACGTGGGGAAGCGAAGATAGCATGGGGTCTGCCATCAACTGCACCTGTCCGCCCATCAAATCCGTCAGTGCCGGGCCAGCTCCCTTATAGGTCACAATGTCGATATCCACACCGGCCTGGGCCTTCAGCGCTTCAAGCGCGAGATGACCCGCAGAACCGTAACCGGATGTTGCAAAGTTGAAGCTATCCGGATCTGCTTTCACTTCGGCGAAAAAGTCCTTGAGCGTGTTGGCCTTGGTTTCAGGATTGGTGATCACAAGAAGTGGGCCAGCGGCTATTCCGGCAATTGGGGTGAAGTCTTTCTGGACGTCGAAAGGCACGTTCTTGTTGATGAGCGGCGTCACAACATGGATGGAGGCATTCAGGAGAAGCGTGTAACCATCGGGTGCTGCCTTGACGACGTCCGACGAGCCGACGATGCCGCCCGCGCCGCCGGCACGATTATCCACCACGAAAGTCTTGCCAGTGGAGGCGGAAAGCTCTGTGGCCAGCACACGCGCCACACCATCGACTGCTCCGCCTGGTGGATAAGGAACGACAATGCTGACAGGGCGGGCGGGATAGTCTTCGGCGGTGGCGATGCCAGCCGACACCGTTGCGATGGTCGCGGCAAGCAACAATGATCCAATGTTCGTCATGGCTGAACGATTCCTTCTTGGTTCTGGACACAAATATGATGTCGCGGTACGGTGGTACCAACGGATTACACGGCGATCGGCAGAGCGCCGTATGTAAAGCAGTTCCGGTTTCCTAGAAGGTTCCGGGGTATTGACCGCCATCAATCAGCAAATTCTGTGCCGTGACGAAACCGGCATTCGTCGAGCACAGAAAAGCTATGTAGGCGCCCACTTCTGCCGGTTCGCCGTAACGCCCGGCAGGATTTTGCGACGCACGCTCACGCCAGATATCATCAAACGAACGACCGCTTTCCCGGGCCAAGACTTCAACGTGTTGGCGCTGACCATCCGATGCAACGATCCCCGGAAGTACATTGTTGATCGTGACGTTACGGCTGATGGTTTGACGTGCGAGACCGGCGACGAAGCCGACGAGGCCTGACCGCGCCGCATTCGACATGCCCAGTTCTGGCTGGGCAATCTTTACGCTACGCGACACGATGTTGACGATACGACCAAAGCCGCGTTCCATCATGCCATCGACGGTCAGGCGGATCATATCGATCGGGGTCAGCATCATACGGTCGATGCCCCTCAACCAATCTTCTCTCGCCCAGTTGCGAAAGTCACCCGGCAGTTCGCCATCGGCATTGTTGACCAGAATGTCGGGGGCAGGGCAGGCAGCCAATGCATCCCGACGACCCTGATCAGTCGTGATGTCGCCGACGACGGTCGTGACACGCGCACCGGTGAGTTCGCGTATCTCTCTTGCCGTTGCTGCCAATATGTCCGGCGTGCGGGCAAGAATTGTCAGTTCAACCTTTTCCCGAGCAAGGGCGAGTGCTGCAGCCTTACCCATGCCGCGGCTGGCACCCGTGACAAGAGCGTGGCGTCCCGATATTCCCAAATCCATCGGGCTACCCTCACGCGGCCAGAGCGGATGGGTTGATTTTCCAGCCGTAGACCTTGTCGAGGCCAAGTTCCTGCACGATACGAACGCCGCGTGCCAAGGCCTCGCCTTCCAGGCCCGTCAGTGGGCGGCGCAGTTCGCCAGCCGGCAGACCAACCGCCTTCATCAGCGACTTTACCGCCACAGGGTTGATGGCCGAATAATTGAAGTGCAGCAGCGGCAGCAAACGTAGATAGGTGTCGCGGAAGCCTTCCGCCTCGGTATAGCTCGACCACGGGCGCGACATGACGGCCACTTCCGCTGGCGCGATGTTGCCGCTCATATTGGCAGTACCATGACCTCCAAGGCTCATGGTCGGCACGACGAGACCGAGATTTGGGCTGTCGCAGCACATGACAGAAACATCAGGCCGGGCAGCAAGCACCTGTGCAACCTGGCCGACACGTGCCGTTGATTCCTTGTGAATCACATAATTTGGGTGCTTGAAGATGCGAAGAAGATGATCCCAATGCAGGTCGCTTTTGACGCGCGGCGGGTTGTTGTAGAGGCCGAGCGGCAGATCGGTGGCGTCGGCAATTTCGAGGAAATAACGCTCGATATCGGCCTCAGGCGCGCAGATGTAGGCCGGGGCTGCGATGATCGCACCGTCTGCACCGTTGTCGCGTGCAAACTTCACATTGTCGATGGTGACATCGGTATTGTTGCCGGTGCAGCCGTAGAAGATCGGCATTTTTGCCGACTTCATCTTCGCCGTTTCAACGATGATCCGGCGTTTCTCATCCTGCGACAGCATCGAGACTTCGCCCGTAGACCCCATGATCAGGACAGCTGACGTGCCGTTTGTCTCGTGAAACTGGAGAAGTTCGCGAAACGCGCCGATATCCACATTGCCGGAACGATCGAACGGTGTGATGAGGGCGACGAAGGAACCGGTTATCTTCCTGGCGGCTGCGGACATCTTTTTGCTCCTACGGAAATAAACAATATTTCAAACATAGTTTTAATTGGGGCATCGTCAACGATTTTGAATAGTCATTTTGACCGGATTGAAGGCAGAATATGCTCAAAATTACAGCAAATTTGGAAGAATACGCCTTCTGAGGCAAATCTGTTCAACTAGCTAGCCTGATCCGGACGTTGCACAGTCCTTGCCGCAAACCCTGCGCAAACATAGGCAACCAGCTGGGATATAATCTGTTCGTCGTCATCCGTATTGCACAAGCCGCCTGAAAGTTGCTTTAGCCGGAAGGTGGCGTGATCGGAATCGATCAAAACCTGCATGACCGCACCGATGGAAAAATTGTAACGCCAGAATACATCGGTTCGCGTCAGCGTCGGCATGGCCTTGCCGAAAGCATCGATGAAACGGAAGACGGCGGGATCCACCCGTCTCATGAAAAATCGCGTCGTCAATTCTCTGGGGCGCGAACGGATTTGCAGGATCAGGCGGGTCAGCGGTCGCGCGCCATCGGCGTCGCGGCTCAATTGGACCATGGGTCGTACGAGAGCCTCCGCCACGGCTTCGAGCGTGGGGGCCGCCGGGGCGGCAGCCGCCTCGCATGCTGCGAGCGCAGCCACGCGCGCATTCGTGTAAGGCTCCATCATGATGTTGAGGACCTCGCCGATCAGTTCGTCCTTGGAGCCGAAATAATAATTAATAGCTGCCACATTGACGTCAGCTCGCAACGTGATTTCACGCACGGTGGCTAGATCGAAACCCTGCTCGATGAAGACATCGCGGGCTGCATTGATAATTCGTTCACGCGGCTCGATCACGGTGTTTTCGACAGAGGTAGAGCCCTGTGCTTTTCTTGCCATTTGCCCGACTTCTCCAAACCGTAACGACGACCAGAACCTGAACGGCCTGAAACAATTCGGGCCATATAGCACGTTGTATTTGGGTTTCCCCTTTAAAAACTGCCGGATCGTGCATGTGATAACAACAGCGGTGCTACCACACGATCCAGCCTTTCTATCGACCAGTTCTTGACCGGTGCAGATACGACGATGGCGCCGAGCGGACGACGGTCGCCATCCAGGATTGCTGCTGCAATATTGACCTCGTCACGGATCGATTGTCTGTCCGTAAAAGCATAGCCGCGCTTGCGACTATCCATGATGTCCTGACGGATCAATGCTTTGTCTGCAATCGTGTGGGGCGTGGCCATTTCAATGACGCTACCATCAAGGATCGCCTCTATTTCGTGTTCATCGAGATGGGATAAAATCGCCCGTCCTCCCGAAGAACTCAGCGATGGCAGACGTCGGCCTGCATAGGCAGTTCTGAACGAGGGATGAGGTCGGCTCTGCACATGCAGCAGGTGCACGATTTCGGTGCTGTCCAGAATGCAGAAGGAACAGCGCAATCCACACTCTTCCCGTAACCGGATCAGCCTTGGCCACAGCACTTTCAGCAACGGATTGCTCATCTGGAACCTGAACAGCAGATCGAGTGCGCGAACCGATAGCTGGAAGGTCCGCCGACGGTCGTCTTTTTGTAGATACTCCATGGCAATCAGCGTTTCCGTCAGTCGTTGAACGGTGGGTATCGGAAAGCCGGTCAGACGATGAAGTTCCGTCAACGTCAGTTCCGGTGACGACGGTTTGAAGAAACGGAGCAAATGGATGCCCTTTTCGATCGAGGCGACGAACAGCGGGTCGTTCTCGCCGTCAAGCAGGACTAGACGCTGATCAGCCTTCTGTTCGAAAAACAAAGGCCGTGTCCCCGGGGAAATGCGAAGTTCCGACAAGTGATGGGCGGCATGCACGATATCTCTGCCGAGCTCTTTGAGTTTGTCCGGTTCCGACGATGGACCTGAAATCGAGATGGCGGCGAGAGGTTCGCCAGCGGCGTTTCGGAACGCGACAGCAAGCATACTTTGCTCCGTTCCCGTCGATCTCACATCGAAAGCAAACCCTTCACTGCTTTCTTGTTCGATCACTTTTTCCATCGTAGCGGCTGCGGCAGGCGTGAGACGGTGGTTTTGAACAAGCCGCTCAAGATAGGCCCGCCTCTCAACCTCGGGCATAAGCCTTAATAGCGCGCGACCCGGAGCGGAGGCCGACATGGGCAGGCGCTGGCCGGTCGGTGCAATTGTCAATGAGGCTGCAGGTGAAGGAACGCGGGCCAGCGTAATCACGTCGTCCTTATCAAGAAGCCATAAATCGCAGCTCAACCCCGTGGCCGCATTCAGATCGACCAGAGTTGGCATCACCAACTCAATCAAGCTGTTGGATGTCAAATAGGTATGAGCCAGATCGGCAACCCGGTGGGTCAGCGTTAGTGTCGCGGTTCGGTCTTCGCGCCGCAAAAGCCCGGTTTCTACCAGCGTGTGCACAATGCGCTGGGCGCTCGATCGGTTCATATCTGCCATTTTGGCGATATCGGTAATGCGTAGCTCCGGTGTTTCGGGACTGAAAAGTTCGAGAACGGAAAACGCTTTTTCCAGTGCCAAGATATGGTCCCGCCGACGATTGCTTCCGCTCATTATAGTCTTTCATGCCCTATGCGGCGTTGACAAGCTTTTCACACACCATATAATCGTTCATCAATAATAACAATCGCATTGCGGTAAAATAACAAGGGGAACGCGTGCTTCATATGACAGGAAAATCACGGCCTTAAATTTGTAGAAATTGCCCGTAATGGCGGGCATGTCATGACCTCAGATGAACACATGTTCGACATGGGTTCTGACGTCTCATGATGTCGAACGGCTGGCCGCGATGTGTCGCGGTATCAGCGCATCATTCTGGAAGAAATCATTCTCCGGCTCCGGCGCATGCGTCGTGGCCCTGGTTTCTTGCGCCTCATTTTCAAGTGTCGAATAAAGGGGAACTAACAAGAATGTACGCTTTAAAATCCAAAAGAAATAACGGTTTCAAACGGCATGTCGCAGCCTCGTTGCTTGCATTGTCTTTCTGCGTCAGTGGCCTCGCGACCCAAGCGCAAGCCCAGACGGTGATTGCGGTTCCGCATTCCGGCATTCGTATTCTCGATCCGATCATTACCACTGCCCATATCGTTCGTAACCATGGATACATGGTCTATGACACGCTGCTGTCCCTGGATTCGAAGTTCACGCCAAAGCCGCAGATGGCTGAGTACGCTATTTCCGATGACAAGCTGACCTACACCTTTACATTGCGTGACGGCTTGAAATGGCACGACGGTACACCTGTAACGGCAGAAGATTGTGTTGCGTCGCTGAAACGCTGGGGAACCCGCGACACCTCCGGTCAGGTCATGTTCGACAAGACTGCAAGTCTTGTCGCCACCGATACAAAGACGATCACGCTGACATTGAAGGAGCCATTCCCGTTCGTGCTGGATGTGCTGGCAAAACCGTCCTCGGTTGTTCCTTTCATGATGCCGAAACGCATCGCCGAAACCCCCGCAGATAAAGCCATAACCGAATATTTCGGTTCGGGACCGTTCAAATTCGTCGAGGCGGAGTATCAGCCGGGCGTAAAGGCTGTTTACGACAAGTTTGAGGACTATGTGCCCCGCTCGGAACCACCGGATTGGCTTTCTGGTGGCAAGGTCGTCAAGGTGGACCGGGTAGAGTGGGTGTCCATGCCGGATGCGCAGACAGCGTTGAATGCCGTCCAGTCGGGGGAGGTCGATTACGTCGAATCTCCATCGGTCGACTTGTTACCGCTTGTGCAGGGTAATGACGAATTGACGGTCCAACTGCTGGCCAAACTTGGCTCGCAAACCATGGGTCGCATGAACTTTCTTTATCCGCCATTCGACAATCCAAAAATTCGCAAGGCCGCAATGATGGCTATGAACCAGAAGGACGTCTTGGATGCCCTGATTGGAAATCCAGACTATTACTCTGTTTGCGGCGCGATGATGGGCTGCGGTACGCCGCTTGCCAGCGAGACCGGTGCCGAGACGCTCATTGGCAAAGGTGATGTCGAGGGCGCGAAGGCGTTGCTCAAGGAATCCGGGTATGACGGCACCCCCGTCGTGATCCTGCATCCGACGGATGTCGTGACCGTCAAGGCACAGCCCGTCGTCGTAGCAGCGGCTCTGCGCGCCGCCGGTTTCAATGTCGATCTGCAGGCCATGGATTGGCAGACCGTTGTCACCCGGCGTGCGTCGCAGAAGCCTCCGTCCGAAGGTGGCTGGAACATGTTTTTCACCAACTGGATCGTTCCTGAAGTCATGACGCCGCTGAACAATCCCATGCTCAACGGTCGTGGGAAAAACGGTTTCTTCGGGTGGCCCGAAGACGCAAAGCTCGAAGAGTTGCGCGCGGCCTACGTTTCGGCAGCAACGCCGGAAGAGCAGAAGAAAATTGCCGGTGATATCCAGGCGCATTCCATGGAAACCGTGAATTACATCCCGCTTGGCCAGTACAAGCTGCCATCGGTGTGGCGCAACGAGCTTTCCGGTTTCGTGGAGGCACCGGTGCCGGTTTTCTGGAACATCGAGAAGAAGGAATAGTCTTCAGGCTTTCAGATTGACCGATCGTTCTTTTTGTCCGGCGGCTTCGTCGCCGGGCAGTCCAAACCAGACCGGACATGCGAGGAGCGCCTATGCTGGCCTACACCTTACGACGTGTAATGTCTGCCATCCCTGTGATGGTGACTGTTGCCGTTTTCGTTTTCCTGCTGTTGAGACTGACCCCCGGGGACCCGGCCGCCATTATCGCGGGCGATATGGCAACACCCGAACAGCTTGAAAAGATCAGAGCATCGCTGGGGCTCGACAAACCGCTTCTCGTGCAGTTTTTCTCGTGGATCATGCTGCTCCTCAAAGGTGATCTCGGAACGTCGCTGATTTCCAATACCCCCGTCACAGGTATGATCGCCAAACACATAGAGCCAACTATCAGTATCGCGCTGTTGACCATCACACTGTCCATCGTAATCGCTGTCCCGCTTGGTGTTCTGGCCGCATGGCGTCATGGTAGCTGGATCGACTATGCGGTCATGTCGATATCCGTCGTCGGTTTTTCGGTGCCGGTCTTCGTTATCGGTTACATCCTCATCCAGTTTTTCGCCATCGATCTGAAGTGGTTTCCAGTTCAGGGTTTCCGCAGCATAACCAGGGGCATCGGCCCGTTTCTTGATCGTGCTATTCTACCGTCTCTGACATTGTCATCGATCTACGTTGCATTGATCGCTCGCATGACCCGCGCTTCAATGTTGGATGTGCTGGGCGAGGACTACATCCGCACCGCTCGCGCCAAGGGGCTTCGCGAAAACATCGTTTTGTTTCGCCACGCCTTGCGTAACGCCGCCGTGCCTGTCCTCACCATCATCGGCACAGGTTTTGCCCTCTTGATCTCCGGCGTGGTCGTCACTGAAAGCGTCTTCAACATTCCCGGTATTGGTCGCCTGACGGTCGATGCCATTCTGGCGCGGGACTATCCCGTCATTCAGGGCATGATCCTGCTGACCAGCGGTATCTATGTCCTCCTCAACCTACTGATCGACCTTTCCTACTCGCTCTTTGACCCAAGGATTCGTTACTGATGGCTGCTTCACGTCCTTTCGGGGCAGCGCTTCGTCTGCCGTTCACCAAAACCTTGGGACAGTCGAAATCAAAGATCGGCGTCATTCCGGTTATCGCCTGTATCATTCTCGTCATCACAGTTCTGATGGCCATCTTCGCGCCGCTTCTCGCCCCGCACGATCCGATGACGATGACACCGTCCGCCCGTCTGAAGCCGGCAAGCGATATCTATCCTCTCGGAACCGATGCTTATGGTCGCGATGTGCTGTCACGTGTTCTGTACGGCGCGCGCATCTCGTTGCTCATCGGCGCGGGCGCAGCGATCATATCGATCGGTATCGGTCTCGCGATCGGTTTGGTGTCGGGTTTCTTTCGCTTTATGGATGCCATCGTCATGCGCATCATGGACGCACTTATGGCCATTCCGAGCCTGCTGCTGGCCATCGCGGTCGTGTCTCTGACAGGTGCCAGCATCTGGACCGTGATGTTCGCGATCACCATCCCGGAAATCCCGCGTGTCGTGCGGCTCGTACGATCCGTGGTGTTGTCGGCGCGTGAGGAGCCCTATGTAGAGGCGGCGATTGCAGTTGGCTCCAGCCTGACGAAAATTCTCTGGCGGCATTTGATGCCTAACACACTGGCACCACTCATTGTCCAGGGCACGTATGTTTGTGCCTCGGCCATCCTGACGGAAGCAATCCTGTCCTTCCTCGGTGCAGGTGTTTCCACCGAAATTCCTACCTGGGGAAATATCATGGCCGAGGGG
Source organism: Agrobacterium sp. lyk4-40-TYG-31 (assembly GCF_030209855.1). NCBI lineage: Bacteria > Pseudomonadati > Pseudomonadota > Alphaproteobacteria > Hyphomicrobiales > Rhizobiaceae > Agrobacterium > Agrobacterium sp. lyk4-40-TYG-31. Next base: position 337,137 of record NZ_JARVRE010000002.1, read on the forward strand.
CGGGCTTACTTCCAGATCAATCCGACCTTGATCTTCTGGCCGGGCCTCCTCCTGTCACTCTGCATCCTATCGATCAATCTGCTCGGAGATACGGCGCGTGACCTGCTTGATCCCCGCATGAAGAAAAGGGAGGCCGCGAAATGACGGTGACGGCGATAAAAGATGATGCGGCAGAGATTCTGTCCATCCGAAATCTGATTGTCGGCTTGACCGGCGACGATACCACGAGGCCAGTGCTGGACGGCATATCGCTGACCATCCACGCTGGTGAGACTGTGTGCCTCGTGGGTGAAAGCGGTTCTGGAAAGTCCGTGACATCACTGGCAACCATGGGTCTTCTGCCGCGTCAATCTCTGGAACCGAAGGGCGGCGAAATCCTGTTCGAGGGCGAAGACCTGTTGAAGGCCGATGGTGCGCGTATGCGTTCCTTACGCTCGAGCCAGATCGCAATGATCTTTCAGGAGCCGATGACGGCACTCAACCCGGTGCTGTCCGTCGGTCGTCAAATATGCGAAGTGCTTCAGGAGCATACGAAACTTGGCAAGCGCGAACAGCGCGAGCAGGTTCTGGCGATGATGGAGCATGTGCATCTGCCGGATGTGCAGAGGATCTACAATTCCTATCCGCACCAGCTTTCCGGTGGCCAGCGCCAGCGCATCATGATTGCCATGGCGTTGATCCTCAAGCCCAAGCTTTTGATTGCCGATGAACCGACAACGGCGCTCGATGTCACGACCCAGAAGCAAATCCTCAAGCTGATCGACGAGCTTCAGGAAAAGCAGGGAACTGCGGTCCTGTTCATCACCCATGATATGGGTGTCGTGGCCGAAATTGCCGACACTGTTTACGTCATGCACCATGGCAAGCTGGTCGAACATGCGCCGATCGACAAGATTCTTCGCTCACCCGAGAAAGACTACACTCGCACTCTCCTTTCCGCCGTTCCCAGTCTGGCGCCGCGTCCCCCGCGTCCGGTCGATAGTCAGGAAATCGTTCTCTCCGTGTCCGAGATGGACAAGGTTTACACGAAAAGCAGCCTGTTCGGAAAAAGCATCGAGGGCACCAAGGCGGCAGACAAAGTTTCCTTCACCCTCAAGCGCGGGCGCACATTGGGGATCGTCGGTGAAAGCGGTTCGGGAAAATCCACCGTCGCACGCTGCATCATGCGGCTGATCGATCCGACGTCTGGCAGCATTCGCGTGTCCGGCAACGAAATAGCCGATTTCTCACGCCGTGCATTGCGCCCGCATCGCCAGCACATCCAGATGATCTTTCAGGACCCTTATCGCTCGCTTAATCCGCGCGTAACGGTGGGCGAAAGCATTGTCGAGGGGCCAGTCAATTATGGGAAGACGAATGCTGTCGCCTGGGCGGAAGCCAAGGAATTACTTGGCCTCGTCGGTCTGCCAGAAGATGCAATCAGCCGTTATCCGCACCAGTTCTCCGGTGGTCAGCGGCAACGCATTGCCATTGCGCGCGCCATTGCCATGAAACCAAAAGTGCTGGTGGCCGATGAGGCCGTTTCGGCGCTGGATGTCTCGGTGCAGGCACAGGTGCTCGAGCTGCTGGCCGAACTTCAGGAAAAACTTGGCATTGCCATGTTGTTCATCACCCACGATCTGAGGGTAGCAGCACAGATTTGCGATGATGTCATCGTCATGCAGCGTGGCAGAATCGTTGAATATTCCACCGGTTATGATGTTCTGACCAAACCGACAGACGTCTATACCCGCCAGTTGATCGACGCCGCGCCAGGGCGCCATTGGGACTTCGCGAACTTTCGTCAGCTGGACATGGAAGTACCCGCAGCCAATGGTCCCGCCTACGTTTAAAGATTTCCACCACGCCATTCCATCTTACTGCAAGGATATCCCCATGCCCGTTATCGAGAAGATCGAAGCCTACAAGGATGAACTGACCGCCATCCGCCGTGATATTCACGAATACCCGGAAATCGGCTTTGAAGAAGTGCGGACCTCCGGCATCGTTGCTGAAAAGCTGGCGAGCTATGGCATCGACGTTCATCGCGGCATCGGCAAGACCGGTGTTGTCGGTGTGCTGAAAGGCAACCGTGGAGAAGGCAAGACCATCGGTCTGCGCGCAGATATGGATGCGCTGCCGATGGAGGAGCACACCAATCTCGGTTACGCCTCGAAAATTCCCAACCGCTTTCATGGCTGCGGTCATGATGGCCACACGACCATGCTGCTGGGTGCCGCCCGTTATCTGGCCGAGACGCGTGACTTTGCGGGAACGGCAGTGTTCATTTTCCAGCCGGGTGAAGAAGGGTGTGGTGGTGCGCGCGCCATGCTGGCCGATGGCCTGTTCGACCGTTTTCCCTGCGACGAAATCTATGGTCTGCACAACTCGCCCTATGACGAGCCGTACCGCATCGGCATCAAGCCGGGCACCAGCATGGCTGGTGCCGATTTCTTCGATATCCGCATCAACGGGCGCGGCAGCCACGGCGCGATGCCTGAAGTCTCCAAAGACCCGATCATTGTCGCGACCGCTTTGGTTCAGGCGTTACAGTCTGTCGTCAGCCGCAATGTCAGCCCGCTGAAAAGCGCCGTGCTGTCCGTAACGCAAATCCATTCCGGCAGCGCCTACAATGTCATTCCCCAGGAGGCCACAGTATCCGGCACGGTGCGTTTCCTTGATCGCGAGGTCAATGAGATGATCCGCCAGCGCATGAAGTCGATAGCGGCTGGCCTTGCGGCGTCTTTCGACGTGGAGATTGACGTCGATATCCGCAATGTCTTCGACGTCCTGTTCAACACCGAGGAACTGGTGGAAGGCTTTGCCGAGGCCGCCCGCGACATCGTTGGCGACGCGATGGTCTATACAAAGACCCAACCTGTCATGGGTAGCGAAGACTTCGCCGACATGCTGCACAAGGTGCCGGGTGTCTATTGCACTGTTGGCCATGCCGGAAATATTCCGGTCCATAATCCCGGCTTCGTGCTGGATGACGGTATCCTGCCCGTGGGCGCAAGTCTGCTTGCCCGCATCGTTGAACGGCGGCTGGCGGCCTGATGCCGGTCGGCCTTTTCGCAATACTCCATTGATCCACGGGAAGAATGCAAGTGCAGGATATTACCAGACTGACAGCGGCGGAATTGTCGCGCTCCATTCACGCACGCAGCGTCTCCTGCGTTTCGGTAATGGAAGCCTATCTCGACCGCATAGACCGCGTAAACCCCACACTGAACGCCATCGTCAGCCTGCGCGAACGGGCCAGTATTCTCGATGATGCCCGCACATGCGACCGGGAATTGGCGGATGGCCACTCGCGTGGATGGATGCATGGTTTCCCGATAGCCATCAAGGACTTGTCCGAAGCAAAGGGGCTACCCTTTACCTGGGGTTCGAAACTCTTCGAAGATTTCGTTGGCCAGACGGACGACATTCACGTCGAGCGTATTCGTGCCGCCGGTGCCATCATCATCGGCAAGACCAACACGCCGGAAATGGGGCTCGGTTCACACACGACGAATTCGGTATTTGGCGCCACACGTAATCCCTTCGACAAGGGACGTAGCGCGGGTGGCTCCAGTGGCGGTGCAGCGGTTGCTGTCGCCGCTCGCTTGTTACCGGTTGCCGATGGCAGCGACATGATGGGGTCGCTCAGAAACCCGGCAGCCTTCAACAACGTCGTCGGCTTTCGCCCCAGCTTCGGACGCGTGCCTTCGGGCAAGGGCAACGAAATGTTCATGCGACAACTGGCTGCCGCAGGCCCGATGGCCCGAAATGTACAGGATGCCGCGCTCCTGCTGGCTATACAGGCCGGATACGACATACGTGATCCACAATCACTGGCGAATGAAGAACTGGAACTTCTGCCGCAGGCTGATCAATCGGGAACGAAAATCGCCTGGCTTGGGGATTTCGGCGGTTACCTGCCATTCGAAGAAGGCGTTCTCGACGTCGACCGAAAGGCGCTGAATGTCTTCGCGGCTATGGGTTGCGAGATTGAGGAGATCGTTCCGCAGTTCGATATGACTACGCTCTGGCTTTCATGGATAACGCTCCGCGCGTTCAACGCCGGTAACAGCCTGCTTCCACTCTACAACGATCCTGGGAAACGCCCGCTCCTCAATGTCCAGGCCACCTGGGAAATCGAACTCAGCCTAACTCAGACAGCGGCTGAAGTTTTTAACGCTTCCGTTGTCCGTAGCGATTGGTACAAGTTTGTTTGCACGCTTTTCGAGCGATACGACTATCTTGTGATGCCTTCCGCTCAAGTCTTTCCGTTCGATGTCCATAAGACCTGGCCAGATCAGATCGCTGGTCGCCAGATGGACACCTATCACCGGTGGATGGAAGTGGTCATCGGACCCAGCATGGCCGGGTTGCCTGTGGCTGCGATGCCAGCCGGATTTGGTTCAAATGGCTTACCCAACGGCATTCAAATCATTGGCAAACCGCGTGCTGATCGGCAACTTCTGCAATTTGCTTTGGCTTACGAGCAAGCTGCCGATGTCTGCGCGCCAGAAACTTTTTTGGGCTAGCCTCAGTGTTAAATGCTCTATAAAGATGATTATTATATTCATGTATTAGAGCGCTTAACATCAAAACAGTGAGCTGTGTTAGGCGACCAAAGCTGCTGAGTTAAGTCCGCCTATGAGCCGATCATTGTTGCACCTCCTGGCCACGGAAGAAGAGGGTCGTTTGATCCGGTTCTTCCGTCATCGCCTTCGAGATCGCGAAGACGCAGCGGATGCGATGCAGGAAACCGCTCTGCGGGTCTTGCAGGTTTCACAAACGACTTTGATAGAGAATCCGAGGGCGTATCTGTTTCAGATTGCGAAATCCGTCGCGAGATTGACCATTATTCGACAATCTCGGGAACGTCCTCTCTTGGTTTCTCTGGAGGACGGGCTTGCGGTTGCCTGTGACAGGCCGGATCAGGAGCAAATTGTTGCGGCACGCCAATATCTTGGTGTCATGACGCGCGAAATCGAAACCTTGCCGAAACGTTGCCAGGAGGTTTTCGTGCTGAGCCGCATTCACGGATTGTCGAATGGAGACATTGCTGCCAAGCTTGGCATATCCAGAAACATGGTAGAAAAGCACATCATAAAAGCGCTGCTTCACTGCCGTGCCGCCCGCGCAAAAATAAATCTCTGAGGTAACGTCAGGCGCTCGTCTGTTTCTCACTCCTTATATAAAGATGCACATTTATTCGATACGAGAACGGCGACCTCCTTCATGCGCGAAAAACAGAGCGACCTTGCTGATGGTCTTGCCGAGGAGGCAGCATTTTGGGTGGCGCGTATGCAGTCATCCGACGCAACAGAGGCCGATCACACCGCGTTTCAGGAATGGCTCGCGTCGCGTCCATCGCATCCTCCCGCTTACGAAGAGATGAGAAGCCTCTGGGGTGACATGCGCGATGTGCAGATTGCTCTTCCCGTTGACGGAAAACGCCCGGTATCTGGCCGAACAGTCGCGATGTCTATCGGTGTCATCTGTCTTTTGGGTTTGGCTGCGCTGAGCGTCCAGCAAATCGGCGTCGTCGACCGTTTACGCGCCGACTATTACACCGTCGTAGGCGAAACCCGGGTCGTCTCCCTTGAAGACGGAACACAGGTTACCCTGAACACCGATGCAGCTATTCAGACGAAGTACACGGCTCGCGAGCGCCGCATCGTTATTTTGCGGGGCGAGGCGTTCTTCGACGTCACCAAAAACCAGCAACGTCCATTTATTGTCGAGAACAATGGATGGACGGCGAAGGCGGTTGGAACGCATTACTCCGTGCGCGCAGAAACCGGCGCCTTGCCGCAGCAAGTTCAAGTCGAAGAAGGCCAGGTGGAGGTGGCGACGCAGACCGGTGCGACACTGCTCATCGCGGGCGATGTGGTCACGCGCGACGCGGACGGAAAATTGCTTCGCTCCAGACAGGACGTTGCCAACAATACCGCCTGGCGCGAGGGCAAGCTCGTTTTTTCAGGTCAGCCGTTGAGCGAGGTTCTCGAGGTTCTTGCGCGATATCGCCATGGCCGGATTATGGTTCTCGATGAGCGCGCCGCGCGATTGAACGTTTCCGGTATCTTCGATCTCAAGGACACGGATCAGGCGCTTCGCATTCTGGAAGCCGATCTCCCTGTTGCGGTGACAAGACTGCCCGGCATGATGGTCGTCGTCCGCTCTCGATAATTTTTATCAAACCCACGTCAGGATGTCGGGCCTCTTTGCACTCTACGTCAGCAGAACGCATTGCGCCGTTGCGCAGTGAACTGCTGATCAGGTGGAAGGGACATACGATGACTTTTGCGAAACGGACCCATAAGCGACTCTGGCTAACAACGACCGCGATTGTTGGACTGTCGATCGCAAATGTGTCTGGAGCAACATATGCCGTGGCCCAAAGTGCCACGTCGACACCTGCTGCAAACACCCTATCAGTTCCCGAAGGGCCGTTGGAAAACGCTATTCTCACACTTGGTCGCCAAGCCAATTTGCGCATGCTTTACCCGTCTGCGATCACCAGAGGTAAAACGACAGAGGGCGTTCGCGGACCTCTCAGTGTTTCTGCGGCGGTGACCCAACTTCTTGCGGGATCCGGTCTGAATTTCACGATTACCGGCTCGAACACCGTTCGGATTTTTGATCCGTCCTCTGCTGGAAATCAAACTGCTGCAAACACTGATGGCTCCACGGTTTTGGAAACGATCGTGGTTCAGGGCGCCGGGGAGAGTGGCGTCGAGGGCATCGTGCAGACGGACGGATATGTCGCCAAGTCCGGTCGCACCGCAACCAAGACGGACACGCCGGTCGCGGAAACGGCGCAGTCCGTGTCATTGGTCAGCCGGAAGCAACTGGATGACCGGCAGCCGCAGAATTTGACCGAAGCGATAAGCTACACGCCCGGAGCCCGTGGTGGTCAGTTTGGCGGAGAGCCAAGATATGACTCATTTCGTGTAAGAGGAATTGACCTTCAGTACACTGGCGTATTCCGTGACGGCTTGCGCCAGATAAACAGCCCCAATGGCCTGTTTCGTCTGGAAAATTACGGTATCGAAGCGTTGACCATTTTGCGTGGACCGGCGGCATCGATTTACGGTGCAAGTAGCGCAGGCGGTCTGGTCGATATCATCTCCAAGCGGCCTACCGAAGAGAACCTCCGTGAGATCGAACTGCAATACGGCTCCTATGGCCGCGTTCAGGCCGCGTTCGATCTCTCCGGCCCAGTGACGGATGATGGTTCCATATTGTATCGGCTGACAGGGGTCGGGCGCGACGCTCGTAATGAAATCGAAGCGGTCAAAGACGATCGCGTCATGATTGCGCCTGCTATCACCTGGAAACCGGACGAGGGCACCAAATTCACCGTTCTTGGCGAATATATGGATTCCACGACTGGCGGAACGTGGGGATACATCAATAATTACGGCCCCGATGGTCTTTCATCGGGAGCGACGCCTGTTTACGGCGGCGATCCTCGTTTCAACGATTTCAGACAGAAGCAGTGGCGGATTGGTTACGAGCTCGAGCATGAGCTGAACGAAGGGCTGACATTGCATCACAAGCTGCGCTACTCGGCGCTGTCGTCTGACCAAGAGTATGTTTTCGATGCTTGGCCTGGGGTTGTTTATGAGGACAACAAAGGCGTATCCACGGACACTTACCTTGAGAGTGAGTTTGAAACTGGCAAAGCGCAGCATAAGCTCATCGCCGGCGTAGATTATAGCTTTATGGAATACCAATCCCGACAGGGTAGTGGTGGGACACAGTTTACCGACACGTTTACCTATGTTCCAGTTGCAAACGTTTTGGAACGCCAGAAGCAAAACGCCATCGGCGTTTACGTTCAAGATCAGATCGAGATAGACGCGTGGCGCATCGGGCTAGGCCTTCGCCATGATTGGCATGACAGCGAGTTTTCGAAAGACGGCGTCAATTACGCCCGAAACGATAGCGAAACGACGTGGCGGGCTTCGATAGGTTACGTCACGCCGTGGAATATCATGCCTTACATCAGCTACGGTACCTCGTATCTGGCCAATCCTGGCGTGCCCTTCGGTGCCACGGCTCAAGCGGAACCAACGCTGGGTGAGCAATACGAAGTCGGACTGAAATATGAGGTGCCCGACGAGAACATTCTCATTTCTGCAGCTTATTTCGACATCGATTTGAAGAATGCCAGTGTCTACACGTTCGACACCTCGGTGAATAGAAATGTCTTGCGGCAACTCGATCTCCGATCCCGTGGTGTCGAACTCGAGGTCACGGCCTCGCTCGACAACGGCCTGAGCTTCACCGGAGGCTATTCCTACAACGACGCCGAAATTAAAAAACTGACTGCGCAAACCGTTGGTAATCAGTTCAATTCGGCACCCTATCATTCGTTCTCGCTGTGGGCAGATTACGAGATGCAGGGTGGCGCATTGGAAGGGCTCGGTATAGGCGCTGGCATACGTTCTGTCGGATCGAGCTTCGGTGACGATCTTCATACTCCGGTGCTCAATAACAGTGCTCGTACGTTTGTCGACGCGGCTGTGCGATATGACTTGGGTAAGCTGAACAGTGCGATGGACGGTGTGAAGCTGCAGGTGAATGCCACAAATCTGTTGAACGAGGTCAATCAGGTCTGCACGGCTGGCTTCTGCTACTACGATGAAGGTAGAAAAGTGGTTGCCAGCGTCAAGTATCGCTTCTGATGCTGCGCCAAAATTTAAAAACTGACAGGCCTTCGCCCATAGCCGTTTTTATGGCCGTAGGCGGGCTGTATGTCGGGCAGAGTATCATCGGTGGACTGACGTTTCTCGGTCTGCCAGCCGTTCTCAGGACGGCTGGGCTTCCGCTGGACCAGATCGGGCTTCTTTATCTGATCGTTCTGCCGTGGGCTCTGAAGTTTCTCTGGTCGCCTTATATAGAGCGTTACCGATTGCCGAAGGTGGGCAAAAACCGTTCTCTTATCATCGTGGGCGTAGGCGTCGTCGTTTGCGCATGTGGGCTTGTCGTTCTTGCTTTTGCAGGCCCATCACCGGTGAGTATGGCAATCGCAATTCTGTTTATTGTCGCGGTCGTTACGGCAACCGTGGATATTGCCTGTGACGGATACGCGGTCGAGACGCTGGCGGCAGAACATCATGGATGGGGAAATGCCGCCCAGGTCGGAGGCTCCTATCTTGGTTCCGCCATAGGCGCTGGTCTGTTTCTTGTCCTTGTCGATTACTACGGATGGCGAAGCGCGACATTGGTGATGGCGGGTCTGTTGTTGTTGCTGGCATTGCCATTCGTTTTTGGCCCAGCCGCGAAAGCGAAGGTCGAGACGCGCGAAACTACGCCATCGATGATCCAGGCACTTAAACGCCTCCAAATTCAAAAAGGCCTCGTCATCGCTGCGGTCTATGTGGCGGCCCAAAAATGGGGTCTGGCAATGCTTGGCCCTTTTCTGGTGGATTACGGTTTTGATCTGGCCACTCTGGGAACGTTCAATGGCGCAGGGAGCATGATCATCGGTTTCGGTGGTGCACTCCTGGGCGGTCTTCTAGTGCGACTTTACGGGGCACAACGTGTCCTCGTTTTATCGATTGTCGCCCAGATATTTCTGCTCTCTGCCTTCGCGTGGTTTAGTCTTCACCGTGAAACTGCGCATTGGATCGTCATGATGGTTGCCGTAACAAGCTCGTCTGGCATCATGTCGGTGGGTTTTGTGGCACTCTATGCTTGTTTCATGGGCTGGTCCGATCCGCGGCAGGCGGGCGTGGATTTTACGCTCTTCCAGTGCATGGATGGGATCGTCAGCATGGCGGGAGGTATCGGCGCGGGAGCGATAGCGGAACGCTTCGGCTATCACACGGTGTTCTTCGTCGCCGCTGCCGTTTCTCTATGCGCAATTCCCATCATATGGATGCTCTTAAGTTCCCAGCGGTCATCGGAACTTCTGAGCCGTGTCACGCTCGATGAATGACAGATTTCGCAAGGCCCACGATTTCCGGCAGAATTTTACTCTCATTTTCAGCGCTCCAGATAGTGTGGAGTTCAGCGGTGCATTCGTGCTGCAAATCCAAAGGTCGAAAGACGACATTGTCGAAGCAGGCATTTTGCGTGCATTCGGGCACGATCGCCAAGCCGATTTCAGCACTCACCAGCGAGAGGATGGCCTGCGAATGTGTCATGCTTTGAACGATGCGGGGCGTAACTAATTGCTCCGCCATCAGTCGTGTCAGCTTTTCATGAAGATAGCGCGCCTCGGGCGAAAACATGATGAATGGCTCGCCATTCAGCACAGATAGTGCGGGCCGCCGCCTCGATGCTAGTGCATTCGATCTGGGTATGGCAAGCATCAGTTGCTCGCGTAAAACGCAGATGCTCTGAAGATGATGCTGCCCGGAGAGCGGGCGTGAGAGGCCCATATCCACATCACCGGCATTGATTGCGCGGAGTTGTTCGGAGGTCTCCATCTGAACCAATTCAAGTTCGATATGTGGCGCCGCAGCGCGAACTGCACCGATGAAGCCGGGGAGAAAGCCGTATGTCGCGGCACCGACAAAGGCGATCCGGATTGTGCCGGTGTAACCACGGGCCGCTCGGCGGGTCGCCGTGACTGCTGCATCGTTTTGGGCAAGAAGCTTTTGTGCCTCGGATAAAAATGTGTGCCCCGCGGGTGTCAGTGCAACGCGTCGGCTACTTCGCTCAAACAGCACCACATCCAACTGTTGTTCTAGCAGACGTATCTGACGGCTCAGCGGAGGCTGAGTCATGTTCAGACGTCTGGCGGCACGGCTGAAATTCAGTTCAGAGGCCACTGCAACGAAGGATCTTACTTGTCCCATGTCCAGCATCTATTCAATTCCTGTATCGATTTGCGTCAATATTCGATTTGGACTTAAATGGATCAAGGAGGTATTGGTCAAGTAAGAGGCGCTTTTCGCGAGCGATTGAGGCAAAAAGGGTGAAGAAATATGGACACGCAGACGGCACAGACGAGATCATTGCAGACCTCGTTTGAGGCGGACAGCATTGCCTGGATCAAGCTTTCTTCGATCTTTTTGCCTCTCAAGACGCCGATCAGCGATGCCAAGGTGCTGACCGGGCGACAGAAGCCTCTGACAGAAGTGGCGTTTCTGTTTGCTGAAATAGAGACAAAACAGGGCCATAGCGGTATCGGCTTCAGTTACTCCAAGCGGGCAGGTGGTCCGGGGCAATACGAACATGCCAAGGAGATTGCCCACGTCCTGATCGGTGAGGACCCGAACGACATCGGCAAGCTCTGGAACAAGCTGTGCTGGGCGAGTGCATCGGTCGGTCGCAGCGGTCTTGCGGTACAGGCGATTGCGGCTTTCGACATTGCCCTGTGGGATTTGAAGGCCAAGCGCGCGGGTCTTTCCCTTGCCAAGCTCCTCGGCGCCCATCGCGATAGCGTTCGGTGCTACAACACATCAGGCGGTTTTCTCTCGTCGCCAATCGAAGAGGTTCTCGACAATGTCGAACAATCTATCGAGGCTGGAATTGGCGGCATAAAGATAAAAGTCGGACAGCCAGACATGGCGGTCGATCTCAAGCGCGTTGCTGCTGTCCATGACAAGATCGGCGGACGCACGGCGATGATGATCGATGCGAACCAGCAGTGGGACCGCCCAACGGCCATGCGCTTCGGCAGAATGATGGAGCCTTACAATCTTACCTGGATCGAGGAGCCGCTCGATGCCTATGATGTTGAGGGTCATGCTGCTCTAGCGGCACAACTCGACACGCCAATTGCGACCGGTGAAATGCTGGCAAGCGTGCTGGAGCATATTTCGCTGATCCAGAATAATTCCGTCGATTTTATTCAGCCGGACGCGCCACGCGTCGGCGGCATTACCCAGTTCCTGAAAATTTGCGCGCTGGCAGAAGCCAAGAAGCTGCAACTCGCGCCGCATTTTGCCATGGAAATCCACCTCCATCTAGCCGCAGCCTATGAACTTGAGCCATGGGTAGAGCATTTTGACTGGCTCGATCCGCTTTTTAACGAACGGCTGGAGATCAAGGGTGGGCGCATGCTGGTGCCGAACCGCCCTGGCCTCGGGATTACCCTGTCCGAACAGGCCGGACATTGGACACGTGGCGTTGCCGAGTTCGGCAAGCGCCCGTAAGTTTTTCGAAGCTCAGGCCGTTCCGCGGGCAACGATGTGGAAGTCGATGTAGATCATCGCTTCCACAGTCTCGTCACCTTCGATCTTCCGAAGGATGGCGCGCGCCGCCTTGGTGCCTATATCGCGCCGATCGATGCGTACGGTGGTCAGCGGCGGATGGGTATAAGGTGCAAAGTCGAAATCACCGAAGCCGATGATAGCGAGGTCGTTCGGCATGCTGCATCCGCGCGCATGCGCTTCAGCCAGAGCACCGTGCGCGACGACATCAGACGAGCAGAAAACGCCAAGTGAGCCTGTTCCGCGATCCAGCAGTTGCGCCATCGCCTCGCGCCCGTCCTTGAAGGTAGACGGCGAGTTCATTTCGATATCCGGCAGTTCAACATCTGCAAGCCCTCGCAAGCGATGGATGAAGCCGTCCCGTCTCTGGACTGCTCTGGGGTCATTGGCGCCGATCTGCGCGTACCGGTCGTAGCCTCTGATGAGCAGATGGTCGGCAACCAGCGCACCCACACCGGAATGCGAAAATCCAACCGCCGTATCGAGCGGCGAGGGGGTAGAATCCCAGATCTCGACGATGGGAAGTCCGGCACCGGTCAACATGGCACGGGTTTCCTTAAGGTGGGTGATGCCTGTCAGGATGATGCCATCGGGGCGACGCGCGAGGATCGCCCGGGTCAGTTCCTGTTCCCGCGCTGGGTCATAACCAGAAAGGCCGAGGAGCAGCTGGTAACCGGCCAACACGAGTTCGGCATTTAATCCCTCGATGGTCTCGGCGAAAATCGTGCTGGCGACGGACGGGACGATCGCAGCGATGAGACGAGTCTTGCGGGAGGCGAGGCCACCTGCCAACAGATTTGGCACATAACCGGTCCTGGCAATCACCCGTTCGATTGCTTCCAGTGTCCGAGGCTTGACCAGATGAGGTGTATTGATTGCACGGGAAACCGTGACGGGTGAAACGCTGGCCAGCTTTGCAATATCAGCAAGCGTTACCGGGCCATTCGTCGTGCTGTATTTTTCTCTATCGCGTCCAGTCATTGCCAACATCCCTGTTAAAATGATTTACGCTTTCATTTTCGATGTAGGCAAGTGATCATTTTATTATCTGCGATATTGAGTCTTAAATACATGATTTATTTGATAATAAAAAATTCTTCCAACAGTTGCGGAGTCAGATTTTGAAGTTAAAATGAAAGCGCTTCCATTTCTTCGGCAGGAGGGTTTCGAGGGATGGAGGCGTGGGACCGGCAGGAGGCCGGGCAAGAGGAGGAATTATCATGAAGCTCAAGCGTTTCTTGGCGTTTGCGAGCGCGACCGTCGCACTTTATGCAGCTACCTCGCAGGTGGGCCACGCGCAGGACTACCCGACAAAAACCGTGACCGTGGTGGTGCCGTTCGCCGCAGGCGGCAATACCGATACGTTCGGGCGTCTCGTCGCCGAAGAGCTTGATAAGCGGCTGGGTCAACGTTTCATCGTTGAAAACAAACCCGGTGCCGGTGGCAATATTGGTCTTGGCGATCTCGCTCGGTCCAAGCCTGACGGCTACACGATCGGCATGGGCACTGTTAGCTCGAATGCGATCAACCAGACACTCTACAAGACCTTGCCTTACGACAAGGAAAAAGGCTTTGCGCCTATTTCGCTGATCGCCAGCCTGCCGAATGTCTTGGTCGTGAACCCGGACAAGATCAAGGCGAACACTGTCGAGGAGCTCATCGCGTTCTTAAAGACGGACCAGGGCAAGCACACCTATGCGTCTTCCGGCGTCGGTACGTCAATCCATCTGGCGGGTGAGCTTCTGGCCACCAAGACGGGCATAAAGATTACTCACGTGCCCTACAAAGGCAGCAGCCAGGCAATCCTTGATGTCGTGGCTGGCCATGTGGACATGATGTTTGACAACATCCCGACAGCTGCCCAGCAGGTGAAGGCTGGCAAGCTTAAAGCGTTGGCGGTGACGAGCCTTGAAAAGGCCGACCTCCTTCCCGACGTGCCGACGATGGCAAGCGTTATTCCCGGTTTCGAGGCAACCTCATGGCACGGTCTCTTCGCGCCTCCCGGCACGCCACCGGAAATTGTCGACAAGCTGAGTTCCGAGGTGCAGGCGATCATCGCTGATCCGGCCATGCAGGCAAAGCTCAAGGCGATGGGTGTCACGCCGGTTGGCAACACGCCAGCGGAGTTCCAGACCTTCATCGACAAGGAAACGGCGAAGTGGGCCGAGGTCATCAAGGCCGCCAACGTTCCTCTGCAATAGGGTAACTGGCCGGTCGGTTACCCCCTGACCGGCCCCTCCTGTCATCTGCGAGTATCAAGACATGCTGAGAATTAGAAACAGCCGCGACTTTGTCGGCGGAGTGACGATGATCTGCGTCGGACTGGTGTTCATCTGGTTCGGTCAAGAGTTGGAAGTTGGAAACTCCTTCCAGATGGGCCCAGGCTATTTCCCGATCATGCTCAGCCTCATACTTGTGGTGATCGGTGGGCTGATCATCGTGCAATCGATGATGGTCGATGCTGAGGACGACGAGCCGGAAGTCTGGAACTGGAAGGCTTCCAGCCTTGTGATCGCAGCACCGATCGGCTTCGGCCTGCTGCTTTCGGGGCTGGGTCTTGCGCCCACCATGCTGTTGCTGATCGTCGGCGTTGCCACTGCGAGCAGATATGCCAACTGGCGCCATTCCATCCCGCTTGGGCTTTTCCTCGCTGGTTGCTCCGTTCTGTTGTTCACAAAGCTCCTCTCGCTTCCCGTCGCAGCCTTCGGTCCCTGGATGCCGTTCATCGGCGAACTCGGCTGAGGTCGCTTCCAGAGCCTTTCGGCCAGCTGACGAAACCGGATTGGATTGCATATGGATATCTTCTCTAACCTCTGGCTCGGTGCCTCGACCGCTTTCATGCCGATGAACCTTATGTATGGTTTCATCGGCTGTCTGCTTGGCACCGCCATCGGCGTGCTGCCTGGCCTCGGACCGACCGCGACCATCGCCATGCTTTTGCCGATTACCTTCGGTCTTCCGCCGGAATCGGCTCTCATCATGCTGGCCGGTATCTTTTACGGCGCGCAATATGGCGGCTCTACCACCGCCGTTCTCATCAATCTTCCGGGTGAAAGCTCCTCCGTCGTCACTGCGATCGACGGGTATCAGATGGCGCGCAATGGTCGGGCGGGCGCTGCACTTGCGACTGCGGCGCTGGGCTCTTTCTTTGCTGGAACCGTGGCGACCATTCTGCTTGCTGTCGCCGCACCTCCGCTTGCCGCCGTTGCACTCAATTTTGGACCAGCCGAGTATTTTTCACTGATGGTTCTCGGTCTCGTTGCGTCGGTTGCGCTTGCCAGTGGTTCGCTGCTGAAAGCTTTCGCGATGATCGTGTTCGGCTTGATCCTCGGGACCATCGGCACGGACGTTGAGAGTGGTACACCCCGCTATGTCTTCGGTATTCCCGAACTCTATGATGGGCTGAATTTCGTCGCCGTCAGTATGGGTATCTTTGGCATCTGCGAGATACTGCGCAATTTGGAGAATGAGCAGGAGCGGTCGGTCGGCGTCAAGAAAGTGACCGGACTGATGCTGACCAAAGAGGATTTCAAGCGGATCATCGCGCCCGTCCTGCGTGGGACAGCACTTGGCTCCTTTCTCGGTGTGCTGCCAGGCGGCGGAGCCATGCTGGCCTCTTTTGCCTCCTACGCATTGGAAAAGCGTGTGTCGCCCAACCGCGCCGAGTTCGGCAAGGGAGCGATAGAGGGCGTTGCCGCACCGGAATCGGCCAACAATGCCGGAGCGCAGACATCATTCATTCCGATGCTAACGCTCGGCATTCCCGGCAATCCGGTCATGGCACTCATGGTGGGGGCGATGATCATTCAGGGCATTACCCCCGGCCCGAATGTTATCTCGGACGAGCCAAAACTATTCTGGGGCATGATCGTCTCGATGTGGTCTGGCAATCTGATGCTGGTTATCCTCAACCTGCCACTGATCGGGTTGTGGGTTAGAATGCTGACCGTCCCCTACCATCTTCTCTTTCCGGCGATCATCGGCTTTTGCTGCATCGGTGCCTACAGCATCAACAACAGCGTCTTCGATGTGTTTGTCATGGCAGGTTTCAGCGTCATCGGCTTTGCGCTCTCGAAGATGCGGTTCGAACCAGCGCCGCTTCTTCTGGGTTTCATTCTCGGGCCGATGCTGGAGGAGAATTTGCGCCGCGCCATGTTGATCAGCCAGGGCGATCCATCGATCTTCCTGCGCAGTCCGCTCAGTCTGTCGCTGCTGATTTTCGCCGTTGTCGTTCTGGCACTTGTGCTTTCGCCAAGTATCAGCCGCAAGCGTGAAGAGGCTTTCACCGAATAACGGATCGGCTCGATCCCACAGAAGCGCCAACCGGCGCAGGAGTTTGGAATGGCAGACAGAAAGACGTACGAGGAACTTCGCTCAGCGCGCTGGATGATGCCGGATGACCAGCGGTCGTTCGGGCACAGGTCACGAACGATGCAGATGGGATACGCGGCAGAAGACTGGGAAGGCCGTCCCATCATCGCGATCATCAACACATGGTCGGATGCGCAGCCATGTCACATGCATTTTCGCGAGCGGGTGGAATGGGTAAAGCGCGGTGTCTTGCAGGCGGGTGGTTTCCCCATGGAACTGCCCGCGCTGTCGCTGTCGGAAAACTTCGTCAAGCCGACGACGATGCTCTATCGCAATATGCTGGCCATGGAGACGGAAGAGCTTCTGCGGTCGCACCCGGTTGATGGCGCGGTCCTGATGGGCGGCTGCGACAAGACGACCCCGGGTCTGGTCATGGGTGCGGTATCGATGGGCATTCCGTTCATCTATCTGCCAGCCGGACCGATGTTGCGCGGCAATTATGCCGGTAAGGCGCTGGGCTCCGGCACAGATGGTTTCAAATATTGGGACGAACGGCGGGCAGGCACGATTTCCAAGGAGGAATGGCAGGGGATCGAAGGTGGCATTGCCCGTAGCTATGGCCACTGCATGACCATGGGCACGGCCTCGACCATGACGGCGATCGCCGAG
The DNA here is from genome assembly GCF_030209855.1 of Agrobacterium sp. lyk4-40-TYG-31. NCBI lineage: Bacteria > Pseudomonadati > Pseudomonadota > Alphaproteobacteria > Hyphomicrobiales > Rhizobiaceae > Agrobacterium > Agrobacterium sp. lyk4-40-TYG-31. The sequence continues at coordinate 354,263 of NZ_JARVRE010000002.1, forward strand.
GGGATGGGGCTGACGCTGCCAAATGCATCTTCAATTCCGGCAGCGGATGCAAACCACCAGCGCATGTCCGCCAACTGTGGTCGGCGCATCGTTGAGATGGTGTGGGAGGATTTGACCCCCGACAAGGTGATTACGCTGGCGGCAGTCAACAATGCGGTGACCGTTGCCATGGCAACCGGCTGTTCGACCAACGCGATCATTCACCTGATTGCCATGGCCCGGCGTGCTGGCATTCCCTTGGAACTCGACGACTTGGACCGCATTGGTCGCACGACGCCTGTTATCGCCAATATCCGCCCTTCAGGCACGACCTACCTCATGGAGGACTTCTTTTACGCGGGCGGGCTTCGCGCGCTGATGAAACAGCTTGGCGACAAGCTCGACCCCACCGCAATCACCGTCACCGGCAAGCCTCTGGTTGAGGGGTTGGAAGACGTGAAAATCTGGAATGAGGATGTCATCCGCCCGCTGTCCAACCCTGTGTATCACGAGGGGTCGCTGGCGGTGCTGAAGGGCAATCTGTGCCCGGATGGAGCGGTGATCAAGCCTGCCGCGTGCGATCCGAAGTTCCATACGCATAGAGGTCCGGCGCTGGTGGCGAACAGCTATGAGGAACTGAAGACGATCATCAATGATCCGGATTATCCGCTGACGCCTGACACGGTTCTGGTTTTGCGCAACGCCGGACCCCAAGGTGGCCCCGGCATGCCGGAATGGGGGATGATCCCGATGCCGAAAGCGCTGTTGAAACTGGGCTTGCGCGATATGGTGCGGATTTCCGATGCCCGCATGTCTGGTACCAGCTTCGGCGCCTGCGTGTTGCATGCGTCGCCCGAAGCCTTCGTCGGTGGGCCATTGGCTCTGTTGAAGACGGGCGACATAGTGGAACTCGATATTCCGGCGCGCAGCCTCAACATGCTGGTGCCAGAAACCGAATTGGCAGAACGCCGCGCCGCGTGGATCGCACCTGAGCCGCGCTACGAACGGGGCTATGGTTTCATGTTCACCAAGCACATCGAACAGGCCGACAAGGGCTGCGATTTCGATTTCCTGAAGACGGACTTCGGCGCGAAGGTGCCCGAGCCCGAGATCAACTGAGCAATCCGTGAGGAGAGAAAAATGAACCCTGCAACCCGTGAAAAACTGATGGGCGTTTCCGTCGCAACACTCTGCTCGGCGCTCTACAAGCGTGGTCTGAAAAACCAGACGATCCAAGATGTCCGGCCTGTCTTGCCCAAGGGGCGAAACATGGTTGGGCCAGCCTTCACATTGCGCTACATGCCAGCTCGTGAGGACCGCAATCCCATGTCGGTCTTCCTCAACCCGGAGCATCCACAGCGTCATGCCATCGAGACCTGCCCGCAGGGCCACGTGCTCGTCATGGACAGCCGCAAGGATGCGCGCGCTGCTTCCGCCGGTGACATTTTGATCACCCGCCTGATGGTGCGCGGAGCGGCAGGCGTGGTGACAGATGGGGGCTTTCGTGATGCAAAAACCATCGGGGAGCTGGATATACCCGCCTACCACAACCGCCCGTCCAGCCCAACAAATCTGACTTTGCACGAGGCGATCGACATTAACGTTCCAATCGGTTGTGGCGATGTGGCGGTGTTTCCGGGAGATATCGTGGTCGGTGACGACGACAGCGTCATCATCATCCCGGCAGAAATCGCCGATGACGTGGCTGACGAGGCAGTCGAGATGACGGCTTACGAAGATTTCGTCATCGGGCGGGTCAAGGACGGGCACACGATCATCGGCCTTTATCCGGCCACCGACGAAAACAATCTCGATATGTTCGCGGCGTGGCGAAAGGAAAACGGCAGATAACGGCGCTCATTAGCGCCACTCCGGCAGCAGGCTTGCCGCTCCGCCAGCGTTCAATAGCAGGGCGCTGGGGTGGCCGCTGCGCAATCAGTGGAGACAAGTTGGTGGAAAAACGCTTATAAGGCCGACATGAGCAGATTCTCAGAAATAGAAGTGGCCCTGATAGGACGTCTGCGTGCCCTCAAGGCAGCACCTGAGGTATCGATCAATTTGAACGATATCTTCACCCCGATGAAGGCTGATGGCTTTTCGCAGGACGAAATCATGATTGTCCTGAATGCGCTGGAGCAGGAAAAGATTATCGCCTATACGCCGGGAAATCGGCTGTTGATGCTGAGAAACCTGCCGAATTGACAATAGGTTTCTCTGAGCATCCGTGCTCAATTTCATCAGAGTCTACACTGTTTGGCTTTTGAATTGCTCGCCTGCCGGGCAGCGATCCTCGACAGCGGATCAACTATGCTGCCATCAGCCCTGTTCGTCCGATGCGGCCAATACGGCATCGAGTAGCCCCGGAAACCGCTCATTGATCTCTTCACGACGCAGCTCATTCAGGTGTGCTGGCCCGTCCGTACGGGTGAAAACCAGACCGCCCTCTCTCAGGACCTTGAAGTGGTGGGACATACTGGACTTTGGCCGTCCGCCATCCAGTGCCGAGCATGTGGACTGCCCTTCCTGTGAAAGTTGTCTCACGACGCCCAGCCGGACTGGATCGCTCAGCGCATAGAGCACCTGAGTGAGAGTGACGTCTTTCAGAGCGGGATGTGGAATGGCGCGCATGGGCCATCCCTAGCATTATAATATCTTATTTGAAAGTTCGATTGTAATCGAACTATCGAAGTTTTATATGAGGATTGCTAATTATCAGTTGGAGCTTCCATGTCATCTCTATTTACCCCATTCACACTCAAAGACGTAACGCTGCGAAACCGCATCGTGGTCTCGCCGATGTGCCAGTATTCGGCAGAAGACGGCGTTATCAATGACTGGCATCATGTCCATCTGGCCGGGCTTGCGCGCGGCGGAGCGGGCTTGGTGATTGCAGAGGCGACGGCTGTGTCGCCCGAAGGCCGTATCACCCCCGGCTGCGCCGGTATCTGGAGCGATGATCAGATCGAGCCTTGGAAACAGGCCGTGAGTTTGATCAAGGCCGCCGGTGCCGTTCCCGGAATTCAGATCGGACATGCTGGCCGCAAAGCGAGCGCCAACCGTCCATGGGAAGGCGACGACCATATCCCAGAGTCCGATCCTCGTGGCTGGGAAACATTGGCGCCGTCTGCCATTGCCTTCGGAGCAAACCTCGGCAAGGTGCCGCAGGCCATGACGATTGCTGATATCGAACGGATCAAAGCAGACTTCGTCGCTGCTGCGAAGCGTGCGCTGGCCGCTGGTTTTGAATGGCTTGAGCTTCATTTCGCTCATGGTTATCTCGGACAAAGTTTCTTCTCGACCTGGTCTAACAAGCGCACGGACAACTACGGCGGCGACTTTGACGGGCGTGCAAGGTTTCTGCTCGAAACACTGGCTGCCGTTCGTGATGTCTGGCCTGAACACCTGGCACTTGCCGCTCGTTTTGGCGTGACCGAATTCGATGGTTCCGATGACCTGGAAGAAGGGATCGAGATGGTTCGCCGCTTCAAGGCTGGCGGCCTCGACATTATCGATGTCAGCATCGGATTTTCCACCTCGACCGCCAACATCCCCTGGGGTCCAGCTTTCATGGCGCCTATAGCCCAGCGGGTTCGACGCAAGGCTGAACTTCCCGCCACCACGAGCTGGTTCATCAGCGAACCAAAGCAGGCTGATGCGCTGATCGCAGATGATGTCGTCGATATGGTTTCGCTCGGTCGTCCGTTGCTTGCCAACAACCATTGGCCATACAAAGCGGCGCTCGAACTCGGTATCGATAAGCCGTCATGGACGCTACCTGCGCCGTATGCTCACTGGCTGGAACGCTACAGAACAGCGTAATTCGGGAAAGCCGAACGACAAACTGGCCGCTGCGGCTGAAAAATCCGCAGTGGTTCAGGCGCGATTGATGTGGGGCCGGCTTGTCCATCCGCACCGTAATGTGGAACAGGTCGCTGCCATGAACCTTCCAGTGGCTGACTATTGAGATGTCTGAGACGTCAAACTGGGGTGCCGGAGGTGCTAAAACGGCCTCAACAATCTCACCCTACCAGGCCAGAGTGCACTCTTGGTACGAGGCTAACTCGGGTACCCGATTAATCCGTATACCTCAACAACCGAGGCCGTAACCACCGGGGATGCGAACGAAAACTTGGACCACCAGGAGGTAGTTTATGTATTCCTGCGCAGACTGACTTCGAGCCGTTGAGCTTTACATCAGGCTTGGCAAGCGACTTAACGGTACCATTCGCCAGTTGGGTTATCCCACAAAGAATGCCCTGAGGGGCTGGTACTGCGAGTACTTGCAGCATCTCGACCTTCGTATTCAGCCGGTAGCTCCAGCGCAGAAGTATTCGGACAGTCAGAAGCAGGCGGCACTTGAGCATTATCGCACCCATGATCGTTGCATCTCTGTGACGATGAGGGCGCTTGGCTACCCTGGTCGAGGAACTCTCACCGCATGGGTCCGGGAGGCCTTTCTGGAGACGCGAGCATCAATGGTCGGTCGATCTTGGCATTCTGGCTATTCCGAGGAAGTCCGGCAAGCGGGGGTCATCGGACTATGCAGTGGAGATGAAAGCGCTCAGCAGGTAGCTGATCGGCTGGGCGTTTCAATACCGTCATTATATAGCTGGAAAGACCAGCTACTCGGTCATGAGGCTTCTTTATCTATGAAACGCCGCAAAGCCAACTCCAAAGCGCCAGAACGTGAGGAACTCAAGCGACAGCTTGAAGCTCTGCAGCGTGATGTTCGCCATTTGCAACTCGAACATGATCTCCTCAAGAAGGCCAACGAATTCTTAAAAAAAGGCCGGGCGTCGATCTGCTGACCCTGAGTAATCGGGAGAAGACACAGCTAATTGACGCCCTAAAGAAAGTTTACCGCTTGCCAGAACTGCTCGCCCAGCTACGAAATGCCCGAAGCTCCTACTTTTACCATCGCACGCGCATGTGTCTGGCAGACAAGTATGCCGCCGTACGCAACAGCCTTGCGGAAATCTTTGAAGCGAACCGTCGTTGCTACGGCTATCGGAGACTACAGGCGTCGCTGGCCAGACAGAGCGTGATAATCTCGGAAAAGGTTGTTCAGCGCTTGATGAAGCAGGAGCAACTGGTCGTTGCCAGACCGCGTCGTAACCGATGTTTTTCCCACACATTGTCCGTTGTCGTCTGATCAGTGAGTGGTTTTTCCATGGAGAACGAAGGAAGCTTCTCCCCAACGGTGTGCGGTAGGTATGGGACGATATTAGAGATTCGTCCTGCCTTGCCGATCTGTGACATTCACGTCGCCAGACTGCGTTCAAAGAATGCAACAAGGTGTTCGTGATGATCATTTTCGGCGGCACTTCCCGGAATGTGATCTTGCCCCTCATAAAAATGGACTTCCGGTTTTCTGCCGTACTTATGCAGCCGATCAGCGAGCCGGCGCGTCATATCGACAGACCAAACTCGATCGGCGGTGCCGTGGCTCAGGAATAGGGGGGCGTCGAAGCGTTCGATTTCTATGGGGGTGGTCGGGAGAAGTTCCTCCGAAGAACCGCGCCACGACCAAGCTCGGTTGCCGGGGTCCCAAGCCTGCCAACCGGGATCACCCGCATCCCGCCAGCTCCGTGCATTGAAAGCGCCGCAAATGACATCGGGCGGGCTATGAGCGGCAATGGCGTCGGGCAATCCATCTACTCCGTCGCGCGCCATGAGAGAGGCCAACAGCAAGGCATGTTCTGCACCTCTGGAGACGCCGTAGACTCCAACCTTTTCGCTAGCAAAATGGAATGCGCGTAACGCTGTCAATGCTTCAACAGTCCGATCAAGAGAGACATTGATAATGTCGCCCGCATTCCAGGCATTTCCACCATTCGAGTAGCCGAAAGGGAACGCAAGAAAGCCATGGCTTGCGAGGATTACAGCATTTCGGTGGCTCCATCCGGACCATGCCCCCTCGGAGCCATGCAAGATCATGATTGCAGGAAAGGGACCGTCACCAAGTGGGCCATAGGTCGTTCCCCAGTCCGGAATAAGTCGGCGGGTGATCTTCAATGTCATGCGGCGTGATCCTTGTTTCAGGCTCAACCAGTGGCATACCAAACAACAGGCGTTAAGGTTAAGCGTTACGAGCGACTTTTGCGATAGACTTCCGTTGGTTTCCACAGATCGTCCATAGTTAATGGCGACGCTTGTGCCATAAGCTCAAGTGACTCCAAGGCAAGAGTTCATCTATCTTGCTCTGCTTGTGGCCGTTGACGATGGCTGTGAGCGTGGTAGTCAGGTAGGCCACGGATCGACCGAATTGAGCTTGCAGGTCTTGATGAGCGAGGCGACGGGCGCCCAGTTCTCCGCCCCTGCGTCATGCCTCGCAAAGAGCGCGTTCTCCCTGTTCAGTGCAATTGGTCGGATGGTCCGCTCGACGGTGTTGTTGTCGATCTCGATGCGACCGTCTGTCAGGAGGAGTTGGAGACCATCCCAGTATTTGGCGATGTAGGCCAAGGCTTCGCCGAGCGGAGATTTTGCAGCGACACGGGCTCGGTTATGCTTAAGCCAAACCTGCATGTCGGCGGCGAGCGGTGCAGACCGTTCCTCCCGTCCAGCAAAACGAGCCTCCGGATCAAGGCCACGCAAATTAGGCTTCGATCCGATACAGCTCGCCGATCCGTTTAACGCCGTCCTCGGCAATCGGGGCTGTTGCGTTACGGGTGATCTCCACGAGCTTGCGACGAGCATGTGCCCAACAATAGGCAAGCCGAATGTCCGGGGCCAACGCGCTCTGGTGCGATCAGCCTGTTGTATCCGGCATAGCCATCGACCTGCAGGATACCGGAGAAGCCTTGCAATATTCGTTCTACATGAATGCCTCCTCGTTCAGGGGCATAGGTGAAGGCCACGCTCTGTGAAGCACCGCCGCTCCATGGGCGATCATCTAGCGCCAGCGCCTAGAAGTATCCGATCTTGGTCCTGCGGGAACCGGAATAAAGAAGCGGGGCACGGGTCTCGTCCATGAACAGATTGGTCGAGCGCTTCAGATAGGCACTCAGCGCATCGAAGACCGGACGTAATTCGAACGCTGCTCGCCCGACACAGTCGGCAAGTTTGGAGCGGTCGAGATCAACGCTCTGGCGACTCATGATCTGAGCCTGCCGATACAGCGGAAGATGATCGGCATATTTAGAGACCAGAACTTGGGCGACGGTCGCTTCCGTCGGCAACCCTGCCTGGATTAATCGCGCTGGAGCAGGGGCCTGAACGACACCATAGGTGCACGCACGGCAGACGTATTTGGGACGGAGGGTGACCAAGACTCGGAACTGCGCCGATACGACGTCCAACCGTTCGGAGACATCCTCCCCAATGCAATGCAGGTTGACGGGGGCGTCGCTGGTCATCGAACCGAAATTCTCAGCAACGCGGTTCTCGAACTCGCTTGCAGAGAGCGGCGCGACCATCACTTATCTGCTTGGCGCAATGGTTCCCATTCTTCTGTCGAGGGATGTCTCGGATGCCGACCGTCGCCACAAGACGCATCGCTCTCTCACCGGGTGTGCCGCCGCAATTCCATGGTCCGTTTACCGAACGCTTCGGCATCGGCATCATCGATGGCTATGGCTCGACCGAGACCAATTTCGCGATCGGTGCGCTCCTGCGCGAGCAGCGACCGGGCAAGATGGGCAAGGCCAGACCCGGTTTCGACATTGCCGTTGTCGATGACGAGGACAATGTGTTGCCTGCAGACGTTCCCGGGGAACTGGTGGTTCGCTCCTCCGAACCGTTCTCGACTGCAACAGGCTATTTCGGTGCGGCGGAAAAGACCGTCGAGACCTGGCGAATCCTGTGGTTTCACACGGGCGATCGTGTCACCATGGATGGTGATGGCTATGTGCAATTCCTCGATCGGATAAAGGATGCGATCCGAAGACGAGGCGAGAACATATCGTCCTTCGAGGTCGAGCATCTGATCGTCGCGCACCCGGCGGTCGAAAACGTTGCGGTTTTTCCGGTGAAGTCAGAACTGGAGGAAGACGAGGTGATGGCATCTGTCATCCTGAAGCAGGGTGTGAGCCTCTCGGAAGCCGACCTTCTGGACTTTTACCAGCCGCGCATGTCCTATTTTTCCGTGCCGCGTTTCATCGACATCGTCGATAAGCTTCCGCTTACAGAGAATGGCAAAGTGCAGAAATACAAGTTGATTGCCACTGGCGTGACACCAAGCACTTGGGACAGGGAGCGCGCCGACTACAAGCTGACGCGCTGAAACTGGACTAACATCAGGGCAAAGTCAGAACCTTGCCGGTATTAAGGATGTTGTTGGGATCGAGCGCCTGCTTGATCGTTCCCATCAGGGCGAGCTCCTGCGGTGTGCGCGAAAGACCTAGATAAGGCTTTTTCACAAGGCCGATGCCATGTTCGGCGGAAATGGTGCCGCCTTCGCGGCCTATGATACCGAATATCAACTGATATATGTCCTTGTGCGGCTGGTTCTGGCCAGCCGATGGGATATTGCAGACGACATGCAGGTTGCTGTCGCCGATATGGCCGTAGCTCAGCGTAATCGCATCCGGCCAACACGCCCTCATCGTAGCCTCGATTTCGTCCACCACCTCGCCGGAACGGCTGGTTGGCAGGCCGACATCGAATGCCGTCAACGGCCCCATCAGCTTGCCATATTCGGACACGCTTTCTCGCACAGCCCACAAATCCTGCATCTCCCGTTCCGAAGATGGCAGGATGGCATCGGAGACATGCCCGGCCTCCATCGCGCCGGAGAGAAGCTCTTCGAGCAGGCGCCGGTTTTCTCCGGCGTCGTTGCCACCGGTTTCAATCAGCAAATAAATGCCGTGTTGTTCTTTGAAAGCCCGACGCAGGGTGGGAAGACCGGCGATCATAAACTCGTAGAAACTCGGCCACATCACCTCGAAAGAGGTGAGCGCCGAACCAAGGCGCTGGCGAGCGCTTTTCAGCACTTCCAGCAAGGCGGGAAAATCCGGGCAGGCGCAGAAGGCGCTTGCGAGTTCGGCCGGCCTTGCCTGTAGCCGCAGCACCGCGCGGGTGATCACGCCAAGTGTGCCTTCCGAGCCGATGAACAGCTGTTTGAGGTCATAACCGGCATTGTTCTTCAGCATCTTGTTGAGGGAGGTGACGACCGTACCGTCAGGCAGCACCACTTCGATGCCGAGCACATGCTCCCGCGCCATGCCAAAGCGGATGACCCGGTTTCCTCCGGCATTGGTGGCGAGATTGCCACCGATGACGCAACTGTCGCGCGCGCCAAGATCGAGCCCCAGGAACAATCCTGCCTCTTCCGCCGCCCGCTGCGCCACGCCCAAGGGCGTACCGGCCTGCACCGTCATCGTCGCCATAACGGTATCCAGTTCCTCAATGGCGTTCATGCGATCCAGAGACAGTGCCACGCCACCCTCGATAGGCCGCGCCCCGCCGGCAAGACCTGTCAGGCCACCCTGCGGCGTCACCGGTACCTTGTACTCGTTGCAAAGCCGCATGGTGGCCGATACCTGTTCAGTCGTGCGGGCGCGCACCAGCGCTATCGGCCTCACCGGCGCCATTCCGGCCCAGTCATTATGGAATCGCACGGGTATATCATCGTCAAAGCAGACATCAGAACCTAGTGCCCTTTTCAGGGTGTCCAAAAACATGTCCATGTCGATCTCTCTGTTTCTCTTCCGGCGTCCTCAGCATCATATCTGTGGCCGACGCGTGTCCTTATTCGATACGGTAGCCTGTCTCCGCCAGCACCGGAGACCATTCGGCGTTCACGTCATCGGGCGGCACCGCGGCCAGCAGGCTGCGCGTATAGGGGTGCTGCGGATTGGCGAATATCGTCTCCGTGTCGCCGCTCTCGACGACTTCTCCCCGATACATCACCAGAACCCGATCGCAGAGATAGCGTACGACGGAAAGGTCGTGGCTGATGAATAGCATGGAGAAGCCGTGTTCGTTGCGCAGCTTCAGAAGCAGATCGAGAAGCTGGGCCTGAACCGATACATCGAGGCCCGAAACGATTTCATCCGCCACCAGAATGCGCGGCAAGGTGCAAAGTGCCCGTGCAATATTGACGCGTTGCTTTTGACCGCCGGAAAGTTGCGACGGAAAACGCGTTGCGGCATCCGGCGGAAGCCCGATCTCCTTCAGCAACTCGGCGGCGCGGTCCATGAGTTCATGCTTGCTGTGCTGCAGATCACTGGCTTCCAATGCCTGGGTGACGATGCTGCCGATCCGCCGCCGCGGGTTGAGCGCGGACTGTGGATCCTGAAAGATCATCTGCACAAGCTCCCGACGGTATGTCTTCTCAGACTTGCCATTTGCAGTCACATCGCGACCAGCCAATACGATCTTGCCCGCAGTCGGAGTATCGAGACCGACAACCAGACGTGCGAGCGAGCTTTTACCGCTGCCGCTTTCGCCGACGATGCCGACGAATTCGCCTTCTCCCAGGGTGAAATCGACGCTGTTGACAGCCTTGAAGCTGCTGCGCCTGGAAAAGGGACTCCAGGACGTCGTGTAGGCCTTGGTCAGATTTTCGCCCGTCAGGGCCGTGCTGGCCGAATCGACTTTTTGGGCCTCGACCAAAGATGGCGGCACGATGCCCGGCGTGGTCTCCGTGCGGATACAGGCGGCCACATGGTTCGGCCCGATCTCGGCCAGAGGCGGTTCGGTTTTCAGGCAAGCGTCTACCGTGTTGGGACATCTGGATGCAAAGCGACAACCCTGCAGATCCTTCAGGACACGCAGACCCGGCATACGTTCTGGCAGGATGTAAAGACCTCTGCGGGGGGCGCTGATGCCGGGATTTGCAAGCTGCAGACAGCGCGTGTAGGGGTGACCCGGCGCAGAGAACAGCCGTTCCGAAGGCCCGCGTTCGGCCGGTCTGCCGGCATAGAGCACCATGATCTCGTCGCTGATCTGCGCGGCAAGCCGCAAATCATGCGTGATGAAGATGACGGCTGTGCCGTCGCGCTCCTGCATCTCCGCGATCAGCTTGACGATACGCGCCTGGATCGTCACATCAAGCGCTGTGGTGGGCTCATCGGCAATCAGCAGGCGAGGGCGGCTGGCAAATGCCATGGCGATCAGAATACGCTGGCACATGCCGCCGGAGAGTTGATGGGGATATTTTTCAAGCAGGGCAGCGCCGTGGGGAAGATGCACGGCATCGAACTCCTTCAAGGCTCGCTCGCGCCATGATTCTCCGGGCGCAAGGCCAATGCGCAGCAGATGCTCTTTCATCTGCTGGCCGACGCTCATGACCGGGTCGAGGCCCGATAACGGCTCCTGAGGGATAAAGGCGATGTCGCGCCCAAGCAGATTCCGCCGACGTTCCGACGCCATTGACAGCATGTTCTCGCCATCGAATGTCAGGCTGCCCTTCGTGACTGAAAAGCCATTAGGGAGGAACTGTGAAATCGTTCGCCCGATCATCGATTTTCCGGCACCCGATTCTCCCACGAGGCCAAGGATCTTTCCGGGCTCCAGTGAGAAATTGAGGTCGGTCAGAACAGGAAATCGTTCTTTCCCGCCAAGCGCTTCAACACACAGGCCCGTTGCAGATAGAATGGGATTGGCCATGTCAGGTGCGCTCCGTCTGCGTCAGGCGCGTGTCGAGGGTGCGTCGCAGCCCGTCGCCCAGAATGTTGAAGCCGAAAACCGCAAGAAAAATCGCGAAAATGGGTGCGACAAGGTTGAGCGGAGCATCGTAGATGTCTTGGCGCGCATCGGCGATCATCTGCCCCCAGGCTGGCGTTTCGGACCCGACGCTCATGCCCACGAAGGACAGCACCGCCTCCACGATCACCGCCACCCCCATTTCGAGGCTCATCAACGTGATCAGCAAAGGCAGCGTTCCCGGCAAAATTTCGAATATGATTGTGCGCCAGTGCGAGAACCCGACAAGTTGCGCAGCCGCGACGTAATCCTTTTGCCGCAGAACGATGACCTCGCTGCGCAATACGCGACAGAAACGTGTCCAGTCGACCAGAACGATGGCGATCACCACATTGCGTAGCCCAGTTCCGAGACCGACCATCAGGATCAGCGACAGGATAACCGGAGGGAACGAGAGCCAGATCTCGACGATACGACCGATCACCCAGTCGATAAATCCGCCGAAATAGCCTGCGATATGCGCCAGAATCGCACCGATAATCATGGCGCCGACTGCAGCGGTAAATGCCACCGTCAGAGCTACACGGGCGCCGAAGATCAGTCGCGACAGGACGCAACGACCCAGACTGTCAGTGCCGAGCGGGTAGAGAATATCGCCTGCCTCGGCCCAGGTGGGCGGAAGCAGGATGTTGAGTAGGTTCTGCTCGTTCGGATCGTTGGGTGCCAGCCAGGGTGCAAACAGCGCACATATGACTAGGATGCCAATAATGACGAGCCCGATCTGGACGCGACCGGACCTGAGCCAGAGAGGAAGAGGTTTCATATCAGCGCACCCTGAGTTTGGGGTTCAGGATAAGGTACAGGCTGTCGATGACGATGCTAATCACCAGCACGGCGACGCAATAGGTGAGGCCCGCACCCTGAATAATCGGAAGATCGGCATTGCGGATCGCATCCACCATCAGATTGCCCATGCCCGGATAGGAATAAATGATCTCGACGAGCAAGGTGCCGCCGAACAGGAAGCCGAATTGCACACCCATCAGGCTTAGCGTCGGCAATATCGCGTTCTTCAGGCCGTGACGGATCAGGATACGCTTTTCAGAGAGACCGCGCAGTCTGGCCTGATGGATGTAGTCGTCCTGATAGGCATCCAGCAGGCTGGAGCGAAGCACACGCATCAGCGAGGGCGACAGGGCGATAGCGAGCGCAAGGCATGGCAATATCATGTGTTCGAGAGCATCGAGGAACACGCCGATATTGCCAGTGATCAGACTGTCCAGAAGCAGAAAGCCGGTCACCAACGGGCGTTCGAAGCCCGGACTGAGGCGTCCGGTGAACGGCAACAGCTCGAAGAAAACGCCGAAAATCAGCAGCAGGAACAGGCTCCAGAGGAACTCCGGCAAGGAGAGTAGCAGGATCGACATGAATTCCACCACCGCCTCGGCTCTGGTACCCCGCACATAGAATAGAAACAGTCCACCTGCGATGCCGAATATCGTGGCAAACACCATGGCGATCGCCGCCAGCTCGATTGTCGCAGGCAGGGTATTGCCGATGAGGGTCGTGACGTCCTGCCGGAAATGAATGGAGCGACCGACATCGCCTTCCATAAGCTTTCCAAGCCAGATTCCGTATTGCTCATAAAGAGGGCGATCCAGGCCCATATCTTTGCGCATGGTCTCGACCTCTTCGGTCGTCGCATTGGGGGGCAAGGACATGGCCGCCGGATCGACCGGAAGAATGCGCAGAACACAAAAAAGAAGTGCGGATACGACGAGAAGAATAGGTATCGCGGTCATGACCCGCTTTGCCAGAAGTTTGGCAATGGTCGTAAACATGCGTATGCCTCACGGAATGAAATGTCTGGATGGGTCCGGACCAGCCGGACCTGGGGACGGGCAACTCGATCAGCTCCAGGACATGGTGTTGCCCAGAATCCAGCCATTGCCGTATTTCACGTAGGTGAGGTCTTTCTTTCGCACCAGCGTCTGGACGCTCTGTAGAAGCGGGATATTGGCACCCGTTTCAACGATCTCCTGTGCAAGCGCCTTGTAGCCTTCGATACGTTTTTCATAGACAGGCTCGACGAAGAGCTTGAGGATCTTGTCGCCGATCTCCTGGCCCTTCCATGCGCCGAACGGCATTTTGGGGTTCATGAGGTAGCCTGAGAAGATTTCCGGATCGCCTGTGGCGTTGTCGAAGCTATAAAGCGTCGCTTCTGGTAACTGGCCACCACGGTTCAGTTCGAAATATTTCGAATATTCGATCTGCTGCAATTCGACCTTGATGCCAACCTTACCCCACATCTGCACGAGAGCACGGGCGATATCGAAATCGCTGGGGAACTGCCCGTTGGTTGCTGCCAGGGTGAAGGTCGCTGGCTTGTCGGCGGTGAAGCCTGCATCGGCCAGAATCTTCTTCGACAGTTCCGGGTCGTAGGAGAACTTGTAGTCGGTCAGATAGCCCGGCGTTCCGGGGGTTGCCGGAATCGACAGCGGAACGGCCTCGCCGCCGTAAAAGGCTTTGGACAGTGCGGCCTTGTCGATGGCATGGTGCGCTGCAAGGCGAACGGCCTTGTCGGTAAAGCCCTTGTCATTGCGCATCTGCAACAGGATCAGGCGGGTAAAGGGATTGATTTCGGCAGCCAGGCCTGAAGTTTTGCCGAGACGCATGACTTCACGGACCGGAATATTGACGGTGATATCGACCTGCCCCGACTGGATGGCGGCGGTACGTGCCGACGGATCCTTGATGATGTCGATCGTTACACGCTTGAGTTTGGGCTTGGCGCCGAAGTAGTCGTCGTTACGCTCCAGCACGATACGGGAATTCATCTGGTAGTCAACGAGCTTGTACGGGCCGGTCCCCACGGGCTTTTTCGCGAACTCTTCCGCGCCAACGGACTCGATATATTTCTTCGGCACGAGATAGCTGCCGAGGAAGGCCAGCCACTGCGGTGCGGTCGGCGTCGGCGCCGAGAATTTCATGACGCCAGAGGTAGGCGATGTAATCTCGATATCCGAAAGCGTACGCCAGGAATTGGCTATATCGAGCTTGAGGCCGGACTTTATGCGCTCGACGAAGGTGTATCTGAAATCCTCCATCGTCATCGGATCACCGTTGTGAAACTTCACGTCACTGCGGATTTCAAAAGGCATTGAAAGCCCGTCGGGCTTTAACTCCCATTTTGTGATCAGATTCGGGATTAGCTTAAGATCAGGCGCCTGATCCAGCGGCTGGTCATAAACCATTTTGAAAATCGGTTGGGCGTCTGGAACGAACCTCAGGTTCGGATCCCAAGACGGTACGTCGGATGGCCAGCCGATGGTGACACTATCGACACCCTGGGCGAAGGCAATAGTCGCTTGTGACAAGGCTGTTCCACTGACGGCGGCCAGGCCAAGCATCTGCAAAAGGTTTCTACGGTCGATTTCGAAGCTCATGAAAATCCCTCTGGTTATGACCCTCGGCTCTTGAGTCCGATGGACCTGCGGCGGTTTGAAAACACGAAAACCTGCAGTCCTGTCAGGGGGATCTATTGGTAGGTCCCGGCCGTTCTGTGCGGCAGCCCCCTCAACAATTACAGCGATGCTAGAACGAGCCTAAAATTACTTCAAGCCTAAAATTTATTCGTTTATAGAAAATTCAGCGGTTGTTGCCGCTTGCCATGAGATGCCGGGGCGGACAATTTTCACACGTGGTTTTCCAATGCAACCGGTAGATGGAAATTCGTGACCGGTTGAATAACGCGATGGATTTTTGAAAAAGATCGTTGACCTCCCTCTAGTTTATTTTATGTTTCAAATATTATGTAGGGGCTGCTTGGTCCCGGAACATCGGTCGGCTATCGATCCGTTCGACAACACATTTTTATCCAGGCATGGAGAGCATCATGACGCCCGAAAAGATCTTGTACGAGACGGCGGTTGTGGCCAATGGTGGCCGGGACGGAAAAGTCGAGAGCGTCGATGACGGCGGTTTCTCGGCGCGGCTCTCGGTACCGAAAGGACTGGGTGGCCCGGGTGGCGAGGGCACCAACCCCGAACAGTTGTTTGCTGCCGGTTACGCAGCCTGCTTCCTCGGCGCGGTAAAACTCGTCGCTCGCACAAGCAAGATTGCGCTGCCTGATGACACTTCGGTCACTGCAAAGGTCGGTATCGGCCCGGTTCCAGTGGGTTATGCGCTGGCTGTCGAACTGGTTGTCTCCCTGCCTGGTATCGAACGCTCGCTCGCAGAAGAAATCGTTGCCGGTGCTCACGAACGCTGCCCCTATTCGAATGCAACGCGCGGCAATGTCGATGTCAGACTGGCTGTCGCCTGACTTGCAGGCGCAACATCGAACGGGGAAATCATGCGTATCTTCTGGCAAAGCTTTATCGATTCAAGCGCCAGTGCAGCATATCTGGACCGGTTGTCGAAATATCTCAACAACAATGCCGAGCCGGGCACGACTGTCGACGTCTTCGGCATCAGCCCGCCGGACAGGCATTTCGGCAGGCTGGCCGAGTTTCGTTGCGCGGCAATCGCCATCGATAATGGGCTGGAAGCGGCGCAACGCGGCTATGACGCGGTCGTCATCGGGCATTTTCAGGATCCCGGTCTCTACGAATTGAAATCGGCGCTGCGCATTCCCGTCATCGGCGCGGGCGAGGCATGCATGCATTACGCCGCGCGCCTGGGACGACGCCTGGCGCTGGTTACACTCGATGATGTCTTCCAGGTCTGGCATTACGAACAGGCCGATCTCTACGGCCTCGGAAGCCGGGTGCGACATGTCGTCGGCATGAATTGCGCGCCCTCGGATTTCAGCGCCGCCTTTGCCGGCGATGACGAGGCACGGACGCGAATGCTGGCGGCTTTTACCGCATGCGCCGAGCCGCTCGTTCGCGACGGCGCCGACGTCATCATTCCCGCAGGCGTCTTGCCGGGGCTGCTGGTCGGGGGTGAGTTCGGGTTCAGGGTTCTCCACGCACCGGTTGTCAATACGGCCGCCGTGACGCTGAAAACAGCGGAAATGGATGTGCGGCTTCACAAGCTGAACGGCATTGAGGTCAGCCGCGGCCCGTTCTGCTCCCTGGCAAACGAACAGGCCGTGGAAGATTTTCGCAGCTTCGTTGCCAAAGGGCGTGGGGCACCGCTTTTCCCCGATAATTGAGCCCTTCTGAAACGCAATTCCAGCAAAAGTTGGAACCGGTTTTGCGTCCGGAAATACTCTACATGGTGAGAATAAGGCGCCCACGGGAGATGGCGCCGTCTTCCATCAGGCGGTGCGCCTGCACTGCCTGTGCCAACGGAAGTGTTCGTGCCACCTGCGGCTTCAATACGCCTGCGCTAGCGAGGTCTAGAATCGACTGCAATGCCGACTTGTCATCCGTCACCATCGCGCGCTTCACCGTGACACCATATGCCTCACCCCGATCCTCGATGGGATCGGCGACGAGCCAGACGAGGCGGCCGCCGCGTTTGAGGACCTTGTAAGATTTTTCATGGACGATGCCGCCCATCAGGTCGAAAACCACGTCCTGATCCGTCACTAGGTCGGAAAAGTCCTCTTCATCATAGGCCACGACGCGGTTTGCACCCAGAGCGAGCGTATAGTCGCGATTGGTCGAGCGGCAGGTCGCCGTCACCTCCGCGCCAAGGTGGCGGCATAGCTGTATCAGCAGACCGCCGACGGCACCCGAACCGGAATGTACCAGCACGCGCTCACCAGGCCTGACCTGGGCTGCCTGCATCGAAATCCAGGAACTAACACCGGCATTGGTGAGAGCGACAGCGCCAACCGTCGCAAGATTGTCGGGAATGCGCACGGCGTTCGCCTCATCGACGGAGATCAACTCCGCATAGCCGCCTTGGGCGAATGTTCCGGCCATGACGACAACCCTGTCGCCGATACTGAACTCCGTCACGCCATCGCCGACGGCCACGACCCTGCCACCGCCGTCGCGTCCCGGAACGCTTGGCATGGGCAATGTAAAATGATCCCGGAGCTTTCCGGCGCGCAGCTTCCAGTCGAAGGGTGTTACGCTTGCAGCCTCAAGCCTGACGAGAATATGCTTTTCTCCTGCCACGGGGTCAGGCAAATCCACATAGTTCAATACCCCGGCAGGCCCATGTTCCCGGTACTCGATAGCCTTCATTTTCGCTCCTGCAGAATTGTCATTGATAGGAGGCTCATGCCGTCTCGCCGGGTGCATGTCTGTCAAGCCATTCAGGGTCGATCTCCGGTAGCGGTATGGCATCCAGCAAATGGCGGGTGTAATCCGAGCCAGGATAATCGAAGAGAGTGGCGCAGGCACCTTCTTCCACTACCTTGCCGAAGCGCAGCACATAGACCCTGTCGCAAATGGCGCGGATGACCGACAGGTCGTGGCTGATAAAAGCCATGGCCATGCCCATTTCACGCGACAATTCCTTCAGGAGATTAAGAACCGTGGCCTGTGTGGAAACATCCAGCCCTGATACGATCTCATCCGCCAATACGAAATCCGGCTTCAGCAAAGCCGCCCGCGCAATACCGACGCGTTGGCGCTGGCCACCGGATAATTCGTGTGGGCTGCGCCCCAGTACCGCCAGGGGTAAGGAGACACGATCCAGCATCGCTTTCACCTGCATTGCTGCATCATGCCTGTTTTCGGCAAGGCCGTGCAGCAGCAGGGGACCGGACAATATCTGACCAATGGAATGACGCGGATTGAGCGAGGCCATCGGGTCCTGGAAGATCATTTGCATGCGCCGTCTCAGGAGACGCATATGATGTGCCGGTAGCGTCGTGATATCCTGCCCGTCAAAGGTGATGGTTCCCGCAGACGTCGGCACCAGACGTAACAGCGCCCGTCCCAGTGTCGTCTTGCCGGAGCCGCTTTCACCGACGATGCCCACGGCCTCTCCCCGGCGGATGGCGATATCGACGCCGTGGAGGACACGCGTCCCATGGTCTTTTGCGGCAAACAGGCCCTTGCCTGCGCCATAGGTGACTTCAATGCCGCGCGCGTCGAGAAGAAAGGCGTCGTTGGCTTCGCTCATGTCAGCCTCTTCCGGACATACCGATTTCACGGCGTAATTGAGTGAAAATCTCTTCGGGCACAGGCTCAAGTCCTGCATCCGGCCTGTCGTAGCGCGGACCGGCAGCAATCAGGGCGCGTGTATAGGCATGCGCCGGATTTTGAAGAAGGGTGGCCGTCGAACCGTCTTCGATCACCTTCCCCGCATATAGCAGGGTCACGCTATCGCATATCTTGGCAACGACACCGAGGTCGTGGGTAACGAAAATCACGGCAGTACCATGTGCCTGCTGCATCCGCCGTATCAGGCGCAGCACTTCCTTCTGAACTGTGACATCAAGAGCGGTCGTCGGCTCATCGGCCACAACCAGTTTCGGGCCGGGTGCGAAGGCTGCAGCGATCAGAATACGTTGCCGCATGCCGCCGGAAAGCTGATGCGGATAGGAGCGCATGACCCGATCCGGATCGCGGATCTGCACCTCTTCCAGCAGTTCCAGCGCGCGCAGACGCGCCTGTTTTTTATCCACACCCGATTGCAACCGCAAACCGTCCGTAAGTTGGGCCTCGATTTTACGCGCAGGATTGAGAGCCGTTTGCGGGTCCTGGGGAATAAGCGTGATATCGCGGCCCATGATGTTACGCATATCGCGGGGAGCAAGCGTGAGGAGATTGCGGCCCTCGAAGCGTATAGAACCACTGGTTATCTGCACCGTGGCGGGCAATATGCCGAGCAAGGCTTTGGCAATTGTCGATTTGCCCGCGCCGGATTCGCCGACGATGCCGCGGACTTCCCCCGGCTTCAGATCCAGCGTCACATCTCGCAAAACCGGCTGGTTCGCATCACGGGTTGAAATGGCGTTGAGTGATTCAATGCGCAGAAGAAGAGGAGGCGTCATCGGCGCATCACCGGATCGAGCGCTACCCGCAGGCCGTTGCCAAGCTGGTTGAAGGCCAGCACCGTTGCAAACAGGGCAGAGAGAGGAAAAACCAGAACCCACCAGCCCTGATAGATGATCTGGCGACCCTGCGCGATCATGCTGCCCCAGGTTGGCGTGTCCGAAGACAGCGACAGGCCGACAAAGGACAAAATAGTCTCGACGATGACCGCGATGCCCATTTCCAGGCTGACAAGTGCCACAAGCACGGGCGCGACATTGGGCAGGATTTCCCTGAGCAGGATATGGATGCGCGAAAAACCCAGCGTTTCGGCGGCGGTGACGTAATCGAGACCGGCCTGTCGCATGGTTTCGGCGCGCACGACGCGGCAAAAGCGTGTCCAGTCGATAATGACGATTGCCGCGATGACCGAATGCAGGCCGGATCCGAAAACCGCAACCAGCAGCACGGACAACAAGACTGGCGGAAAAGCCATCCAGATATCGACCAGCCGCGATACGATCCTGTCTGTCCAGCCACCGTAAAAACCTGCTGCAAGACCAAGCGCTGTGCCGATCAGGGCAGAAAAAGTGGCGGCGACGAACGCCACGGTCAGTGCGATGCGGGTGCCGTAGATGATTCGCGACAGCACATCCCGGCCCAGATCGTCGGTGCCGAGCCAGTATCCCGGTTCAGTCCCTTCCACAGTGAAGGGCGGCAGTGTGCCCAACATCAGATCCTGCTCAAGCGGGTCTTTGGGTGCAATCATCGGCGCAAAAATAGCAAGAAGAACCAGTAGCAGAATGAAGCCGCCGCCGAAAACGACACGCTGTTCGCTCAGCAGCCTGCGCAGTGTTTTGCCACGGGGCGTGGTATCGGCGATTGCAAGACTTGTTTCAGCCATGAGACTGCCTCGGATCGAGAAGAGCGGCGACCTGGTCGTTAACGATATTGATGGTGATGAAAAGCGCTCCGAAAACCATAACGATACCCTGTATCAACGGCAGATCACGATTGATGACCGCATCAATGGCCATATTGCCGAGGCCGGGATAGGAGAAAATCCGCTCCACGATCACCGTGCCGCCAATCATGAATGTGAACTGGACGCCTGTCAGCGTCAGTGTCGGGCCTACGGCATTGCGCAATGCTTCCTGAAGGACGAGGCGCAAGGACGACATGCCCTTGAGACGCGCAAGAAGCACGTAGTCCTGTACCATTGCTTCGGAAAGCGACTCTTTCAGTGTCCGCGCAATAATCGAGGCCAGCGGCAACCCGAGCGCCAGAACTGGCATCATCATATGGGCGGCAAGATCGGCGACGGTTTGAAAATCGAGCCTGAGCAGGCTTTCCAGCAAATAGAACGGGGTGGTGAACTCCAGGGAAACCGATGGATCGAGCCTCCCCGAAAGCGGCAGAACCGGGAAGAAAACGCCGAGCAGAAGCACCAGCGCCAGCGCCCACACAAAATCCGGCACGGCGAGAAACAGTCCGTTCAGGAACTCCAGAACCGGTTCAAGGAATGTGCGGCGACACAGTGTGCCGATGACCGCAATCGCTCCACCGGCCATGACACCGAAAGCAAGTGCTGCGAAGGCCAGTTCAAGCGTTGCGGGCAGCCGTTGGAAGATCAGTTCCATCACATCGCGGCGCAATGAGATTGACGTCCCGAAATCGCCCTGCACGACGGCTTTGAGCCAGATCATAAATTGCTGGAACAGGCCGAGATCAAGACCATAACGGGCGCGTAATGCTGCGATATCCTCCGGCGTAGCGCTTGGTGAAATCATCATGGCGATGGGATCGCCGGGGACGATGCGCAGCAGACAGAAGATGATAACGCCGACGCCGAAGAGCGTGAACAAGGCGGCAAGAATCTTGTTGAGCAGATGGATTACGGTCACTGGATACCCGGCATGGCAATCGCCACGCCCCTGATAAACGGGAAAAATTCCAGGGCGGTAAAACCGCCCCAGCCGATGGAAATATCAGGCCTTGCCGATCAGCACCGGCTGCAAGGCGCTCGATACACTGGGCGTCACTTTCAGCGCAGCCTTGAAAACCACGGGCTGAACATATTGCAAAAGCGGAATGACATAGCCCTCTTCGGCAATATATTTGTCCACGGCCTTCCAGCCCTCGATCCGTTTCGCCTCATCCTTCTCGCCCCAGAGCGGACCGATCTTAGCGTCGAGATCGTCGCTTTTCCAGGCGGAATGCGGGGATTTGGAGAACATCGCAAAGCCGGTCGAGGTCGTCGGATCGCCGATGGCATTTCCCCAGTTGTAGAAGGCCGCGGGGGCGAGCTTGTGGGCGGCACGAAGCTCGAAATGCTTGGCGATTTCGTAAACCTCGATCTCGGCTTCAATGCCGATCTTGCGCCACATGCCGACAATCGCCTGGATCATTTCCTAATCCTTGGGCTTTAATCCGCGCGTGGTCTGTATCGTGAACTTTGCTGGCTTGTCTTTGGAATAGCCTGAGGCTGCGAGCAGTTCCGTGGCCTTCTTCGGATCGTAGCCGATCTTGATCGAAGCATCATAGGCGGCATATTGGGGAGCTTCCAGCGTATCTATGGGCGTGCCATATCCACGCAGAAGTCTCTTGATGATCGCGGCCTTGTCGATGGCAAGATGCGCCGCAAGGCGGACATTCTTATCCAGCATGACATCTGAATTGGTGATGAAAATCATGCCGATATCGGAGATGGGCGTGGAAACGCCGGAAAGACCGGATTTCGTTTTCAGCCTGTCGAATTCCTCATAGGGAATTTCAAGCGTCACATCCGATGAGCCGGATTCGATTTCCGCCACGCGGCTGGTGGCATCTGTGACGAATTTGAAGATGACGGTTTCGAAAGCCGGCTTGTCGCCCCAGTAATCCGGATTGGCCTTGAGTCGGAGAAATGCGTTACCCTCATAGGCATCGACCATATAGGGCCCGGTGCCAACAGGCTTTTTCTCGAAACCCGCTGGCCCGACCTTTTCGTAATAGGCTTTGGGCAGCACATAGCCGGTGAGGAATGCCATCCATTTGAAGATGGTGGGATCGAAACTTTTGACATTGGCCGTAATGCGCTGGCCTTCGGTGCTGAAACCGTCGATGGATGCCCATACGCCTGAAACCGGGTTTCCCGTTTCCGGCTTTGCCGCCCGTTCCAGAGACCAGATGACGTCTTCGAGCGTCAGGGGCGTGCCATCATGCCACTTGACGTCGGTGCGCACGTCCATCCAGACTTTTGTCTTGTCGTCGTTCCAGCCCCATGCCGTCAGCAATCCCGGCTGGAAGGAAAGATCGGGTGCCTGGCCGATATACTGGTCGAATATGGACCGGTATATCGCCTGGATGGCCGGGTTTACGGCCGAAGGCCCGACCGTTCCATCAAAGGAAGGCAGGTTGGAATTGAAGGCTATCGTCAATGTCGTCGGGCTGGCCGCCTCGACCTTGAGATGCCCGCCCAGAATTGAAGTCAATACAGCACCTGCGCCGAGCCCGAGCACCCGGCGGCGTGTCAGATCAATCATGTGAAGACTCCGTAGTTCCCCATTGTGAACATGTCCGGTCATTGCCGGTTATACTTTATTTGAAGCCTAAAATGAAATCGGGGTTCTCGGCAAGTGATTTCTCATGCGGTATGTCGAAAGCTTCGTAAAAACCTTTACTTGCGCAATAAATATGCAAACGCACACAGATCGTATATTTCAGAATATGTGTTTGTCCTTGCGAATTACTTCAGCTTGGAAGCCAACAAAAAGCCTGAGCCGCCCGCCAGGCCAGGTCCCGGATGGGTCGAGGCACCGATATGGTATAGCCCTGATATGTGCGTCTGGTGATTGACCGTGGTCTTGAACGGACGCCAGAGGAAAAACTGGTCGAGCCCGCAAAAGCCACCATAGGGATCGCCACCGACGAGGTTCATATTCATGGCTTCAAGATCGGAAGGCGCATAACAGCGGCGGGCGAGGTTGATATCATCGAAATTTTCGATCTGGGAGCGCAGCATGGCCTCTATGCGGTCGGCAAAGGCCTCGCGCAGTTGTGCTGTCCATTTGCCATCGGCGGGGCATTCGAGCTGGCCTGCGGCATCGCCCTTGATGTGGCGTGGTGTGTCGGGCAGTTGCAGCCACAGGATTGCGCCGCCATCGGGTGCGCGTCCCGGATCCAGTGCCGTCGGCTGTCCCACACACACCGTCGGCTCGGCAGGCAGCAGTCCGCGCTCCGCTTCGTTGGAAGAGCGTGATACGCCATCCAGACCAGGTGTCAGATGCAGTAGCGCCACCTTGCTCAGGTCGTCGCCACTCCGCCAGCGCGGTGGCGCCTTCAGCGCATAGTGGATTTGCATATTGCCCTTGCCATAGCTGTAAGAGGCCAGGCCATCATGGATATCCTGTGAAAAATGCGCCGAAGACGAGGCCAGCAAACGTTCATAGAGCTGATGGGGCGTGACGGAGGCGATGACGCCTTTTGTGGCCTTCAGATGCCGCCCGTCGGCAAGGGTCACGCCGCTTGCCCTGTTTGAATCGATGAGGTCGATATGGCTGACATCGGCACCCGTGATGATCTCGCCGCCCTGATCGCGGATCAGGCGCTCGAAAGCGCGCAGCAGATTGTCCGCGCCACCTTTTACAATTGGCGCACCGGCGGCTTCTATCGCAAAGCCGATCACACGCGTCATCTCTGCGGAATAGCTGTTTTCCGGCCCAAGGCCACAATGTAGCGCCCATGGCGCCCAAAGAGCCCGTACGTCTTCAGAACGATATGTCTTTTCCAGATAAGTTCTGGCCGGGGATAGCGCCTCACCGAACCATGCCATGAGCCCTTTAAGACCATTTTTCCAGGCCTGTCGGGCCAGCAGTTTTGCCGTGGCGAAAGACCAGAGATTGCCGCCGAGCAAGCCGAAAACAAAGCCTGCATTTCCCGCAAATTTCGTCATTTCTCGGTCGAAGGCCTTGCCGTCGCCGGGTGCGAGCGCCTCGAAATGCGCAATATTCCGGCTGCGATCCATGGAAAGAATGGCATGGCTGCCATCTGGCCTGAGAACACCGGTGGGCATGGAAGAGTGACAAAATTCCAGGCCCCGCGCTTCCAGATCCTTGCCAAGAACGGCATAAGCTGGTGAAGTCAGGAATAGCACCATCGTGGTGGCCATGACATCATGCCGGAAGCCTGGCAGGGTGATTTCTTCCGTTCGAAGACATCCACCGATCCGGTCGTTTCGCTCAAGCACGAGCACCCGCTTACCCTTTTTGCCGAGCAGTGCTGCGGCGACAAGAGCGTTTATGCCGCTTCCGACAATGATATAGTCAGGGTCAGCCATGGATGAAACCTGTGATGATTGAAGCGTCCGTCAT
Source organism: Agrobacterium sp. lyk4-40-TYG-31 (assembly GCF_030209855.1). Classification (NCBI taxonomy): domain Bacteria; kingdom Pseudomonadati; phylum Pseudomonadota; class Alphaproteobacteria; order Hyphomicrobiales; family Rhizobiaceae; genus Agrobacterium; species Agrobacterium sp. lyk4-40-TYG-31. Next base: position 379,062 of record NZ_JARVRE010000002.1, read on the forward strand.
TTAATGCTGAAACGAAGCCTATGATCAAAAATATGATTGCGCAAGAAATTTGTTTAAGCTTAAATTATATGTCCGGCTGCTGGTTCAGCGACCTTTTCCGGGCATAGAAAATACGCGGTTTTCGGTGCCGGAGCACAGCGCATACAAAATATGTTTTCACATATATCAGACGATAATTCGAGGAACGAGATGCTTGAATATGATGCTGTGGTAATCGGGGCTGGTCATAACGGGCTTGCTGCTGCGGTTCATCTCGCCACGAAAGGTTGGCGCGTTGCTGTGGTCGAAGCCGCAAGCGAAGCGGGCGGTGCCGTCAAAACTGTGGAAGTGACCGAGCCTGGCTTCCGCCATGATCTTTGCGCGATGAATCTCTCCATGTTTGCAGGGTCGGGTTTTCATGCTGCCTATGGCGAAGAGTTGAGATCGCATGGCCTTGGATTTGTACCGGCACCCCATTGTTTCGCGAGCGTTTTCCCAGATGGCACATATCTGGGTGTGGGCACAGACCAGGTCGAAACCACCCGTGCCATTGCCGCACTGTCCCGACGCGATGCAGACGAATGGTCGGCGATGATCGAGGATTTCGGTCGGAAGGCGCCGCATCTCTTTGCCCTTCTCGGCGCGCCCATGCCCTCTCTTCAAAGCGCCAAAGCCGTTTGGAAAGCCTGGCGTGCTGGCGGTTTTCCCATGCTGTACGATCTTGGTCGTCTGTTGCTGGCTTCGCCGCGCAGTTTTCTCGACCGGCATTTCGAAAACGATAAACTCAAGGCTATGATGGCTGCGTGGGGGCTGCATCTCGATTTTGCGCCCGATGTCGCCGGTGGCGCGATGTTCCCCTATCTCGAATCCATGGCCAATCAGGTTTTCGGTATGGTGATCGGTGCTGGCGGCGCGGACACGATCATTAAGTCGATGGTATCACTGTTGAAGGAAAAAAGCGGAGAGGTTCTTTTATCCGCACCTGTCGAGAAAGTCCTGATGGAGGGTGGCAAGGCAAAAGGCGTAGTCCTCATGGATGGCCGGACCGTCAGAGCATCGCGAGCGGTTATTTCCAACGTTCATCCCAAACTGCTGTTCGGCGCGATGGTACCGCCCGACCCGGCTCGTAAAACGTTTGACAAGGCTCTTGCCGGCTACAGGGCCGGTCCGGGTGCCATGATGATTCATCTTGCCATGGATGACCTACCGGACTGGACCGCGTCTGCAGCACTGAGAGAGTTCGCCTACGTCCATATCGCCCCGGATGTGGGCATGATGAATCGAGTCTATTCGGAAGCAATGGACGGGTTACTGCCCACCGTGCCAGCGCTCGTCGTAGGCCAGCCAACGGCTATCGATCCCGGCAGGGCGCCCGCCGGCAAACATGTGCTTTGGGTGCAGGTACGTGTCTTGCCAGCATCGATCCGGGGCGATGCAAAGGGTGAGATAGACGGCACGGACTGGGAGGACGTGAAGAACGCCTATGCCGAGCGTGTTCTGGATATTATCGAAGCCCATGCGCCGGGTTTCAGGACAAAAATTCGGGCGTGCCATATTCTTTCGCCAGTTGATCTTGAGCGGGAGAACCCGAACCTTATTGGCGGAGACAGCCTGTCCGGCTCGCATCATCCCGACCAGAATTTCATGTTCCGCCCGGTTGCCGGCTATTCACGCTACAAAACGCCTGTAGACAGGCTTTACCTGTGCGGAGCAGCAACGTGGCCTGGAGCAGGCACGGGGGCGGGCTCAGGCTTCATGCTGGCGAAAATGCTGGCGCGGTGATATTTCAGCAATTGTCTGAAAGTGCAGGCGGGTGACTCAGCACCAGCAGAGAAATATGCAGCCTGTCCTACGCGGCAGATCGCATTGAGACATCAGGCTTCATTTTGATTGCATACCAAAATAAAAAGCGATGGAAGCTCCCTGTTCCCTGGATGCTTGCTAATGACGAAATGTTCCGGTTCGACTGCAACGAAATGGAAAAGGGCAGGGGAAAACGAAATCCCGTATCATTGGCCTTCATTGCTGCCCCGCTGATTTCCTGGATGAACGTCGGCCCTTTATGAGGTGGGAGAGTGGGCCACTTTTCGATGACGTCGTATAAGGCCGATGTCACTGACAAGTTTGGCACCGCCTTCGCGCCTTTCCAGGTCATCTTGGGCGCATGGAACGCTTCGAGCTCAATGCGGTGGGCGACACTCAGAACAGTAGCATCTAGCAACTCCTCGATCAGCATTGCCGTGATCTTGTCCTGCGTCTTTTCATCAAGGGCCGAGGTGGTCTCATCCAACACGATAATGTTTGGCTTGTTGAGCAACAGACGTGCAAAGGCCAGCCTCTGTTTTTCGCCCCCAGACAACGTGTGTCCCAGGCGCGTCTTCCTCAATCTTTTCGCCGAGCTGGCCAAGACTGGAGTGCACCCCGTTTCACCGGACATGTCAGCTAGTTTGATTTAGCCCTGATGAACTTCTGGAGGGGAGAAGCCATCTTGAGCGCGGAATGGTGATGGATTTCGTTCTAGTCCTCGATCCATCCGTCAAGGAGCCAGAGCGCTATTTCGGCGTTTGTTAGAGCTAATATGCGGATGTAGTCCCGCTTCTGGGTCTTGATGAACGCCACATACCATTCGAAGGGGGGCTGGCTACCGGCGTGAAGCAGGGCGTCAGATTGAGCGCCTGAGCAACAGCCTCGTATCCCTCGCAGTATAAGCCGAAACATTATCCGACAGATGCTCGATTGCATGTGGGCTCGGGTTGCGTTGAAGCGTTTTTTCACCGCCTCCAGTATCATGTTGCGTACGTCTGAGCCGGAGAAGCCTGCATTCGCGACCGCCGTCCAGGCGATGATCTCGCGGTCGAAGGCGTCGATGATGAAGGCGAAACGAATGACCTCGCCATTCCAGCAGGTGAATTCCAGCTCATCCTAGCACCAGCGCAGATTAGAACGCATGACCATGACTTTGCCGTCGTGATGCGGCCCTGGCGACTGGCCGTACGTTTCTCCAGCAAAATCGCGTGTTTGCCCATAATGCGATTAACCCCTTTGGCGTTGACGACAGACTTATCGGCGGCTCGCCTTTCGCGATTGAGAGCGCGAGGATCTGCCGATAGCCATAGGTCGGCCTGGGCAGAAGCGGTTCGTTTTGACGAGGGCTTCGTGAGGGGTTCGCTCGGCTGCCGGTCGCGCGAGTTCACGAGCTAAATCCATGAACGCCCTGCTCCAGCCGACAGGTTTGGTCGCCCCACGATCGGAGGGTGAGTGCTGTTTAAAGATATAGTCGACGCCGGCACCTGTCAGGATTTCATTTCGGCACCAATCAAACTATTGGTTCCTGACGTCACAGCTTCTTCCATGGCGCAACTCAAAGCACATAGGAGACTGCTCTCTTCAATTCTGCGATGAAGCCGTGCAACAGACGTGAGCGCGGAATACCCTTTCGGGTGATCAAAACAGCAGGGATTTCGCATGGTGGCTGGAAGGGCAACTGCACCAATCCCGTGGAAGACTGGTAAGCGGCGCTATAGGCGTCCACGACCGCCGCTCCTACTCCCACGCCAGCGAGCACCGCGGCTGTTGCGCAATAGCGGACCTCAACCCGCGGCTCATAGGCGATACCGTCGCGTTCGAAAGCGTCTCGCAGCATCTGGCCCATGCGCGATTCGATCTCCAAGCCGATAAAGCCATGTGTCGCCAGATCTGCGACGGTTACCTCCTGCCTTGTCGCAACTTCGGGCCCATAGGGTACTAAAGCCACCATATGTGTTCGGGCCAAAACCTCAACATTGACGGAGGGATGACGTTCTAGTGCAACCGCGAGCCCGATATCTGCAGCGCCGCTCTGGACGGCGTCGATGACATGTTCGAGGCGACGTACGTCATAGGCAACGGAAACATCAGGTCGATCCTTTAGGAACCGGGCGAGTGCCAAGGGCGCGACTGTATTTCCGAGCGGTGGGGTCGATATGACCCGCAATCGGCCAGATGTACCATGTCTGATAGCGCGCGCGCGGGCAGAGAAATTACGCAACATGCTGAAAACTGGGCGAACTTCCTCAAAAAGAAGCAGTGCTTCCTCGGTCGGCTCGAGACGCCGATGCAGACGTTCAAACAGCGTTACCCCGAGCTGGTTTTCGAGTTGACGGATGCCGTTCGACACTGCGGGCTGGGAGATACCGAGCTGCTCGGCGGCCTCGACGGTTGTCTCGCAACGCATCATCGCACCGAAGATTTCGAGGAGGCGCAGCGAGATATCCGGCTTTTGCTCGTTCTCGGTCATGGCTGTATGGTCAAAAGCGCGCCGAGCGCCATGGCGACGGCCGCCTGTGTCGGATCAATAATGCGGATCTCAAGCTCTTTTTCCAGCCTGCTTCGGTGGCCGGACATCCCGGCGCAGCCGAGCACGACGGCTCCGGCGCCCATCTGCCGCAGTTGTGCGCCGGCCTTCAGCAGTGCCGCAAAGCTCTTGTCTCCATGGCCGCTTTCCGCGACGCTGACCGAACCCTCGAGTGCGACCTCGCCGGCAAGCCTGCCATCGACACCGAGGCGGCGAAGATTGCGCAGATGACGCGGGATGGAGCCTTCTGCAACGGCAATGACGCCAAAAAGGTCGGCCAGCGCCAGCGCAGTCAAAACTCCGGCATCCTGAATGCCATAGACGGGCTTGGTCGTGGTGGAGCGCGCGAGATCGAGGCCGGGCTGCGAATAACAGGCAAGCACATAGGCCGAAGCATCCGACCGGCTTTCGATCAGGTCTGCCGTGCGAAGCGAGGCCTCGTCCACATCGCGTTGGGTAACGACGCCGGGCGGGCCTTCCTTGATGGTAACGCATTCGATCACCGGGCCGCAGGGAAACTGCATGCCGGCAACCGCCTTACGCAGGCCTTCGGTGACGCTTTCCGAACTGTTCGGATTGATGACGAGGATTGGTCCAATCGTGTTCATGGTGCAATCACCGCACCGAAATTCTGCGCCGGATCAAGCTCTTTGGCGCGATGACCGGGCTTGCCCGTCAGATCGACGGGATTGCGGGCGATGAAGCGTCCACGACCGCGCATTGCCTTCAGGTCTCCGTTCTCGACGATGACATCACCACGGTTGATGGTCAGAACCGGCCAACCTTCGATCTCCATGCCCTCGAAGGGTGTATAGTCCATATTGTCATGTTGGTGGGCAAGCGTTGCTGTGCGACGGGCTTCCGGATCCCATATGGCAATGTCGGCGTCATATCCGGGCGCGATCGCACCTTTCCTCGGCACGCCAAACGTCTTGGCCGCGTTGGTGCTCGAAAGAGCGACGAATTGCTGGAGCGTGATGCGCCCCTTTGCGACACCCTCTGAGAACAGATAGGGCAGGCGCATGGCGATGCCGGGCATGCCGCTGGAAATCTTCGGATAGGGTGCGTGTGCACCATTGGCAAACTTGCCCGATGCATCCATACGATAAGGCGCGTGGTCGGAGGACACGCTTTCGAACGTGCCGGACTGTACGTGCCTCCAGAGTGCTGCCTGCGTTTCCGCATCGCGAACCGGCGGCGAGCAGATATATTTTGCGCCTTCCATCCCAGGGCGATCGAGGTCTTTACGGGTCAAAGCCAGATATTGCGGGCAGGTCTCGGCAAACAGTTTCGTGCCGGCAAGCTTTTCACGCTGGACAAGGGCGGCACCGCCAGCCGTTGAGACATGGACGATAAAGAGTGCGGCATCGACCAATTTTGCCAGTGAGACGGCGCGGTTGATCGCTTCCTCTTCCGCCAGTTCCGGGCGGCTGATGGCATGATATCTCGGTGTGGTAAGGCTGGCCGCTGCCAACCGCTTGTTCATCCATTTGACCATGTCATTGTTTTCGGCATGGACCATGGTGAGCGCACCATGGGTTTTCGCGACTGTGAGAATGTCAAGCATGCCGCCATCGCCGATATTCATCAAGTCATAGGTCATGAAGACTTTGAAGGAAGTGATACCGCGGGCAAAGACGCCCGGCAGTTCTTCCAGAACAGCGTCGGAGGGATCGGAAATGATAAGGTGGTAGGAGTAATCGAGCACCGATTGCGGTGCCGCGCGGGTGTCATAGGTGGCGATGACATCGGCAATCGACTGGCCGCGATGCTGTGCTGCAAAAGGAATGAAGGACGAATTCCCACCAAAGGCTGCGGAGACAGAGCCCGAATAATAGTCGTCGGCGGACATCAGGCCGCTCGAACTCTCCTGGGCGATATGAGCATGCGCTTCGATGCCGCCGGGAACCACCAGCTTGCCGGTCGCATCGATGCGCCGCTCGCCGCCACAGATCTTCTCGCTGATTGCGGCGATGCGGCCGTCGATGATGCCGATATCGGCTTCGAAGACATCGGATGCTGTGGCGATGCGTCCGCCATGGATTACGGTATCGAACTCCGTCATGACGCTGTTCCTCACACTTCGACGATTGCGCCAGTCTGGCTCGTTATACGGCCATAGTGCTCAATACGACGATGGCGTTCGAAATCAAAGATCGTCTTCTTGCCGAAATCGCATTTGGCGAAGTCGCATTCGGCGATGATCAGTTCGTCTTCCTCGGTCATGGCCTTTGCCAGGATGAAGCCATCCGGATCAACAATGATCGAGCCGCCCATCAGCGGATGGCCGTCCTCGACTCCCGCCTTGGCGACGCCGACAACATAGGTCGCGTTCTGGTAGGCACCGGCTTGCAGCGACAGTTGCGAGTGAAACAGTCGCTTGTCCAGTCCCTCGTCGCTCATCTGGGCATTTACCGAAGGCGTGTTGTAGCCGATCGCTACCAATTCGACGCCCTGCAGGCCCATGCAACGGAACGTTTCCGGCCAGCGTCTGTCGTTGCAGATCGCCATGCCCATGACAACGCCTTCGTTGCGCCAGACATTGAAGCCGAGATCGCCGGGTTCGAAATACCGCTTTTCCAGATGTTGAAAAGCGCGTTGCGTATCGTATTCGGAATGACCGGGAAGATGGATCTTGCGATATTTTCCGACGATGTTGGCATGCCGGTCCGTGATGATCGAGGTATTGTAGTAGTGGCCGTCCGGCGTCTTTTCAGCGTAACCGAAAGTGATCGCGATGTTGAGGTCGCGGGCGTGGTCGAAGAGAGGCTGTGTGGCCGAATTCGGCATTTCCGTTTCGAACCAGAAATCGATCTCGGCCTGGTTTTCCATATACCAGCGGGGAAAGAAAGTGGTGAGTGCCAATTCCGGGTAAACGACCAGATTGGCCCCCTTTGTGGCTGCCTCATCAAGCAGGGCGATCATGCGTTTGACGACACTTTCGCGACTGTCGGCCTTCTGGATGGCGCCGAGTTGTGCACCCGCAATCTTCATGACGGTCATTGGTGTTCCTTTCGAAGCGATTAGGCGGCTAAACGCCGCTGGAAATGGCTGACGAGCCGCACCAGCGGCCACAGCAGCACGAGATAAATGAGAGCTGCCAATACCAGCGGTGAAGCATTGTAGGTCACCGAGCGGGCCATGCCAGCATTGTAGAGGAGCTCAGACAGCGAAATGACGGAGGCAAGCGAGGTCAACTTCACCACCTCCACTGTGTTCGACAACAGGTCGGGCAGGACGTTGCGCACCGCCTGTGGCAGGACGATATGGATGAGCGTCTGCGCTGGATTAAGGCCAGTCGATTGCGCCGCTTCCCATTGTCCCTTGGCGACGGAGAGAAGGCCTGCACGATAGACCTCCGCATAATAGGAGGAGTTGTTGAGCAGGAAGGCGATGACGACAGCGGCGAAGGGCGATATGTTGATGCCGGCGAAGGGCAGTCCAGCATATATAAAGATCAACAGAACCAGCGGGGGGAGTGCGCGGAAAAGATCAGTATACGCAATCGAGATCCAGCGAAGCCAGCGACGTTCACTCAGGTTGCCGAGTGCAACGAACAGGCCGCCGATAAGCCCGAGCAGGATCACCGCGCCACAAAGCTGCAATGTCGTCCATAGGCCGGTGAGCAAAAGCGGCAGCGACTTGCGCATGATCTCGATATTGAAGAACTGGTCGAGAAAAATATCCATGTCCACCCTCCTACCGCTTCTTCCAGGCTGTGCGGCTTTCCAGCCAGCGGGCAGCGATGACCATAGGCAGGAAAATCACCAGATAGGCGACGACCGACATGGTGAGCGGCGTGGCGCTGCCTGAAAAACTCTGCGCTGTCGTGGCGCTCGACAGGATTTCCGACACGCCGATGGCAGAACCCAGGGCAGTCATCTTGGTGATAGCAAGGACGCGGTTGACGAGCGGCGGAATGGCGAGTCTGACTGCTTGGGGCAGGGCGACATAGGTGAGGGTACGGGTAAAGCCGAGACCCGTAGCGATGCCAGCTTCCCACTGCCCCTTTTCAACCGACAAGATGCCCGCCCAAAAGATTTCCTCGGCAAAGGCGGCAAGTGTCGCTGCCAGCACGATGAAGAGTACCATCGGGCCCGAAAGCTGTATGCCAATCGAGGGAAAGCCGAAATAGAGGATCAGGATGACGACAAGCGAAGGCAGGGCGCGGAAAATGTCGGCAAAACAGATTATGAAAAAATTCAACGTCCTGATGCGGTAGCTACGCAGACAGGCGAGCAGCAGTCCGGCCCCGATGCCGGCGACGATAACGGCGGTGGCGATCTGGAGCGTCACCCAGACGCCAGCGATGATGTCCGGTGTATATTGCGCCATCACCATCGGGTTGAAGAAGGTTTGAAGAAACCTGTCCATCACACCTACCCAGAAACGCGCGATAGAAAAGCGCGTGTGCGCTCGGCCTTCGGTGCGCCGAAAATCTCGTCCGGCGGACCCTGTTCGACGACCAGACCGCCATCCATGAAGACGACACGATCGGCAGTCTCGCGAGCAAAGCCCATTTCATGGCTGACGACGACCATCGTCATGCCTTTGGACTTGAGGTCCTTCATCACCTTGAGAACCGAGCCGACGAGTTCCGGGTCAAGCGCCGAAGTGGGCTCGTCGAAAAGCATAACTTTCGGGTCCAGCGCCAGCGCGCGGGCAATGGCGACGCGCTGCTGCTGACCACCGGAGAGCTCGCCTGGATAGGCGTCCGCCTTGTGCGCCATTCCGACCTGATCGAGCATGTCCATTGCGCGTGCATCGGCTTCACCCTTGCTGCGCTTCAGCGCCTTGCGCTGGGCCAGCGTGACATTCTTCAGCACGGTCATGTGCGGGTAGAGGTGAAAGCCCTGAAAAACCATGCCGATCTGCAACCGCATGCGATCGAGATCGCGGCGCGTCCCTGCCATGATGTTGCGGCCATCGACAATGATATCGCCGGATGTCGGTTCTTCCAGACGATTGCAGCAGCGCAGCATCGTGCTTTTGCCCGAACCTGACGGGCCGATGACGAAGACGAGCTCGCCTTGCGCAACCCTCAGGTCGATCTTCTTGAGAATGGTGTTGGGACCGAAACGCTTTTCCAGCGACACGATTTCCAGCATAGGGCGATGGGTCATTCAGGATACTCCAACAGGTACGTTGCAACGCGGAAAGGTGGTCCCGATGGGACGCGAGCGAGTACCCTTGGACACGGCCTGCGGGGGGCGGGTCGCATCCTTGTTTGTAAATGAGCGTGAACAGGCGAGTGGGAGGTCCCGCCCGTCCACGATCCGGTGGTTACTTCAGATTGTCGCAGGATGCCGTATGGTCGTCATCCTGGTAGCCTTCGAAGCCAGGTGTGCCGAAACCCTTGCTCGGTGTGACGATCGTTGTGCCCGCCACCGGGGTTACGCCGAACCACTTTTCGGAAAGCTTTGCCATAGAGCCGTCCAGCTTGAGGCATTCGATTGCCCGATCCACCAGATCGCGATTTTGCTCGTCGCCTTTGCGGAAGGAAATCGCCCAGACGAGCCCTGTGGCGTATTCATACGACAGCTTGAGGCGCGGGTTCTGCTTGACAGACCACGCAGCAACCGTGTTGCCAGCGAGATTGGCATCTGCGCGACCTGCTGTCACGGCTGCAACGGCATCCGTATTGGTGCCATAGCTCTCGACCTTCCAGCCAAATTCCTTTTCCTTCTCACGCAGGAAGCTGTCATAGGCCGAGCCCTTGTTGACGGCGATTGTCTTGCCTTTGAAGTTCTCAAGGGTCTTGTATTCCGGTGAGTTTGCCGGGACGACGAAGGCGAAATTCGTATCCATGAAGCCTTCGGTGAAAAGAAGGTTGGCAGCCCGCTCCTTGTTGACCGTTACCGGTGCAACCAGAAAATCATATGTGCCAGCCTGGAGTGCCGGGATGAGGCCGGAAAACTGGGCGCCGGTCAGATCGACCTTTTTGCCGAGGCGGTCACCGATCAGATTGGCCATGTCGACGTTGAAGCCCTCGATCTTGCCATCGAGGGTTGGCATGGCGTGCGGGGCGAAGGTCGCGTCGATCGCAGTCTTAATGGGATCTCCGAGCGCGAAGGCCGAATTGCAGGCAAAAAGCGTCGATAAGCCGACAATGCCGGCCTTTATCAAGGGTTTCATCGATGTTCTCCTACTGGTGGTCCAGGCCTTTAGCGACCCTTGTTATGGGCATAGTTCCATCGAATTTTCCGCACTGCAATATAATTTTTAATTATAATAGAATTAGAATTATACGTTTTTCATATAGGTCGTAGAACCGTCCGGTTCCGTGTGGAATGATGTGGCGCCCTTTCCCTTTGCCGCTTGACCGCCAGCAGCGACAGGCTGGCTATCACCAAATGGGTGTAGATAAAGTGACACGGTTTTGTCGCGTTGCCGCCCGCGAGAGGGCGGCAACGAAAACTTAGATGGCGCTTGCCATCTTCTGTTTCACGTAAAGTTGACGCAGCTTCAGTGTCAGCGGACCAGGCTTGCCGTCACCGATTGCCTTGCCGTCAATGGCAACGACCGGCAGAACGAAATTGGTGGCGGAGGTGATGAAGGCTTCCGCTGCATCCAGCGCTTCTTCGGGCGTGAAAGCGTGTTCTTCGTAAGCGATGCCTGCCTCTTTGGCGATATCGAGAACGCTGGCGCGGGTGATGCCGTGCAGGATCGCGTGCGACAGTTGGCGTGTGATCAGCGTGCCGTTTTTGGTGATGATATGGGCCGTTGCCGAGCTTGCCTCGGTCACGAACCCGTTTTCCACCAGCCAGGCATCGTCAGCGCCCATTGCGGCGGCTTCCATCTTTGCCATGGAAGGATAAAGAAGCTGTACCGTCTTGATATCGCGGCGCCCCCAGCGCAGGTCGGGGACGAGAGCGACCGATATGCCGGTCTTTACACGCGGATTGTCAAGGACGGCCTTTGCCTGGGTGAAAAGCGTCAAAGTCGGCGTCGGGTCAACCGGATAGGCGAAATCTCGGTCGGCGGTGCCGCGCGAGATTTGTAGGTAAATCAGGCCTTCCTTCAGATCATTGCGACGGACGATTTCGCGGTGGACTTCGAGCAGCTGTTCCGGTGACAGCGGGCAGGTGATGCCAAGTTCCGCCGTTGAGCGCTGCAAGCGGGCAGAATGGCCCTCATATTCGATCAGCTTGCCGCCGACGACGCCGGTTACTTCATAGATTGCGTCGGCAAACATAAAACCGCGATCAAAAATCGAGACCTTGGCATCCGCTTCCGGCAGCCACTCGCCGTTCAGATAGACAATACGAGACAATGGTGAGGCCCTTTCACATCTTGGGTTTGGTAAATGGTGCAATGGTGACGCCTGATTCAGTCAGCTTGTTGCGCAAGGCCCACGCGGTTGCCGGTGCGCCCGGCGTGTCGCCATGGATGCACACGGTTGCCGCATCGACCGAGAGATGCGATCCGTTAATGGTCGGGATCCTGTTGTCGCAAACCATCGACAGAACCTGATCGACACTCGCCGATAGATCATGGATCACCGAGCCTTCCATCTGGCGCGGCGCAAGCATGCCGTTGTCGAGATAGCAGCGATCGGCATAGACCTCGCAGGCAACGCCAAGGCCCGCCGCTTCGGCAGCGCGCATCGTCTGGGAATAGGGAAGAGTAATGAAGATGAGGGTTGGATCGACCGCCTTGATTGCCTGGACGCAGACCTTCGCCAATGCCTCGTCTTCGGCGGCCATATTGCCGAGCGAGCCGTGGGTCTTCACATGGGTGATCGGCCAGCCAAGTGTCGTCGCCATGCCTTGGATGGCGGCGATCTGATAGATAATCTGCGCCTCGATATCTTCAGGGCGTTCGCCAGAAATGCGGCGCCTGCCGAATCCGTAAAGATCCATGAATGAGGGATGCGCGCCGATTGCCACTCCCTTTTCGCGTGCGGAGATGATCGTATCGCGCATTACACTCGGGTCGCCCGCATGAAAACCGCAGGCGATGTTTGCGGTGGTAATGATATCCATCATGGCTGCGTCGTCGCCAATCTTGTAGGCGCCGAAGCTTTCTCCCATGTCGCAATTAAGGTCGATCGTAGGCATGTGGATCATCCCGTTTTAGCCATTCAGAAGTCAGGTCCGCTCAATCGAAATTGCCGATCATAACCGTAAAGCAGTCTTGACATACAATTGGTGTACTGAAATGACAAGGAGTTTGTTAGACTTGTTTATCTACACCGACAATGGGAACAAGACAGAATAAGCGGATACGCCGTGCCCCTAAGGATGCAGACGGGCAAAGGGCGCTGGCGGAAGTTGGGACGAAAATGACAGTGTCTGAAAACGCGCATTTGCCTTATCCGCGAATTGCCGCCAGCGGCGATCGCGCCATCGTCATCGAACTCTCGGATGAGATTTCCGAAGAGACGAACATGCGCATCGTGGCACTGGCCAGGGATCTTCGGCAGAACGCAATCGCTGGAATAGTCGAGACGGTGCCAACCTACCGGTCGCTGCTCGTTTCCTATGATCCGTTGATCGTGCGTGGCCGCAATCTTTCGGTGCGCCTTCTCGAGCGGCTTTCGGCCATTCGTATTGACGGAACTCGCGGGCGGCGGCTCGTCGTGCCGGTGGTCTATGGGGGCGATCCCGGCATGGATCTGGAATACTTGGCAGAGATGAAGGCAATGAGCGTGGCAGACCTCATCGCCATGCATGTCGCGGGGGATTACCGCGTTTATATGATCGGCTTTGCGCCCGGATTTGCCTATCTGGGAGGCCTGCCGGAAAAATTGCATACGCCAAGGCTTCCGGTGCCGCGCCAGCGGATAGAGGCGAGCGCTATCGGAATTGGTGGCAAGCAGGCCAGCATCAATTCGGTTCCTGGGCCAAGCGGTTGGCGTTTCATAGGTCGCACGCCGATCAGGATGTTTGATCCGACCCGAAGCGATGCCTTTTTGTTGAGGGCTGGCGACCATGTCCGGTTTCGCCAGATCGAGCACGACGAGGCCGCCGAGCTGGATGCAGCTGTCGCGGCAGGAAACCCACATATTGAGTGGGAGGACGCATGAGCACGCTGATCGTCAATCAGGCCGGGCCAATGATGTCCGTGCAGGACCTCGGTCGCACCGGTCTCGTGCAGATGGGCGTGTCCGCGTCCGGTCCCATGGATGGCGTCGCGATGCTGATTGCGAACCGTCTCGTGGGCAATGCCAAAGACGATGCGTTGATCGAGTTCGCCAATGTGGGTGGCCAGTTTGAAGTGGACGAGCCGGCGCTTTTCGCCGTTACCGGTGGCGCAGTGTCGGTCACGGTCGATGGCGAGCGTGTGGATTGCTGGGCGAGCCACAAACTGCTTCCGGGTCAGACCCTGCGCATTGGAGCTCTGAACAACGCCGTCTGGGGCTATCTTGCGCTTTCCGGGGGCATTCAGACCGAGCCGGTCCTCGGCGCGCGTTCGACACATCTGCGCTCGCGCATCGGGGGTCTTGACGGTCGGCGTCTTGAGCCTGGCGATAGTTTGCCGCTCGGCGGGACACCCGATAGCGCACTCGCCGTGCCGCAGAGGGTTCTTTGCACGCCTCTGCACCGCTCCGCAGGCCCCATCCGTGTCATCAAAGGCCCGCAGGCGGAGCATTTCGATACCGTCGCGTGGCAACAATTTCTGCGGGGGCCGTTCGTCGTCTCCGGCAGCCGGGATCGTATGGCACAGTTTCTGGACGGGCAGCAGATCGTCGCGGCCGGTGGCCATGACATCGTATCCGACGGCACGGTCATGGGCTCGATCCAGGTGCCGGCCTCCGGTCGGCCGATCATCCTGATGGCTGAGCGCCAGACGACCGGCGGTTATCCGAAGATTGCAACCGTCGCTTCCATTGATCTGCCGAGGTTGGCACAGGCGGTGACCGGCAGTCTGATCCGCTTCAGGCTCGTGACGCAGGAACAGGCGGAAGATCTCTGGATTGCCCAGAGCCGTTCTATGGACGAGATTTTGTCCAGCCTCGACCAGGCGACGGGTGCGGCAGATGTCTAAAGGAGACAGGTCTTGAACAAACCGCTCGCCAAGCAGGCCTATGGCAAGATTATCGAGATGATCCTCGCCGGTGTGCTGAAACCCGGCGACCTTTTACAGGAAGCCAAGCTGGGCGACGAGCTTGCGATGTCGCGCACGCCCGTGCGCGAAGCGATCAAGCGTATCGAAGCGGAGGGCCTTGCCGTTCAGGAGGGCCGTTTCTTAAAGGTCCGTACCCTGACAATCCCTGAAATAGAAGAGATATTCTTCCTGCGCCAGCAGCTGGAAAGCTACTGCGCGCGACATGCGACGGGCATTTCGGCTGCTGTTCTCGATGATCTGGAGAGCCGCGTCATCACTTTGCAAAATGAGGGACCGGGCGACGACGACGAGCAGCGCGGTGTAGACGATGATCTGCATCACGCGCTGGCGCATGCCGCCGGAAACCAGATGATGATGCGTGCAATCGGCGACCTGCGCCGCCGCACATGCATGTTCGACCACACTCAGGTTCCGGCCCGTTTCCTCACCAGTTGCCGGGAGCATTTCGACATTCTTCAGGCGCTTCGGGCTGGTGACGGCGATAGGGCGGGAGTGTTGATGCGGGAGCATATTTCCCACGCCCGCGATGCCATCCTTGAGCGACTGAGCGCGCCGACACAGAGAACATCCAGATGAAATGTCTCATCCTACAACCCATCCATGCAGCGGGCGTCGCACTTCTGACGGGGGCCGGTGTTGAACCCGTTATGTGCCCGGATACAGACTTTGCGACCGTTACACGGTTGATCCGCGATTGCCAGGCGGTCATCACCCGCGATGCCGGCCTCTCGGCCGAAGCGATTGGGTCTGCCGACGCGTTGAAGATCATCGTCTCGCATGGTGCTGGTCACGATTCTATCGACAAGGTCGCAGCCGCCAGGCGCCGTATTCTCGTCTGCAATACGCCGGGTGCCAATGCCCGCTCCGTCAGCGAACTGGCGCTTGGCCTTGCTATAGCGGCCGCAAGGCTGATCCCGGCGGCAGATCAGGCCGTGCGTTCCGGATCGCGTGGCTTTCGTGAGGCGTCGAGCTTCCAAGAGCTTTTTGGCAAAACCGTTCTTCTCGTCGGTTGGGGCGCAATCGCGCAGGGTCTCGCGCATATGCTCGATGTCTCTTTCGGCATGCGGGTCCTTATCTATTCGCCGCGCAGCACAGGCACACTGGCCTATGAGCGTGTCGCGACACTCGAAGAGGGGCTTGCCGCCGCCGATCTCATTTCCATCCACACGCCCTTGCGCGAAGACAACCGCAACATGTTCGACGCGAAGGCCTTTGCAGCCGTCAAGCGTGGCGCAATCCTCGTCAATACTGCGCGGGCCGGTCTAATAGACGAGACAGCACTCGCCGCAGCCATCAATAACGGCATCATCGCCGGCGCTGGTCTCGACGTCTATTCTCCGGGCGCCGCCCACGGTCCGCTTGCTGCCACCAATCGGGTGATCTTCACGCCGCATCTGGGCGGCACGACGGGTGAGGCTCTGGAGCGGGTGGCGGTGGCTGCCGCGGGCCATGTGCTGACGGCCCTTTCCGGCAAACGTCCGGCAACGACAATCGACCTGCAAGGGGTGAACGCATGAGCTTGGTCATCAGGGACACAATCGACAGCCTGCTGGATCGCATTAATGCAATCTCGGATGTCGGTCCGGGATTAACCCGCCCCTCATACAGCCGGCTCGAAAGTCAGGCTCATGAGGTGATCGTCGCGGATGCCGAAGCGCTTGGACTTGAGGTCACGCGTGATGCCGCCCTCAACCTCTTTGCCCGCCTGCCGGGCCGCGATAGTTCTGCACCTGCAATTTACATCGGCTCGCATCTCGACACGGTTTCGATGGGTGGAGCCTATGATGGGCAGGCTGGCGTTTCAGGTGCCATGGCACTGGCCGCCGCCTTTGTCGAAAGCGGAGAACCGCCGCCCGTCGATCTGGTTGTCACGGTTACTCGGGCTGAGGAAAGCGTCTGGTTCCCGGTCTCCTATGTGGGTTCGCGCGCAGCACTCGGGCGACTAACGGCACCGGAGCTGCAAGCGAAGCGTTCCGATACGGGTCGCACGCTCTACGACCATATTCTCGAAGAAGGCGGCAGGCCCGATGAGATACTGACAGGCCCAGGTCTTGCGCCTGCACATTTCATCGAGCTGCATATCGAGCAAGGCACAGTGCTCGACAATGCCAAGGAACCATTCGGCATCGTCTCGGGTGTGCGCGGTGGCCTGCGTTACCGTGAGGCACGAATCAACGGGACCTGGGCCCATTCCGGTGGTCCGGCGCGTTCGGAGCGGGCCGATGCGGTGTTCGCACTGGCAGACCTGATCGTTGGCATGGACAGACGCTGGCAAGAGGCACTTGAGCGGTCGCAGGATCTGGCCGTCACCTTCGGTCGTGTCGATGCGGCATCGTCGGAACATGCCTTTGCTAAAGTGCCGGGCCGGGTGAATTTCTGCGTAGACCTTCGCAGCGACGACCTTGCCGTGCTCGATGAGCTGGATGGCATGTTCAAGGCGGACATCCACGAGATCGAAAAGGCGCGCGGCGTCCGCTTCGATCTCGGCCCGCAGTCGCGCAGCCAGCCGACAAAACTGTCCGCAACGCTTGGTGATCAGATTGCCAGTGGCGCGACAAAGCTTGGATATAGCCCGCGTCGGATGCTTTCCGGCGGTGGTCATGATGCGGCGGCCTTTGCACAGGCCGGGTGGGACAGCGTCATGGTGTTTCTGCGCAACTGGAACGGCAGTCATAATCCAGACGAAAGAATGGACCCGGCCGATCTGGCTGCGGCAGTCGAGGTTCTTTACGCCGCCATCCGCGATTTCGGTACGGGAGGCAGCAAATGAACGACAAGGAAACCCTGGCGCAGCAGGTTTATCGCGACCTCAAGAAACGCATCCTTCAAGGCCAGCTTTCGTCTGACGAGATGCTGACGGAACGGACATTGGCTCTGGAGTCCGGCATTTCGCGTACACCGCTGCGCGCAGCCATATCGCGGCTCGAAAAGGAGAATGTTATTTCCCGCTTGCCGAACGGCGCGCTGATGGTGAGACCCGTCACCGTCGAGCAATTGCTGGAAATCGTGCAGCTACGCCGTCTTCTCGAAGGTGCGGCTGCCCAGAAAGCGGCCGGTCTGCCCTTTACCGAGGCGCTGGCCCAGGCACGTGAGCGAATGCGCTATTTCACCAGCGGTGGCGATATCGAGTTCGACCTGTTCTGGGTCGATGACGACGCGTTTCATGATGCCGTCGCCGTTGCCGCTGGCCTCCCGCTGCTCGCGTCGATGCTGACAGAAATGCGCAGCATTGCCCGTCGTTGTACCATCACCCGCACCCATGACCGTTTTGACCAGCAGGCGCTGGAACATATCGCCGTCATTGATGCCATCGAGGCGCGGGACGGCGCTGCGGCCCGTACTGCGATGGAAGTGCATTTCGACAGTGTCAGAGCCCGCTTTCTCGGCTGGCTGGCGCGCAATTGAGGTCTTGACCGCATGACCCTTCATCCGACCTTCGACACACAAGCCCACCTCCGCGGCATCGAGGCTTCCTTTCCGGCGTCCGAATTTGCCGAACGGCAGGCGCGCGCACGTGCCGCTATCAATACCAGCGGCCATGAGGCACTCATCGTGACCGGGCCGGAAACGATCTACTGGCTGACGGGACGCCAGACAGCGGGTTATTTCGCGTTTCAGGCGTTGATCCTGCCCGCGGATGGCGAGCCCGTGTTGCTGGTGCGACAGCTGGAATTGTTCGGCACGCTCGCAAACACCTATCTGCCGGACGTCGTCACCTATCAGGATGCCGACAATCCGGCCGAGGCGCTGGTAGACCTTCTGCGTCAGCGCGGCATCGCCAATCCGGCGGTCGAGCTTGCCGGGTGGTTCCTCTCGCCGAAGCTCGCAACCGAAATCACCGATAGGCTGGGCGTCTCATTCCTTGCAGACGGCTCGCAAATCCTGCCATCGCTGCGCATGATCAAGTCCGCAGCGGAGCTGGAGGCGATCCGTCACGCGGCTCATTATGCCGAGGCCGGCATGATTGCCGGTATCGAGGCCTGTGTGGAAGGTGCGAATGAAAATGCCGTGGCAGCAGACATGCTGCATGCGGCAACCCGCGCTGGTTCGGAAGTCATGGCAATGGAGCCGCTGGTCTCATCGGGACCGCGAAGCGGTCTGCCGCATATGACATGGCGTCGGCGCGTCCTCCAAGTGGGTGACCCGCTGTTTCTCGAACTGGCGGGAAGCCATGCGCGCTACCACGCAGCGCTGATGCGAACCGTCTGGATGGGCACGCCGCCCGACGAAGCGCAGCGCATGATGAGTTGTTCCCTGCGGGCGCTGGATGCTGCCCTTGGGGAAATCAGGCCGGGCGTGTCCTGCGCTCATGTCCATGATACGGCGCAGGCAGTGATCGATGACGCCGGTTATACCGCAGCCTTCCGCAAGCGCATCGGCTATTCCATGGGCGTTGCCTTTGCGCCCGATTGGGGCGAGGGCGCCATTCTCAGCCTCTTTTCAAACGTCACCCGCATGATCGAGCCGGGCATGGTGTTCCATCTGCCTGCGACATTGCGCAATTACGGCGAGTGGACAGTTGGTGCCTCCGAGACGGTGATCGTAACTGAAAACGGTGCCGAACCGCTCTCAACGCTGCCTCGCCAGATGACCATCCGCTGATTTCCATCCATCCTGACAAACGGAGCATGCCATGCGTTCACTCTTCCACCTCGCCTACCACGTAACCGATCTTGATGAGGCCCGCCGTTTCTACGGTGACATTCTCGGTTGCGAGGAAGGCCGTTCGACCGACACCTGGGTCGATTTCGATTTCTTCGGCCACCAGATTTCCCTGCATCTCGGCAAGCCCTTCGAAGTTACCCGCACCGGCAAGGTCGGAGACCATATGGTTATGATGCCACATCTCGGTGTCATCCTGCCGCTGGAGGCCTGGGTTGCGCTTGCCGAGCGTCTCGAAAAGGGCGGCATAGCCTTCGACATCCCGCCGGTCGTTCGCTTCGAAGGCGAGCCGGGCGAGCAGCGCACCATGTTCTTCTTCGATCCGAGCGGAAATCCGATCGAGGTCAAGGGCTTCAAGGATTTTGACAGCGTGTTTGCTCGCTGACACAGAAAAGCCGGGCGGATCGCTGATCCGCCCGGCTTTTTTGACCCTTGGATTTTATGACTTCCGGTGAAGGGGCGGGCCTGTCCGTTAAAAGATGCTGGGCGAGTTGGTGATGAGCTCGTTGCCAGTCTCGCCGATGATGATGATGTCCTCATAGAAGGCTGCGCCAACGCCATCGAGCGACAGGAACGCTTCGACGCCGAACACCATATTGGCCTCGACCACGTCTTCCGGCATGGACATGGTGGTCGAGATGCGCGGTAGCTCGAAGCCGAGGCCGATGCCGTGGCCATAAAACGGGAAATTCTTCATGATGGGCGAAATCGAGCCGCCGAAGGCTGCCGTCATCCTGTCGCCCTCTGCCGCCACATCCAGCAATGTCACGCCGGGGCGCAGCATGGCCGACAGGCGATGCACGATGCCGCTTGCCGCCTCGATCAGACGCCGTTGCTCCGCATTGGCAGCGCCACGCACGCCCGTGCGACCGGGGTCGAGGTAGTAGCCCTGATACAGCGCGCCGTGCAGCGTGCCCGTGACGATATCGCCAATGGCTGGCACGTCTTCACCATAGCCGGTAAGCGGAAAACGCTGGTCGAAACCAAGGGTCTCTCCGTGATTTGTGCCGATCATCTGAACACGGCCGCCTCTGGCGACGACCACGCGGGCTGCTTCGCCTGCTGCCTCCCGTTCCGAAAGCCCGCCGACCAGTCCTTCCATCAAGGCATTGACACCGAGTGTCGCGGTTTCGCCCGCATAGCGATAACAGTCGAGTTCACGGCTGCTTTTGATGCGGCGTACGGAGCGGACCAGATCGTCGGCGGGAACCCATTCAATGTCTGGCGCGATGGCTTCCAGCTGCCGGTAATATTTGATCGGGATGAAATGCGTGCCGACCAGCGCCACACGTCCCTTGATGCCCCGTTCCACAAGCGCCTGTGCCACGCTTTCGAACGGATGGTTGCTGCTGAGAACATCCTCAATCGAAACGAGATCGCGGCGCACTTCCGGCTCGTCAATATGCAGTTGTGGGGAGCGTCCGGGTTGCAGGATGACGGCGGCAAAGGAACGGGCCGTCCAGATCAATGAATCCATCCCGCCACTGATCGCATAGTGGTTGGAAAGATAGAGGACGTCGCCGCAATTATCCGTGGTGCCACCGCCACGGCCAAAGACGACGGCCGTTTCGAAGCCTCTCTGGATCATCTCCTCGTGGAGACGCGCCCAGCGGGTTTCATATTCTTCGATGGGAAAATACCGATGCATGGCGTTACTCCGGATGCGATCTGATTGCTTGCGTCATAGCCCTAAACTTTGCTGTATCGGCCATGGCAATCTCATTGTCATTTTCGGTACACCGGCTGTATCCTTTCGTCAATGTTCTCTTTCGTTTGGCCTGACCACAACAGCGCGTCGCCTAATATATGAGCGGATGCTGACTATTTAATGCGCTTATCGCAAAATAATTGATCGCTAATTTATTGAAAAGGCTACTTGAACTCCACTGGTATACTGAATAA
This sequence comes from Agrobacterium sp. lyk4-40-TYG-31, assembly GCF_030209855.1. Taxonomy (NCBI): domain Bacteria; kingdom Pseudomonadati; phylum Pseudomonadota; class Alphaproteobacteria; order Hyphomicrobiales; family Rhizobiaceae; genus Agrobacterium; species Agrobacterium sp. lyk4-40-TYG-31. The sequence goes on from NZ_JARVRE010000002.1 coordinate 400,009, forward strand.
GCTTGGTGTACTGAAATTGATGACGGGCTTTGCGACAGCGCCAAAAAGCTGAGCAAAAAGTCCGGTTACCCAAAAAGACGAGTGGATATGGATCTCGATACCAAGATTGTCGCCGCAAGCCACGGGCGTGTGTTTCAGATGAAGGCCGGACAACATGCCCGCATCGTCAACACCCATGGCAATCAAGTGGTCGATGCCTGGGCGGTCGCGGCGCAGGATGCATCCGAGGTCTCGTCGATGGATCATACGCGTTCCGTCAACAGCAATATCTTCTTCACAAAAGGTATGCGCGTCATGTCTTCGCGCCGCCGGTCGATGTTGACCATGGTGGCGGATAGCGCTGATGTGCGCCACGATACGTTGCTTTGCCCTTGCAGCGCTGAGCTTTATCAGCAGCTTGGCTGCACCGAAGCGCACCGCAACTGCACGGACAATTTCCATGAGGGATTGACCGAGGCCGGTATCTCCGTGCCCTTCACGCCAGCGTCCCTCAATCTTTTCATGAATGTCCCTGTGAAGGAAGACGGCACGGTTGATCGTGTTCCCCCGGCGACGGCTGCGGGCGATTACGTGGTTCTACGCGCTGAAATGGATCTGGCTCTCGTGCTGTCTGCCTGCCCCCAGGACATCACGCCGATCAATGGCACGGCCCGCACGCCCAAGGATGTCGAGGTCGTCATCACCCATGAATATCATGGGGAGGATGCCGCATGAGCGCGCCGCTTCTGAGCCTGAAGGACATCCGCAAGAGTTTCGGCGACAACGAGGTCCTCAAGGGCGTTTCACTGGACGTCAATGCAGGCGAGGTTGTTTCGATCATCGGCGCGAGCGGTTCCGGCAAAAGCACCTTCCTGCGCTCGATCAATGCACTGGAAATGCCCCAATCCGGCTTCATGAACTTCGAGGAGATGTCTTTCGATTTTCGCTTGGAATCGCGGTTCTTCCCGAGCCAGGCACAGTTGCAAGCGTTGCGCGCCCGTGTCGGCATGGTGTTCCAGAGCTATAATCTCTGGCCGCATATGACAGTGCTCGAGAACGTTACCCATGCGCCGATGAAGCTTCTGAAATTACCGCGCAGCCAGGCTATCGAGCAGGCTGAAGCGCTTTTGTCCCGCATCGGGCTGTTCGAGAAGCGCCACAGCTATCCAGCTCGTCTTTCCGGCGGACAGCAGCAACGCGTCGCGATTGTCCGCGCACTTGCCATGAAGCCGCGGCTAATGCTGTTCGATGAAGTGACCTCTGCCCTTGATCCCGAACTGGTGCACGAGGTTCTGGTGCTGATGGCCTCGCTTGCCTCTGATGGCATGACGATGCTGCTCGTCACCCACGAAATCGCCTTTGCCCGCGACGTCTCCTCCCGTGTGCTGTTCTTCGACAAGGGCGTAATCGGCGAAGCCGGGTCGCCCGATATCCTGCATCATCCGGAAAGCGACCGTTTGAAACAGTTCCTGCATCGCATTCTTCATGACCAGGTCGGTCGTTCAATTTCCACTGACAGCGACCGGGGAGTGCAGGCGTGATGGGCAATTTCTGGAATGAAGTCCGCCTTTACGGTCCAGGCTTTCTCGAAGCCTCCTATACCGTCTTCGGCATCACCATTCTCACCATCGCCGTCTCCTGGGTTTGCGGTCTCGTGGCGGCGCTGGCGCAGCGCTCCAAGTTTAAGGCCGTCCGGATGGCGGCTGGTTTTTACATCTGGTTTATCCGCGGCACGCCGACGCTGATTCAGGTCTTCATCATCTATTTCGGTCTACCGCAGCTTGGCATCAGACTTTCGCCCTTTACCGCCGGTGTCATTGCGCTCGGCATCAACAGTGGTGCCTATGTGGCTGAAATCGTTCGCGGCGGCTTGAGCGCGATACCACGCGGCCAGACGGAGTCGGCGCTGGCACTCGGTTTCAGTCCGGCCGAGACGATGCGCAGCGTTATTCTGCCGCAGGTCTTTCGCATCATTTTGCCATCCATCACCAACGAGGCAATCTCGACGCTGAAGAACACCTCGCTTCTGTCGACTGTGACCGTGGTGGAACTGACGCTCTATGCGCAGACGCTGATCGCCTCTACCTTCCGCCCGTTCGAGTTCTACATCGCGGTTGCGCTCATCTATCTGGCTTTGACAACGATCCTCACCACGCTCGCCTCCTGGCTTGAGCGTCGTTACGCCAACCTGGGGTGATCAAACCATGAGCGCGTTCGACCGATGCTTTTGAACAGAGAATGCACAAACAACAAGGGAACTGAAACATGAAATTCAAATCTCTGATCGTCGCCGCTGTCTTCGCCGGCCTCGCCATCATCCCAAATGCCAATGCCGCCGATCTGGAACTGTTGCAGCCCGGCAAGCTCATGGTTGCCACCGAAGGCACCTATGCGCCTTTCAGCATGCGCGCGCCGGATGGCAAACTTGACGGTCTCGAAATCCGCGTGATGCAGGAGGTCGCAAAGCGACTGAACCTCGAATACACGCCTGTCCTGATCAAATGGGATTCGCTTCTGGTCGGCCTTCAGGCGGACCAGTATGACGTCATCAGCGCAGCTATGGACATTACTGAAGCACGCCAGAAGCAGGTGACATTCTCAAATGGCTGGCTGGAATCAGGCGGTCGCGTCGTCACAGCCAAGGATTCGCCGATCAAGTCTGCGGCAGACCTGAAGGGCAAGCCTGTCGGCGCACTGGTCTCCTCGTCCTGGACAAAGATCGCCGAGGAAAAGGGCGCAACGGTCAAGGGCTACAAGGCTGAATCCGACGCCATGCAGGATTTGGTCAACGGCAATGTCGATGCCGTCATTACGGATTCCATCGCTGCGGCCTATGCCATCAAGTCAGGCGGCTTGCCGCTGGCAATGACCGATGATTACGTCAGCCATGTCCAGAAGGGTTTTGCCTTCAAGATGGGCAAGGAGCATCTGGTCGAAGCGGTCAACAAGACACTGGCCGACATGGTCGGCGATGGCACCTATGCCAAACTGACAATCGATCTGGTCGGTTTTGATCCTACCCCTAAGGACCCGATCAAGACAATTAAGTAAACCTGCCCCAAGCACGGTTAAATTCGATTGTTTGTAAGCGAATGGGCGGGCACACGCACACGGTGCCCGCCTAACTCCGCGCCATTCTGTTAATAGCCTCTTCAAGCAGCGCGCGGGGGCAGCCGAAATTGACTCGTAGGTGGTTGGAAACGTTCGCTCCGAATTCTGAGCCAGCACTGAAGCCGACTTTGCCGTGTTTCAGGTAAAAGCTTTGTGGATCGGTCGGAAGGTTGAGGGCAGAGCAGTCGAGCCAGGCCAAAAAAGTTGCTTCAGGTTTTATCATCCTTATCTGCGGGAAGCGTGTGGCGATCTCTTGCGAGAGGAAATCGCGGTTGGACTCGATATAGGCCAACATCTCCGTTTTCCAGACATCCGCATGACTATAGGCTGCCAAGGTGGCCTCGAGGCCGAGTATGTTGACGCTGTCGACCATGCCCAAACGATACCGCACGTATTTTTCGCGCATATCTCTGTTTTGAACAATGGCAAAGGCAGTCTTCAAACCGGCGATATTATAGGTTTTTGCCGCTGACATCAGCGTGATCGTCCGGCTTGCTGCATCGGACGAAAGCGAGGCAATGGGGACATGCTTTCTGCCGTCCAACAGCAGATCGCAATGAATTTCGTCGGAGATGATCAGCGTGTCATTGCTTTCGCAAAGCCCGGCAATTGCGTCGACTTCGCCACGCGTGAAGGCTTTTCCTGTGGGGTTCTGCGGATTGCAAAACAACAAGGCTTTGGACTGCTTAAGCTTGGCGGAAAAATCGTCCAGATCGATTTTGTAGCCACCGTTAGTGGCGACCAGCGGCGCATCAATTCGCTTCATGTCCCAATGGCCGGGGGCATTGAGAATCGGGCGATACACCGGTGTCTGCACCAGCACACCATCGCCCGGCGAAAGCATGGCCTTCAGCGCCATATTAAAGCCGGGCTCTACGCCCGGCAGGAAGACGATGTCTTCAGACGTGATCGTCCAATCATATTTGGTTTGCAGATCCGCTACGATGCAGGCGCGTAACTCGTCGCGTGCGACACCGTAACCGAGACAAGGATGTTCCAGACGGGATTTAATGGCATCGACAATTTCAGGGGCAGATGGAAAATCCATGTCAGCCACCCACATGGGCAGGATATCCGGTCCGTATTTGCTCCATTTGGAGCTTCCGGTCCCGCGACGCTCAACAACCTTGTTGAAATCAACCATTCTGATCAGAACCCCTTGATCATGCCACCGTCCACCCGGATGGCCGAACCCGTTACATAGCTTGCCTGCGCGCTGGCAAGGAAGACCGCGACTGCGGCAAATTCTTCCGGCTTGCCGTAACGGCCCGCCGGGATTTCGGCGCGAGAGGCGTCTTGCACGGCTTCAACCGTCTTTGATGTTTTCTCCGCCTTGCCTGCATCGAGTTCACGCACGCGGTCGGTATCGATCCGGCCGGGCAGGATCATGTTGACGGTGATGCCGTGGCGGGCAACCTCGCCAGCTAGTGTTTTCGACCAACCGGACACCGCAGCGCGGATGCCGTTGGAAAGGGCCAGATTGGGAATGGGCTGCACGACACCGGAGGAGCCGATGGTGATGATGCGACCCCATTTGCGCGCAATCATTCCTTCCAGCATGGCGTCGGTCATTGTAAAGATGGAGGTTGCCATGCTGTCGAAGGCGCTGGCCCAGCTTTCTTTCGACTGGCCGGCGGCCGGTCCGGCTTTGGGGCCACCGGAATTGTTGACGAGAATATCGACGCCACCCGCTGCCGTAACGTTCGCGATCATGGCAGCGACGGAAGTCGCGTCGGAGAGATCGACCGTCACTGGCGTGATGTTATCGGTCTTTTCTATTGTGCCCACGTTGCGGGCTGCGGCGAAGACTTTGACGCCTTCAGCGGCAAGCCCTTTGGCGATCGCGGCACCCAAGCCACGGCTTGCGCCCAGAACGAGGGCGGTTTTGCCGGAAATCAGAAAATCCATTATTTCAAAGCCTCGAGTTTGCGGGTCTGGCGCTCGATCAGTCGTTCGACCTCAGTGATGGCCTGCGCGTTGAGAGATGCGCCCGGGCGGCGCTGGGCCGCACTGGCAATCGCACCGCGCTTGGCCAGCACATATTTGCGGATCGCCAGCCCAAGGCCTGGCTGTTGCTCATAACGCATCAGCGGCAGATAGGCGTCGAACAGATCCTGTGCAGCGTCGTAGCTGCCTTCATTGCTCAGGCGGCAGACCTCAACCATCATTTCGGGATAGGCAAAGCCGGTCATCGCACCATCGGCGCCGCGTTGCATCTCTTCTGGCAGAAACACGCCGGCATTGCCGCACAGAATCGACGTCCGGCGGCGACCCTTCATTTCGGCGTCGCGCAAATCGGTGATCTTTTGCAAACCCGGCCAATCCTCATGCTTGAGCATTACGATGCTGGGATGCGCTTCGAAGATGACACCAAGCGTTTTCGAGGAAATCTGCACGCCGGTGACCAGCGGGAAATCCTGCAAGACGATTGGAACGTCCGTGCCTACAGTCTCGACGACATTGCGGTAATAGCCGATGATCTGCTCGTCCGTCCGAAGGCTGGATGGCGGTGCCACCATCACACCGGCAGCGCCCAGGTCCATAACGGCTTTCGTCAGTTCACCAATGGCTGCAAGTCCCGGTGCCGAGACGCCAACGACCACGGGCTTCTCTCCGGAGAGTGCCAACGTCTGGCGAGTGATGGCGATGGATTCGGCCTGCGTCAACTTTGGCGCTTCCCCCATCATGCCAAGGATCGTCAGGCCGTCTGCGCCCTTGTCATAATAGAAATCCACCATACTATCGACGCTCGCCACATCGATTTCGCCGCTGTCTGTAAAGGGTGTGCAGGCAATGACGAAAACGCCCGAGGTCTCGTTGTTGATCAGTGGCATATCGGTCTCCTTTAAGCTTCAAACCAGCTGGATGTGCCGCGAGAGACATATTGCCCGTCACCGGCGGCATTGACGATGTCGGCACCATCCCAGGCCAGCTTGCCGCCGACATAGGTGCGCACCACGCGAACTGAAAATTCGCGGCCGTCGAAGGGGCTCCAGCACAGTTCATCATGGGCTTTTGACGAGTCCCAGATCTGCCGTTCGGTTTTCAGAATGGCGATGTCGGCATCCGCACCGACACGCAATGTGCCCTTTTCGGGCCAGAGGCCGAAGAATTTGGCGGGCCGTTCGCACAGTTGTTCGACCGTCATGATCGCAGCATCGTAACCGCGTATTTCCGCGCCGGTGTAGAAAGCCGGAAGAAGGGTTTCGAGACCCGGCACACCAGCGCCCGCGTCGAAAATGGACGGCGTGAATTTGTTGTCGCCCGGCCAGCTGGAATGATCCGAGCTGACGAAGGCGACACGACCGTCCGCCACATCCTCCCACAGTGCCTCAATCTGGCCGGGGCGGATGGGTGGGTTGACCTTCATTTTTGCGCCGAGTTCGGGGCCGTCGATTTCCGGGTCCAACCAGAGATAGTGCACGCAGAGTTCACCCGTGGCACGGAAACCATCCAGCAGATAGTTTTCGACAATGTCGAAGCCCCGTGTCGTCGTGAGGTGAACGATATGCGCGTGGGCGCCTGCGGCTGCACCCAGTTCCAGAAATTGCGCCGTTGCGGCCATTTCCGCCGCCGGTGGCCTGCTTTCGGAATGCGCCTCAATGCCATCACGTCCAGCGGCCTTGGCGGCTGCAATGTGGGCGCGCACTATTTCCTGATCTTCATTGTGGACGCCAAGAGGAATGTTTGTATCGGCAAGGGCGGAAAAGATTTCCAGTGTCTGGTTGGAGGAGATACGCGGAAAGCGCGTGGGGCTGCTTTCGAAGGTCGAAATCTTGAACGCCACCACGCCCCGGGCAATCAGACCGTCGATTTCTTCGGTGGACTGGTCGGGCGTCACCGTGGCGTAAAGTGCGACGTTGGAATGGGCATGCTTATTGATTGCGTCGATCTTGGCATTCAGTCTTGCGACCGAATTCAGCGGATCGGGATTGTCATAGGGCATATCCACGATGGTGGTGATGCCGCCAGCCACCGCCGAGCGGGTGGTGGACGCGATGCCGGGCAGTCCGCCATAGCTGCAAGCATGAGTCTGGCCATCTATGACGCCGGGAATGATCAGGTCTTGGCCTGCGTCGAACCGCTCACCTGCGTCCGGAAGATCACCGCTGCCGATGGCGGCAATCTTTCCGTCCTTGATGGCAATCCAGCCGTTTTCCAGTGGGCCGTCCGGCAGTACCACGGTGCCGGTTATCACGATATCATGGCTCATGATGCATGCCTTCCATATTGCAAGTCCAGTGTTGTACACGCCAGCGCCACGCCGGCCTGAACAGGATCGATGACGGGAAGCCCGAGTGTCTCTTCGAGCGCGCGGCGGTATCCGCCAAGGCCCGCACAGCCGAGAATGATGACATCGGCACCGTCCTCATCACGCAGAACTTTCGCCGTGCGTGAGACGATTTCGACGACGTCCCCCGCCATCAACTCCACCACTGTCTTGTCGATGGAGCGGTCTCCAGCAAGGCGACCGTCGAAGCCCAGATGTTTCAGATAGCGCAGGTGCCGGTTGATCGAGGATTGGCCGAGGGAGATGATGCCGAAGCGCTCACCAAGGCCAAGGGCCGCCAGATAGGCCGCTTCGGCAATGCCGACGACGGGTCGCGTCGTCATTTTTCTGACCGTTGCAATGCCGGGATCCGAGAAACAGGCAAGCACGAAGGCATCGGCTGAAGCCTCGTTCACGGCTTCGACTATGTTGGGAATGACCTCACCCACATGGGCGTCCGTCTCGATACCAGGCGGAGATTTGGCAAGTTCCGTACAACGGATGCTGTGGCGGGTGGCATCGCGGACGAGACCAAGGCAGGCCTCCATGGAGCGTGTGACAGAGACGGAACTGTTGGGATTGATGACCAGAATTTCTGACAAGACGATACCTGCGGCGTGGACGAATACGAGGATTGTATCCGTTAAATATATTACGTAGTATATCAGCGCTTCGTCTGTTGTCAAAGTTCTGTTGGTGATGAGGCCAAGGCGCAATCGGTGCATAGCAATGCCCGGATGACTGACCTATGTTGAACCTGCGAGCATTAACGCATGGCGTAGACGCAAAACTGGAGATTGGCTTTGAACAAAGCGGATGTGTCGGCGGAGAAGCGCAGCAAATCTCTGACCGAGAAGGCTTATGCTATCTTGCGGGAGCGCATCATCACCGGAGAACTGGCGCCGGGCATGGATGTGTCCGAGCCGGAGCTTGCCGAGCAGCTTTCCGTCAGCAAAACGCCGGTGCGCGAGGCGCTTGCACGGCTTTGCGTCGAGGGTTTCATGGAAGCCTATCCGCGCCGCGGCTACCGCGTCACGCCTGTCACCGTGAAGGATATGAACGACCTTTTTGCCATTCGCGGCATGCTGGAAGGGACTGCGGCGGCGCTTGCGGCCAAGAACCTTTCCGATGAAGACCTCGACGCGCTCGATCAGCTGGCCGATGTCAGCTACGTGATCGGTGAGGAGATCAGCACCAAAACCTTCGTGGATTCCAATCAGGAATTTCATTCCGCCATTGCCCGTGGTTCCCGCAATCCTCGTCTCTATGCGCTGGTCATGAGCCATCTTGAGGAATGTGCGCGGCTTTTCTATATGGGCGCGCGCGTTCGCGACATCAATCCGGAAACCAATGTCGACCATCATCGTATCGTGGCGGCTCTGCGCAAGCGTGATTCCGATCTCGCGCGGCAGGTTATTGTGGAGCACAACGAGAATACCCGGAGCGGCATCCTCGGCGCACTGATCGCAACCGGGCAGGGCGGATTGACGCTCTAAGTCTCCGTTCCCGCGCAAATCTTGGCGCATGCGCTGACCTTTCAGGCGACCTTGACGAGATGGCCGGGTGCTGGCTCTGCATAGCGTGCCACCACCGGTACATAATCTACCGGACGTACCGCACTGCCAATCTCTCCGCCTTCCGCCACTTTCCGCAAATGGCGTCTGGCGGGATCGGCAATCGGAACGGCACTGAGTAACCGCTTTGTATAGGCATGCTGCGGATTGCCGAATATCTGCGCGCGGGTGCCGATCTCGACGATCTCACCCAGATACATGACTGCAACGCGGTGGCTCACCCGCTCTACCACGGCCATGTCATGGCTGATGAAGAGATAGGCGATTTTCAGCTGCTCCTGCAATTCCATCATCAGGTTGACGACCTGCGCCTTGATCGAGACATCGAGTGCAGAGACGGCTTCATCGGCCACGATGAGGCCTGGATTGAGCGTCAATGCACGGGCAATGCTGATGCGCTGGCGCTGGCCGCCCGAGAATTCGTGTGGAAAGCGCTTGGCCATATCGGCCTGCAATCCCACGCGGACCAGCAGGTCCGTCGCCCTGTCGCGGGCGTGTTTGGTCGAGGCCAAACCATGCGACACCAGCGGCTCCATGATGGCTTCACCTACGCGCATGCGCGGGTTGAGGCTGGAGAAGGGGTCCTGAAAGATCATCTGCATATGCTGGCGTTGCTTCGAAAGTGCAGCGGGTGTGAGGGAACGAACATCCTGTCCATTGATGCGGATGGTACCGCTGACCGGTTCAATCAGTCGCAGCACAGACCGCCCGGTGGTGGACTTGCCGCAGCCGGATTCACCGACGAGCGCGAGCGTTTCACCCTCATGCAGATCAAACGAGATATTCTCGACGGCATGAACGCGCCCGCTCACACGTCCGAGAATGCCGGATTTGATATCGAACCGGGTAATCAGATTGCGGACTTCCAGGATCGGTGGCGTGTTTGCGGGTATGGTGCCCGCGATCTCGCGCTCGGCTGAGGAAACGCCTGTATCCGTATCGGTCAATGGAAACGTGGCCGGATAATCGTGACCTACCATCGACCCCAGCCTTGGCACGGCAGAGAGCAGCGCCTTGGTATAGATATTGGCGGGTTGGGCAAAAATCTGTTCCGTCTTGCCGGTTTCGAGCGCGCGGGAGCGGAACATGACCACGGTCCGGTCTGCAATTTCGGCCACAACACCCATGTCATGGGTGATGAAGAGGACAGCCATGTTCTCCTCATCCTGCAAGGATTTGATCAGTTGTAGGATTTCCGCCTGAACGGTGACGTCGAGAGCCGTCGTCGGCTCGTCGGCGATCAGCAGTTTCGGGCGACAGGCCAGTGCCATGGCAATCATGATGCGCTGAAGCATGCCGCCAGAAAGCTGGTGCGGATATTCGTCAAAACGGCTGGATGCGGCGGGTATGCGCACACGCTCGAGAAGCCTCACCGTTTCCGCCCGCGCCTCGGTCTTGGAGATGCCGCGATGCCGGATGATCGATTCGGCAATCTGACGGCCCACCGATAGGACGGGGTTGAGCGATGTCATCGGCTCCTGGAAAATCATCGCGATATCATTGCCGCGAATGTCCTGCATCTGCCGCTCGGGAAGCGACAGCAGGTCGGTTTCGCCAAGCCTGACGGTGCCTGCCACGCGCGATGTTCGCTCCGGCAACAGTCGCATGATCGACATGGCCGTGACGCTTTTGCCAGAACCGGATTCACCAACAATTGCCACTGTCTCACCGGCATCGATGCTGAAACTCACATCATTGACCACGGAGTTCCAGATGCCGTTGCAGCGAAATGCGGTGGTCAGATTTTCGACCGAAAGGACTGTCAAATTTCGATACTCCGGCTCATGAGAGCCGCATTGCAGCGCGCAGATGATCGAATGTCAATAAAAATATCTCGTAGAATATTACATGAGATATTTATTGCTTGTCATCCTTTTCGCAATGGGTGATTTTACCATGATAAGAGAGGTAGGCTCCTTCCAGCCCTGATATTCGGAGATTACCATGTCTGACACGACGCGCATTTCGGTTCTTTTGACGCCAGCGCAGTTGCAAGAAATGTTGTTCTCTGGTGCGGATGTCACGGTCATCGCCGTGCACTCCATTAATCCCTATACGGGCCAGAACTCATTCAAGGGGCAGCGGATCACAGGCGCGATAGATACGCAAGCATATACCGATTTTCAGTCTCCTGCGAGCGTCGAAGGGGGACATAGACCCCTGCCTGACATTGCAGAACTTCAGGCCAAGGCACGCAGCTGGGGTCTGCGACCTGACAGTACCATCGTCATTTACGATGCTGACCGCAGCATGACGGCAGCGCGCGCGTGGTGGATCTTACGTTGGGCAGGCTTACCGGATGTGCGGGTGCTGGATGGTGGTTTTCCAGCGTGGATTGCGGCGGATATGCCGGTGACGGATGAAAGCACGACACCCGTGCCGAGCGACATCGTTCTGTTGCCGGGACATATGGCTGAGCTTGGTGCCGATGCGGCATTGAAGCTGGCGACCGATGGCGTTCTTCTCGATGCGCGCATCCGGCCCAATTACATTGGCGGGAAAGTCGCGCCCGGCCAGCCACCACGCGGGCATATTCCCCATGCCTTGAGTGCACCAGCGCCTGACAATGTCACGGACTACGGAAATTTCACCGACGGAGAGACGTTGCGCGAAATGTATCGGGCGCTGGGTGCCGATGGCAAGAAACCGATCGGTGTCTATTGCGGGGCGGGAATGTCGGCTGCACACACGGTTCTGGCGCTTGCCTCCATCGGCATCAAAGCGGCTATGTATCCCGGGTCGTGGTCTGCCTGGGTCAGCGATCCGACGCGTCCTGTCGTCACCGGTGCGGATCCTGTTTGAGCAAATCTGACGCTCAGATTTTGCTCAAATTTCGCTGAAGACAATATAATATTTCCTCTTTTGCACAATGAATAAGCAATATTAGCTATTTGTTCAAATTGCTTGCAGATCACCTTTACAGCCTAAAAAGCGATGATATATTTCGTGGAATATCAGAGGCGCGAGCCGCGATTATACTGACAGCATGAAGCCAGCAGAGGCTGCACAATGCCTCGATCAGACCGCGAAAGGGTCGTGCCCATGAAACTCTTTAAAGGACTAGCCGCCGCAGCCTTTGTGGCTGTTCCGCTGCTTGCAGGCGGGGTCAACGCCCAGAGTGATGACCAGTTGAAAACACTCGTCATCGCCGTCCCATCCGATCCCGTCAGTCTGGAGCCCGGCACCAACAAGGCCGAACCGATCGGCAGCGAGATCATTCTCAATGTTTTCGATACGCTGGTTGCCTGGACTGCGCCGGACTTCAAGGCGTTGGAAGGCCGACTGGCGTCCAGCTGGACTGTGTCTGCCGACGGTAAAGAGTTCGACTTCAAAATTCGTGAAGGTGTCAAGTTTCAGGACGGCACGCCTTTTGATGCTGCTGCGGTTAAGTTCTCGCTGGAGCGTACCAAGGCCACAAATTCCTACGTCAAGGCGACTTTCGGCCTCATCAAGGACATCGCGGTCGTTTCACCCACAGAAGTGAAGATCAGCCTCACAGAGCCTTATCCGGCCTTCCTCTCCATTCTGGCGCAGCCGCAGTCGGCCATCGTCAGCCCTGCTGCCGTCGAGAAGTTTGGCGACAAATTTGCTGCCAACCCGGTCGGCACCGGCCCCTTTGCCTTCAAGAGCGCACAGGCCGATACCAATGTGGTGTTGGAAGCCAATCCGGATTATTTCCGTGGTGCGCCGAAGCTTTCGCGCATCATCTACCGCGTCATCCCGGAGGCCTCGACTCGTCGTCTGGAGCTTGAAAGCGGCGGCGTCGATGTGGTGCAGCAGCAGGGCCAGCTTTCCGCCATTGCGGCTGAAGACATTGCAGCACTCAAGTCCAATGGCGATGTGAAGATTCTTGAGGCACCCAGCCAGATCATCCGCCAGCTTGAATTCAACAACAGCAAGAAAGACGGTCCGTTCGCGGATATCCGCGTACGTCAGGCCGTCGCCCATGCCATTGATTATGATGGCCTGCTGGAAGGCGTGTTCGGTGGCACTGCCGAACGCGTCTATGGTCCATTGACCACCAACAGCTGGGCGTTCGATCCAAAGATCAAGGATCTGGCGCCGAATTATGATCCTGAAGCTTCGAAGAAGCTGCTCGCGGAAGCAGGTGTCGATGCCTCCACAATCCAGCTGAAGCTTTACAGTTTCCAGGGCCCGCTCTGGGCAGCCGTTGCCACCTATGTGCAGGCCAATCTGGCCGATATCGGCATCAACGCCACCATCGAGCAGACCGAGTTCCCGGCGTACCGCGCCCTTCAGACCGCAGGCCAGTTCGATGCAGCACTTGATGGTCGCCAGCCCTGGTACAACGATCCGGATGCGCACATCACTATCGGATACTTATCGTCGCTCGCCAACTCGGCTATGACGTTCCGTATGCCGGAAGACAAGGCGCTGGATGATCTGATCTTGAAAGCGCAGCAGACTGTAGATGTCCCGGCACGCACGGCATTGTATCATCAGGTGCAGGAAGAAATCGTCAAGCGCGTTCCCGGCGTTTATCTCTTCAGCCCCAAGCTGATCGTCTTCCAGCGCGCCAATGTCGAAGGCCTCGTCGTCAACAGTGCACCGCCACTCAATGAATATTGGGGCGTGTCCAAGAAGTAAACCTTTCCGGGCGCGCACCCTGCGCGCCCGACGATCCGATCTGAAACGGGAAACCGGTGCAGAGCATTTTTCGATGATGTGAGTGGGCAGGGAATGGCCAGTTTTATTCTACGCCGGTTGATCGCCTTGATACCTGTCATGTGTATCGTGCTGGTCATCGTGTTTTCGCTGGTGCGGTTCATTCCCGGCGATCCGGCAGTGACCTTGCTCGGCCCCGGTGCGACGCAGGAGCAAATCGATGCACTCCGTGCGCAACTGGATCTCGATCAGGCTTTTCCCGTCCAGTTTTTCAACTATGTTACCGGCCTGCTGCAAGGCGATTTCGGCGTATCCTTGAAAACCGGCCAGCCGGTGGCACATGAAATTCTCACACGCCTGCCCGCCACGATTGAGCTTTCGGTTTTGGCCGTCATCGTCGCCATCATGATCGGCATTCCCATCGGCGTTTTATCCGCCACGCGCCCGAATTCGACATTCGACCATATCACTCGCGTCGTTTCGCTCGTTGGGGTTTCGATGCCCGCCTTTCTCCTGGCGCTGATCCTGCAACTGGTGTTCGCCACCTATCTCGGGTGGCTGCCTGTTTCGGGCCGAATGAGTTCATTCATCATTGCCGAACCGGTGACGGGGTTTGCCATTCTGGACGGCATCATCACCGGAAACTGGGCAGCCGCCTGGAGCGCGCTGCAACATTTGATCCTGCCCACCGCAGTGCTGGCTGCCTTTCTCGGAGCGACCCTTGGGCGTTTCGTACGCAACACCATGCTGGAAGTGATGGGCGAGGATTTCATCCGCACGGCCAAGGCGAAGGGCCTGCGGCGCAAGGATGTTATTCTGGGCCACGGATTGCGCAATTCCCTGCTGCCGGCCATCACGGTCGTCGGTCTGAAATTTGCTGAAATGCTGGGTGGCGCGATCCTGACCGAAACGATTTTCGCATGGCCCGGTATCGGGCGCTACATGTTCGAGGCGATCAAGAACCGCGACTATCCTGTCATTCAAGGTACGACGCTGGTGTTTGCGCTGCTGTTCGTCTTCACCTCCATCGTGGTGGATGTTCTCTACGGCGTTCTGGACCCGCGTGTCCGCAAGAAGATGAAGTGAGCCGGATGTCAGAGTTTTTAAACTTCCTGCGCAAAAACACGCTGGCTCTGGCGGGCAGTATCATCCTGCTATCGCTGGTCTGCGTGATCGTGTTCGGGCCGATGATTTCGCCCTATTCGCCAACCAAGCTGGATGTGCTTCACAAGCTGGCCGCGCCGAGTTTCGAACATTGGCTTGGCACGGATGCCTTTGGGCGCGATATCTTCACCCGCATCATGTATGGCGGTCGCGCCACATTGGCCATTGGCGTGGGCGTTGTGGCCATCGCTTTTGTTGTTGGCGTGACCATCGGCATGCTGGCGGGTTTTCTCGGTGGCTGGTTTGATAGTGTCGTCATGCGCATCGTGGATGCCATTCTGGCGTTTCCGGCCCTTGTGCTGGCTATTGCGCTTGCTGCTGCCTTCGGCCCCAGCCTTGAAAATGCGATGCTGGCCGTTGCCATCACGCTTGCCCCGCAATTTGCCCGCGTCGCCCGCAGTCAGGCGCTCAGCATTTCCGTCAAGCCCTATGTCGAGGCGGCGGTTTCGCTTGGGCTACCGACACCGCGCATTCTCTTCCGCTATGTTTTCGTCAACGGTCTTGGGCCGCTGCTGGTGCAATCGACGTTGGCGCTTGGCAGTGCCATTCTGCAAACCGCAAGCCTCGGTTTTCTGGGACTTGGTGCGCAGCCGCCCATGGCGGAGTGGGGTGCGGATGTGTCCGCCAACCTGCAATTCGTGCGCAGTGCCGCCTGGGTGGCGCTCGCCCCCGGCATGGCGATCCTGCTTGCGGTGCTCTCCTTCAACCTGATCGGCGATTCCCTTGCCGATTGGTTCAATCCGCGCCGTCGCAACGAACTCGACTGAGGCAACCATGTCCACTCTGACCATAGCCCTCGAAAAAGTCGATTTCCTGCCACCGGCACGGGTGACGGATGACACCAGTATTCTCACGCTGAAAAATCTTGTGTTCGAACCGCTGCTGAAATGGAGTGACGGCCAGGTCTTGCCCGCCCTGTTCTCGCATTGGACGCACAGACCAGATGGACGCGAATGGCGCTTCGTCATTCGCGAAGGCGCTGTGTTCCATGACGGTAAGCCTTGTGTCGCTTCCGATATCACCGACTTCATCGATGGCATTCTAGAGGCCGTGGATACGTTCGGCATGAAATGGTCCTATGCCCGCTATCTTGCCGATGCAGAGATATTGGCGGATGGAGACGGAGCGATTGTGGTGCGCAACCCGCATCCCATCGCCGATATTCTCGATATCTTCTCAGAGTTTTACATCTGCCGCTTCGCCCCTGACGGCATGCCGGTTCTGGGTACAGGGCCATTCCGCGTTCTGAATTTCGAAACCAAGGTCCGAACTGAACTGGAGCGGGTGTCCGGTAATGCAAAACCGCAGCGCATCATTGCGCTCTGCGAGCCGTCCGCCGACCAACGCTACGCACTATTGAAATCCGACAAGGTCGATGCCGCGCTCAATCTGGAGCGTGTCGAGGGCAAGCTGGAGTTCGATGATGCCTTCCAGTGGGGCAGGGCCGTCAACACGTTGTCGGTCATGTATTACCTCAATTGCAGCGAGGGCATTTTCCGCTCACCCCAGGCACGGCTTGCCGCCAATCATGCCGTCGATACGGCGGCTATATGCCGTGAGATATTCGGTGATCTGGCCGTGCCGTCTTCCAGCATCGTCAGTCCGTTTCATCTCGGTATGAGAACGGCTGGGCTTTCACCCATCGCCTATGATCCCGACGGGGCGCGTGCCTTGCTGGCCGAGGTGGATGGAGACCGCAAGATCAAGCTTCGCACGCCTACTTTCATGCCGGAACGTGCGCCGGAGATCAGCCGGTTCGTGGCCAAAGCACTTGAAGCTGTTGGATTCGAGGTAGAAATCGAGATCGAAACCGACCGGCCTGAATATGCCCGCCAGATTGGCGCTAAGAAGATGGGCGATCTGGCGATATTCGATTCCTCGCCGCACAGCACCTATCGCATTTTGAATGACAAGATATCGAGCGTCACGAAAGCCGTTTGGTGGCAAGGTTACGACGATCCTGAAGCCGAACGGCTGATCGCGGCGGCCAATGCGGCAGTGGAGCCGGAACTACGTGAGCGCGCCTATGCCGCTTGCTTAACCTATCTCAACGCAAATCCGCCCTGGCTTTATCTGGCGCATCCCGTCGATGTTTTCGCGGCGCGAAAGGACATCGCCGGCCTTTCGATCGATCACAAGGGCACGCTGACGATCGCCTGAACACGAGGACGCACAGAATGAAAAAAGACTATTCGATCACCTTCTTCTATTACGACGATATCCATGCTGTCGTGCCGTTTTATGAAGAGGTTCTGGGCTTCGAACTGGTGCTCGATCAGACAATGGCACGCATCTACCGCATCGCTGAAAACTGCTATTTCGGCATTGTTGATGGCAATCGCGGTCATCTGAAACATCAGGAAAAGAGCGCCGTGCTGCTGACCATCGTCTCTCAAGATGTGGAGGGTTGGCACAAGCGGTTGAGGGAAGCAGGCGCTGCCGGTCAGTCGGAGATGCTGCGTGGAACCTTCTGCGAGCATTTTTTCTTTGAAGATCCCGCAGGTTATGCCATCGAAATCCAGAGATTTCATAACCCAGATGTGGCAAAGCTCTTTCCATGAACAATGAGGACATAGACGCGGCGGACAGCCTGATTTCGCAAGCACGCGAGTTTGGTGCCGCTCAGCTTTTTGCACTGCCGGATGCCTCGATTGTCGATCTGGCGACGGGTTATATTCCGCTGCTCGTCAACTTTACATTTGAGGACAAGGCGGCCAAGGGCCTGCGCAAGCTGACCGATCAGGCAGAACCCGAACCCGCCGTCTATTTCTCGGCGCTGGAAATGGTGCGCGATCATCCAGCACTCCTGCTGACAGGGGAGACTGGAAGCGGCAAGACCACGTTTGCGAAGCATCTGGCGTTCTCACTCGTGCAAGGTGACTTTGCGCCCCGCGCCATTCCGCGCAACGATCTCGGTGCAGTGCATGATGAGCAATGGACCCTGGGCGGTGTTGTGCCGCTCTATCTGACTGTAGACCCGTCAAAAACTTTCGAGGAACTGCTCGCATCTTCCACGGATGTTGCGCTCCATACGGACCGTGGGCTTTTGCTGATCCTCGATGGCATAGAGGCGGCCGGTGACGCAGGGTGTCAGCTGCTTGCCGAAGCGCTGGCGTTCCAGAGCCGCCATCCGGCTGTGAAGCTGCTTGCACTCGGCGAGGTCTCTGTCGTCAAGAGCTGGGCGCTTCCCGCGGGCTATGTGCGCTATGATCTGCTGCCGCTTCTGAAAAGCCAACGTCGGGACACGGCTGTGCGACTGGCGGGCCTCGATCTCGGCGCGACAGGGATTGCTCTTGGCACTGCCGCGGCCAATCCCGCGCAGTTCGTCATGGCCATGCATGGCGGCGATGTGGGTGAGAGCGCCGAGACCATCACCGACAGCTGGCTTGCAAAGATTTCCGGTGGTGCTCAGACCAGCGACCTCTTTTGTGGTCTGGCGTTCGATGCGCTGACAGCCGAGGTGGATGACCCGACCATCATGCCCATCACCCGCGTGCGGCAATTGCTGGCGGCGGTGCATCTGGCATCCAAGCCTGCTGATTTGGCCGTTGAACATTTTCGCAAGAAGCCAGGCCTTTGGGCACCGGTCATGACAAGCCTTGCTGCGCGTCTTTCCGGCAAGAATGAGGCCAGCGCCCTGGTTGAAGCGCTGATAGAAGGCGAGGGTGATGCGGTTCTGCGGGGCGCGTTGCTGGCGGCGGATATGGTGGCGGCCACAGGACCGCTGCGTGACCGCATTGCGGCGCATTTGCTAAAAATCGTCAGCCACGGAGCTCTCTCAGCGCCGGAACGTGAGGCGGCGGGCCGCAGGCTCTCGCTCTGGGGTGACCCGCGCGAACTCGATGCATTGGCAGATGTTACAGGTGGGGAATTCACCTTCGGCTCTCACAGCCATCCCAATTCAGCACCACCTCATCCAGTTATCGTCGACGCCTTTCGTATCGGCCTTTATCCGGTGACCAACAGTGCCTATGGTGCCTTCGTGCGCGACACGAACCGGCTGTGGCGCAGCCCGGACGGGTTTTCGGGCGACCGACGCAGTGCCCCTGCGACCGACCTGACATGGTACGATGCACGAGCCTATTGTGACTGGTTGACGCATCGCTGGCGTGCGCAAGGGCGTATTTCGACAGACGAATTCGTGCGATTGCCGACGGAACCGGAATGGGAGCGTGCCGCGCGCGGTGACCAGCCGGATATAGGGCCGGATGTCCTCAGCTATCCTTGGGGACATGCTTGGATGGACGATGCGGCGAATTCGGAAGAGGCCGGCTTCAATACCACCTGCACGGTTGGCCTGTTTCCGAAAGGGCGTTCTCCCTATGGCTGCTACGATATGGTCGGTCAGGTCTGGGAGTGGTGCACCACGCTGTGGGGCGACGATATGGCAACGCCCGACTTCAAATATCCCTATTCGAACGATGAGCGTGAAGCGGTGGATGCGGCACCGTCAATCCGGCGCGTTCTGCGCGGAGGCTGCTTTTCCAGCGGTAAACTGAAAGCCTGCTGCACATACCGGGGAAGCCTCGAACCGGATGGCTTCTGGCGCGGCAATGGATTTCGGATCGTGGTTTCGCGGTAGCGTTGTTTCATTTTTTCAAAGGTCGTATGGCGGTTCAGCCACAAACTGCCCAGCAAGAGATACTCCTCGCGCATTCGATGGAAGATTCCGGATCGAAGCACATGCAGACGGCCAACCACTATACACCAGAGCCGAAATATCCTGTTCCCCAGGATTAGCGCCCAGCACGCTGTCTATTTCGTCAGAAACATTTTACACCACATGGAAATGCGTCGCGATACGAGCCGGCTTTTGCATGGGTTTGTCCAATCTCGTCTTAGAAAACGTGGCATTCGCCATCCATTTCGACCAGAACCTAGAGCGTTTCCACGTTTTTCTGAATCGGTTTTGGTTCCCAAATCAGTTCTGATGTGATTCACTGATGTTGGCTGGATGGAGGCCAGCATCTGATGACCGCACCGATATCAAATGATATTCGTGAACGTGTTGTCCAAAGCGGCAATTGCGCAGGCCCATTTGTAGCATGTAGAACCAGAATTCGGTCGCGCGATATGGAACGCCCCGGGAGAAGCAGGGCGTAGCTACCCACGCTTATACTTAGAGCATTTCCGCCTCAAGAACTGGGCAGGAGCGAGCTTTCTAAAGAGATAGATCGATACTCACTGGTTCACCAAGTGCGTACAGCACCGTGTCGTCGCCTCGATCCGTTTGTCGCATCGCCATCGCGAACGTCGCTAATGGTGCGCGTGGCGTTATCTTGTGATGCAGGACGCCCCGTCGATAGGTAACGATCTGATCTGGCTGGGCGATGAAGGCTTTGAGCGTTGCCAGGTCCGGTCCTTCGGTTCCCTTCCAGTCACAAACGACGATCAGGGAGGGCGCCATATCCAGTGCCAGGAAAGTCTGCGCCGAAAAAGGGTGAGCCTCCAGTTGCTTGATGAGAATAGTCTTTTGAGGTGATTCGATTTTGACGATTTGAATCACCGGTTTTTGTGCATCTTCCGTCGCATCGAAAGCTCCTTCAATGAGCAGGGAACCTGCCGCCGTCAGACCGGAAACCAATCCATACGGTGCAAATTTTTCCTGCGTCAAGGCTTGGGGCACAATCGAAATCATGGATTGCTCCGCGTGAAATCAAGCTGAACCTTCATGCTGCGTGACCGGTCACTGGCCAAGTCGAAGGCTTCTGTTGCTGATGTAAATGGCAAGGTTGCCGAGATAAGTGGTTTTACATCGATCAGGCCTTTGCCCATCAGATCGACGGCTTCAGCGAATTCGGTGTGGAAACGAAACGTGCCGCGAAGCTGAAGTTCCTTGGTGACGATTGTGTTGACCGGCAACGTCATCTGTCCGCCTAGCCCAAGCTGCACGATCACGCCACCGGGTCGCAACACGTCCAGTGCGGATGCGAGCGCTGCCTGATTGCCCGATGCTTCGAACAGGACGTCGAACGTTCCCTTGTCCTTGTTGTAGGCGTCGAGCGCGGCACCATTTTTGGCGACGTTGATGACCTCATCGGCCCCGATTTTTGTTGCAGTCATAAGCGGCTCGTCGGCTACATCCGTAACGACGATGCGGGCTGCACCGGCGAACCGTGCCACCAGAACGCAGAGTACGCCGATTGGCCCGGCGCCGGTGATCAGCACCTGCTTGCCCAGCAGTGAGCCCGCCTGCTTGGCCGCATGAAGGCAGACTGCCAGAGGTTCAGCCATCGCAGCCTCTCCCATGGACAGGCTGTCGGCAATCGGCACGCATTGCGACGCATCGACCGTTACGGTTTCGCGAAAGCCGCCCTGAACGTGGGGAACGCGCATGGCGCTGCCCATGAAGCGCATATCGAGGCACTGGTTCTGCATGCCTTCAGCACAAAAGCGGCAGTGTCCACAGGCCCGGCTGGGGTTTACGGCGACGCGCATGCCCGGAGCGAGATGCGACACGCCGTCGGCAACTTTGGCCACGACGCCTGCAAACTCATGACCAAGCGCCATCGGATGCAAAACGCGGATCGTTCCGAACCCGCCATGGTGATAATAGTGCAAGTCCGACCCGCAAATGCCGCCTGTTGAAACCTGGACACTTGCCTCGTTCGAAGCCAGTTCCGGTTCGTCCACCTCTTCGACGCGCAGGTCTTTGGCTGCGTGGATGATGATCCCTCGCATGGTTCTATCTCCTCCCGGTACTTAGTTTCTGCCCGTGTCACAGCACCGAAAGCATGCCGCCATCGACATAGATGATCTGGCCGTTGACATAGTCCGATGCCCCTGACGCCAGGTAGACGGCTGTTCCCGCCAGTTCCTCCGGTTTGCCCCAACGTTTCGCAGGCGTGCGGCCTTTCACCCACGCGTCGAATTCAGGATTGTCGATCAGGGCCTGGTTCATATCGGTGATCATATAGCCAGGTCCGATCGCGTTGGCCTGAATGCCGAACTGTGCCCATTCGGCGGCCATGGCCCGGGTCAACATTTTTATGCCGCCCTTGGCAACCGTGTAGGGTGCGACGGTGGCGCGCGCCAACTCGCTGGTGAGGGAGCCGATATTGATGATCTTGCCGCGACCACGCGGTATCATGCGGCGTGCCGCCTCGCGGCCCAACATGAAGGCGCTGGTCAGGTTGGTGTCAATGACCCGTTGCCAGTCTGCCGTTTCCAGATCGACCATTGGTTTGCGGAACTGAATACCGGCATTGTTGACGAGAATATCGATTTCCACGCCCTGTGCGTCGAAATCTGCAAAGGCCGCTTTGATGGCCTCTTCCGAGGTGACATCGAAGACGGAGGCGCTGGCTTCATAGCCGTTTGCCGTGAAATCGGCGACTGTACTGGCGACGCGTTCGCCGTTGGTGCCGTTGATAATGACATGCGCACCGGCAGCAGCAAAGCCTTCCGCCATGGCGCGACCAAGGCCGCGCGAAGAGCCGGTGACGAGCGCGGTGCGCCCCTTGAGATCAAAAAGTGGATTTGTCATGGTGGGCCTCACAAGGTGCTGCGACGGACGCTGAGGTCCGAACGTTCATAGACGGCAGGAAGAAGGTCGACACCCAGTCCCGGACCTTCCATCGGCAGGACATAGCCATTCTCGATCACCGGGACATTGTCCACAAGCTCCTTGTACCATCCGGTATAGAAAGCGCGAACGGATTCCTGGATCAGCGTGTTGGGTTGGCTGAAGGAGGCGTGGATGGCCGCGATGAAACCGACAGGGCCGATGCAGTCATGGGGGGCGAAGGGGCGGTGATAGGTGTCGGCCAGTGCGGCGATCTTGCGGCCCTCCGTCAGGCCGCCGGTCCAGCAGAGATCGGCCATGACGATCTGCATCGCGTCGCGGTCCAGCATGTCCTTGTAGGGAAAGCGCGAACCAAGTGTTTCGCTCGCACAGACCGGAACGGTCGTGGACCGCGCAAATTCGCTGAGTGCCTGCGGCGAGTTCATGCGGATAGGATCTTCGTACCATGTCGGCTGGTATTGCTCCAATACACGGGCGATCTTGATGGCGGTGGGCAGGTTCCACAGTGAGTGGAATTCGACCATGATCTCTATTTTATCGCCCACCGCTTTGCGGATTTTCTCGAAGGGCTCGACGGCCTTCTTCATCTGCTCAGGCGTGATGTGCACGCCGTGGTTCTCAATGGCGGCCGGATCAAATGGCCAGATTTTCATGGCGGTGATGCCGCTTTCCAGTAGGCTTTCGGCCACAGCGTCGGCGCGGTTCATGAACCCGTCGAGGTCTTCGTAAGGACCGTTCGCATCGCCGAGGTTCCAGGTGGAAACCGGCTTGATGTTGTGGGATCGTACATATTTGTAGCCAGCACATGTGTTGTAGACACGCTGTTTGTCGCGGCACAGACCGCCCAACATCTGATGGACGGGCTGATCACAAACTTTGCCGAAGATATCCCAAAGGCCAATGTCGATCGCCGACGTTGCACGGGACTCCGCACCGGTCGATGCCTGCGCCATGGGAAGATTGGTCATCTCCCTGTGCAGCGCTTCGATGTGCAGCGGGTTTTTGCCCAGCAGGCGCATCGCCAGCGTATCATGGATATGCGCTTCAACGGCACCCGCACCGTAAAATGTCTCCCCAAGCCCGATGATCCCTGCGTCCGTGTGAACGCGGACCCATAGGACATTGGAAAACTCTTCGGTTTTCAGTGTCTCGATCTGTGTGATTTTCACGGTGTCTCTCCTACCCAACGCGATGCCGGCCCTCTTGCCTGTCGCACCTCTCCCTTGGATGCAGACAATAATCATGCTTGTAATATTTCACAACATGTTTTAAACATTTTTGCAGATGAGCGGAATGAGCTCTGTCGTGACGGGAGGAGATCGTTCATGGCGAAAAAACGTACGGTTCCATCCTTGGTGAAGGAGGGCGAAATTTCGCCGCGGCGCAACCGCGTCAATTTCTTTGAGCTTGCTTACCAGCGCATCGAGGAAATGCTGATCAAATGCGAGCTGAAGCCTGGCCAGTCTTTGACCGTGCAGGAGTTGCAGGACTTGACCGGTCTGGGTCGCACCCCGGTTCACAACGCCGTCAATCGTCTTGCTGCAGATACGCTTTTCACGATCGTTCCCCGTCATGGTCTGAAGGTTGCCCCGATTGATCTTGCGCGGGAGCGGATGCTTTTACAGCTGCGCGGCGATATGGAGCGTTTCGTCGTCAAGCTGGCAATCGAGCGTGCCAGCCTGTCGCATCGCAATCAGATGCTGCATATCGCGCGGGCACTGAAGGCGAAACGCGACGAGATCACTCTGGCGGACTTCAATGATATCGACCGGCGGATCGATCAGATTCTGCTGGCGGCAGCAAGCGAGCCTTTCCTCGAGCACACGCTGCGTCCGCTTCACACGATCTTTCGACGCATAGGCTTCATCCATCACACCCACTGCTCGGTGCAGATCGATCTGACGCCCACCATCGATTGCCATCTCGCCGTACTCAGCGCTGTCGCCAACCGGCATATGGATGCGGCGGTCTCGGCTTCGAACCAGCTCATCGCCTTCGTGGACTCGATGTTCAATACGATGGAGTCGGGTCTGGACCCACGGCTGCTGGATTGCAGCATCGAGCCAATTTTTAGAATTCCGGGGAGGGAATGACAATGCAACGCATCGTGTTTCACGGTGAAAATGCCGCCTGCTTCAGCCATGGTTTTGCTGATCTGGCGCCGAAAGACGCGCAGATCATCCTGTTGCCGGATGTGCTGGAAACAGACGAGCAGAAGAAGGCCTATGCCACCGCCGATGTGATCGTCGGCGTCAAATTCGATGCCACCCTGCCGCAGCCCGAAAACCTGTCTCTGTTCCATGTGCCGGGCGCTGGATATGACGCCGTCAATTTGGACTTACTGCCTGCAGGCGCCATGGTGTGCAACTGTTTCGGCCATGACCCGGCGATTGCGGAATATGTCTTCGCCGCTATCCTCAACCGTCACGTTCCACTTGACGATGCCGATACCAAATTGCGTCAGGGCAATTGGGTCTATTCATCCGGCTCGCGAGACCGTCTCCATGATGAAGTCTGTGGCAAGACGATCGGGCTGCTTGGCTTTGGCCACATCGGTCAGGCCCTCGCCCGGCGCGCCAAGGCGTTCGGTATGAAGGTCAGCGTCGCTAATCGTAGCCCCGTTGCAAAATCCGAGGTGGTGGACCAGTCCTTCACGCTGAATGAACTGGCCGACTTCTGGCCGACGGCTGACTACATCGTGGTATCGGTGCCGATGACGCCATCAACCACCGGTATCGTCAATGCCGACTCCTTCAGCAAAATGAAGGCCGATGGTGTCATTTTCAACGTTGGGCGCGGCCCGACAATCGATGAGCAAGCGCTTTACGATGCGCTGAATGAAGGAAAGATCGGCGGGGCGGTGATCGACACTTGGTACACCTATCCAGGTCCCGGCAAACCGACACAGCTGCCGTCCAGCCTGCCATTTCACACGTTGAAAAACCTGATCATGACGCCGCACATGTCGGGATGGACCCATGGGACGGTACGCCGGCGCCAGCAAACGATCGCAGACAATATCGCGCATCGCCTGGCAGGCGCGCCCTGCATCAACATCGTCAGAAAGGACAGCTGACGACATCCGACGGGGAGGCCGGATTCGACAGGACGACAAGACCGTAAGCTCAATCAACAAGGGAGAGAGTGATGAGCATTTCCAAATCATTTAAACTGGCCGGTGCCATGGTCGCAATCTGCGCCAGTATGCTGACGGCCACCGTAACCTACGCGCAAAGCGTCGATGAAATCGTCAAACGAGGCAAGGTCAAGATCGGCGTGCTTGTGGGCGCTCCTCCTTTCGGGTCGGTAGACGCCATGGGCAATGCCATCGGTTACGATGCCGATGTCGCGACCCTCGTCGGCAAATATATGGGTGTGCCTGTCGAGATGGTGCAACTGACGCCGCCATCGCGTATTCCAGCGCTGGAAGCACGCAAGGTCGATTTTCTGGTCGCAACGCTGGCCAAAACGCCGGAACGTGAAAAGGCCGTCACCTTCACCAATCCCTACAGCGCGTTTCAGGTCGGCATTTATGCCAGCAAGGACGAGCAAATCACCGACTGGTCGGGCCTGAAGGGCATGATGGTCGGCGTCAACCGCGGCTCCAGCGTCGAACATCAACTGGTTGATCGCGAGCGTGAGCTTGGCCTTACGGTTTTACGTTTCGATGATGATGCGACGACGATGCAGGCTTTATTCTCGCATCAGGTCAAGGCTGTTGCCAGTCCTGAAGCACAATCCAATGCTGCGATGAAGGCGCGCGGCGAAACTACCATTGAAGCGAAGTTCTTTTTCTCCATGCAGCCCAATTCAATGGCTGTTCGAAAGGACGCTGTTGAGCTTCAGCAATGGCTCAACGGCACTATTGAGAAGATGAAATCCAGCGGGGAACTGGACGCGATCTCCAAAAAATGGGTCGGATCGCCGCTCCCGAAGCTGCCGACTTACTAGGGCGACTTTGGTGCCGCTTCGGCGGCACCAAGCTTGCTATGACGAGCGGCTAGATCAAGGACACAGATCATGAGTTTCACACTTCAGTTCGAACCCGTGTTGGCTGAAACCGACCTGATCCTGAACGGGATCAAGCTCACTATCCTACTTTCCGCCGGTGCGATCATTCTGGGAACGGCGCTGGCTATTCTGCTCGTCGGGTTGCGCAGCCTTGCCGGTGGCATCGTTGCCTTTTGTGTTGACGCTTATGTCGAGCTTCTCCGCAACACGCCGTTTCTGGTACAGCTGTTCATGATATTTTTCGGTCTTCCGCTCCTGGGCTTGCGAATGTCGGGTATCGAGGCGGGGCTGCTTGCTATGACGCTGAACCTCTCGGCCTATTCGACCGAAATCATCCGGGCAGGTGTCGATTCCACACACAAATCTCAGCTTGAGGCAGGCCTGTCACTGGCGCTCAGCAGGCTTCAAGTGTTCCGTTACATCATACTGAAACCAGCGTTCGCCAAGGTCTGGCCAGCACTGTCCAGTCAGTTCGTACTGATGCTTTTGGCCTCCAGTATTTGCTCTTTTATTTCCGTGCCAGAACTTTCCGGTTCCGCTGCCATCGTTGAGCAGCGCACGTTCCGCAGCTTCGAAAGCTACATCATCGTAACCATTGCCTATCTGGTCATTGCGCTGACGTTGAAGCTCGGTTTGATCGGGTTGGGTCACGTTCTCTTTGGTAAGCGTGTCAAGCCTGATGTCACTCCCGCAATCGCCAGCAAAGGGAGTGCCGCCTGATGACCTCTTTCGGTTGGCCTGAATTTCTTTTCCTGCTGCGCTCGGCTGGGTGGACCGTTGTTTTGACAGCGATCGCCTTCAGCATCGGCGCTGCTTTCGGTGGCGCTATCGCCATCATGCGTCTGGCGCAAAACGGGGTTCTGCGTGCCATTGGCATCGGCTATATTTTGGTCATCCAGTCCATTCCGGTCCTGATGATCCTGTTCATGTCCTATTACGGCCTGACGTTGATCGGCTTTGATATCCCACCTCTGTTGGCGGCGTCTGCGTCGCTGGCGATCTATGTTTCGGCCTATCTGGCAGAGATTTGGCGTGGATCGATCCAGGCGGTGCCGTTTCAGCAGTGGGAAGCCTCGGCCTCCCTGGCGCTGACCCGCGCTCAGCAATATCGCTACATCATCCTGCCGCAGGCCTTGAGAATATCGCTGCCGCCAACGGTGGGTTTTCTGGTGCAATTGGTCAAGAACACATCGATCGTCTCGGTCGTCGGTTTTATCGAATTGTCGCGCGCTGGCCAGTTGATCAACAACGCCACCTTTGAACCGTTTAAGGTCTTCATGGTGGTTGCGCTCATCTACTTCTTCATCTGCTTTCCTCTGTCGCGCCTAAGCCGTTATCTTGAAAGGGTTCTCCATGTCGGTCGTAGCCATTGATCATGTTCACAAGCGCTATGGCGCGCTTGAAGTTCTCAAAGGCGTCTCGATGCGTGTCGAAACCGGGCAGGTCGTGGCACTCATCGGCCGCAGCGGGTCCGGTAAAAGCACCATGTTGCGTTGCATTAACGGGCTGGAGGCATTCCAGTCGGGAAGCATTCACGCGGCTGGTCATAAGGTAGAGCAGGATCAAGCCAAGCTCCGGGCGTTGCGCAAGGATGTCGGTATCGTCTTTCAGAGCTATAATCTGTTTCCCCACCTGACAGTTGGCGAAAACATCATGCTCTCCCCACGTATTACTCAGGGGGTGTCGAAGCCTGATGCAGATGATTTGGCTCGAAAGGCACTAGAGCGCGTCGGGCTTGCCGATAAGTTCTCAGTCTATCCGGAAATGCTTTCGGGTGGCCAGCAGCAGCGTGTGGCCATAGCAAGGTCGCTGGCAATGCGACCGAAAGTGATGCTGTTCGATGAGGTAACGTCGGCTCTGGACCCTGAACTGACGGGTGAGGTTCTTCTCGTGATCGAAGAACTTGCCCGTGAGGGCATGACCATGTTGCTGGTAACACATGAAATGAATTTCGCCCGTAGCGTCGCCAATATCACCGTCTTCATGCATCAGGGCAAGATTTGGGAAGCCGGTCCGTCTGCAGAACTCTTCGCAAATCCAAAGACGCCAGAGCTTCAGGCATTTCTATCGAACGGTGTGAAATAAGGGTGTGAGTTTCGACATGAGACGGAGTAAACAGCGCTGATTTGGTCTGAGGCGCGGTCGATACTTGTCTCCATAGATGATATAAACCATCAGAAATACGTGGGTTGTGCCGACTCCGTTACACTCTTCTAAATAACCGGGGCGACAATACGGACCCAAGCAGGTCGCGTTTCAATTAATAGATCGATGGTTCGTATCCGCTCAAGAGCTCCAGACCCAATTTTTAATCTCCGGCAGATCGTCAAAATGCTCGCGGATGTAATCGTTATGTGTTGCGAGGGTGTTTGTGCAGTACGCAAGCAGGCTCGCACCGTCGATCAGCATTTTTGGAACGTACCGCAATACGTCCAAGCAAAGATGTAGACGGCTGATCCTGTTCAGAACAACCATGTCGAACGGCGTGGTTGTTGTTCCTTCTTCAAGGTAGCCGCGCACATGGAACCGGTCGTGCGCTTCACGTCCGTGCAAGAGATCATGGATGACCCCCGGATAACCATGAAAGGTGAAGACCACAGGTGCAGTTGTCGTGAAAATTTCTGCAAATTCGATATCCCCCATTCCATGGGGATGGCGATCCGCGGGACATAGCCGCATCAGGTCGACGACGTTGACAATACGGACTTTCAAACCCGGAGCATATTTACGAAGCAACCAGGCTGCAGCAATTGTTTCTTGGGTTGGGATGTCTCCTGCGCAGGCCATTACAACGTCCGGCTCATCTGGTTCGTTGCTGTACATGTCCCAGATGCCAGCACCTCTTTCACAATGCTCACGGGCCTCTTCCATCGTCAGCCACTGCAACTGCGGCTGCTTGTCGATGACGATAAGATTGAGATAATTGCGGCTTCGAAAACAGTGGTCAGCGACGGAGAGAAGGCAATTTGCATCCGGCGGCAAATAAACGCGGGCGACTGCTGGTTTGCGATGGATGATGGTATCGATAAAGCCTGGTCCCTGGTGGCTGAAGCCATTGTGATCATTGCGCCAGCAGGTCGATGTCAGGAGATAATTGAGTGACGGGATATCGGCCCGCCACGGGACGTGTTTAGCATGTTCCATCCACTTGCCGTGTTGCATCGACATGGAATCGACGATCATGGCAAAGGCTTCGTAGGTGGCAAAAAGGCCATGCCGGCCAGTGAGCGTGTATCCTTCAAGCCATCCGTGACAGCAGTGCTCGCTCAAAACTTCCATAACACGACCATCATGCGAGACGTGATCATCTGCCGGAAGTATGTCGCTGACCAAGCAGCGATCGCTGACTTCAAAAATTGCTCCGAGCCGGTTGGAATTGGTTTCGTCAGGGCAAAACAAGCGAAAGTTATGCGGGTTGTTGACATAGATATCCCCGAGATATTCTCCCAGCACTGCTGTCGAGCCCATGCGCTCACGGGCTCGATGCTCGAAATTAACAGCGTAAGAATTGAAGTCCGGGAGATTGAGAGGCTTTGTCAACTTGCCGCCGTTTGCATTCGGATTTGACCCCATCCTCAACTCCCCGGCGGGCGATAGATCGGCGTATTCTGCACGGAATGTTCCATTGTCATCGAACAGCTCTTCCGGTTTGTAGCTGCGCATCCAATCTTCGAGAATGGTCAGATGCTCAGGGTTCGTCAGAACCTCAGATACAGGCACCTGATGGGCTCGAAACGTGCCTTCGATCGGGATGCCATCAACGACCTTCGGCCCCGTCCAACCTTTTGGCGTCCGCAGTACAATCATCGGCCAACGCGGCCTGTTGTTGGAAATGCCGCCACGAGCCGATGACTGTATCGAACGGATTTTTGAGACAGCACGTTCAACCACAGCGGCAAAAAGCTGGTGCATGACCTCTGGTACGTCACCCTCGACAAAATAGGGCTCGTAGCCTTGGCCCTCAAAGAACTTGCGCAAGTCTTCATCGCTATGGCGTGCAAGGACTGTAGGGCCAGCGATTTTGTATCCGTTGAGGTGCAGGATCGGAAGGACTGCTCCATCGCGCGCGGCGTTGATGAAGTCGATGCTTTTCCAGCTCCCAGCCAAAGGTCCCGTTTCCGCTTCACCATCGCCAACGACGGCAACAACAAGGAGATGTGGATTGTCCATAATGGCTCCGAATGCGTGGACCAAGACATAACCGAGTTCCCCGCCCTCATGGATCGAGCCTGGCGTGGGAACACTGACATGGCTAGGAATTCCGCCAGGCGTCGAGAACTGGCGAAACAGACGCCGGAGCCCTACCTCGTCCTGCGTCACGTCAGGATAAAACTCCGTGTAACTACCCTCAAGGTAAACATTTGCGATGAGTGCAGGGCCACCATGACCGGGGCCAGCCATGTAAATTGTGTTGAGGTCGAATTTCTTGATAAGACGATTCATATGAGCGTAAATCAAATTCAGGCCGGGAGAGGTGCCCCAGTGCCCCAGCAGTCTTGGCTTAATGTGTTCGACCTGCAGCGGTTCACGCAATAGAGGATTGGCAGATAGATAAATCTGACCGACATTCAAATAGTTAGCCGCCCGCCACCACGCGTCGATCTTGTGAAGTTCTTCACTATCGAGAGGCTTTTCGGTGTGACTGAGATGATCCATAATCGCTCCTGTGGCATTGGGTACTGCCGTTCGCCAACGGATAAGAAAGTATTCCTCTCCCGTTTGGAAATGTGATTGCTCGATGTCTTGGTTCAGTTGGTCTGCAGCGCTGTCAGCAAGCGGAAGGTATCGTCTGCGATCACCTGTTCCTCGTCTGTCGGAATGACGAAGACCTTGATCCTGCTGTCCGGGCTGCTGATGAGTTGGGCATTTGAGTTATTCGCCTTTTGGTCGATCTCAAGGCCGAGCCAACCAAGATGTGACGAGATCGCAGCCCTTATGGCCGGTTGGTGCTCGCCTATGCCTGCTGTGAAGACGAATGCGTCTATCCCGCCCAGCGTGCTGACGATACGTGCGGCCTCGCCAGCGGTTCGAAACGCAAATAGGCCAATGGCTTCTTTTGCCTCTGGTCGACCACTTTCAAGCAGTTCGCGACTATCTGAACTGATGCCGGAAACGCCTAATAGGCCGCTTTCGTGATATAAAAGATGCTCTAGCTCTTCCGGTGTGTGTTTCTTCTCGGCAAGCAAATAGAGCAGTACGCCCGGATCCAACGCGCCACAACGTGTCGCCATCGGTATGCCGTCAAGCGTAGAAAATCCCATGCTGACATCGCGGCTTATTCCACCTTCCATCCCGCAAAGGCTACAGCCGCTACCAAGATGAGCGACCACGACTTTTCCGTCGGCAACGTCTGGAGCAATACGGGCCACCTCGCGAGCGACGAAAGAGTAGGATAAGCCGTGAAAACCGAAACGCTTTACCCCTTGGTCATGCAGGGCACGGGGCAGTGCATATCGTCTCACAAGCGTACTGTTGGTGCTGTGGAACGAAGTATCGAAGGACGCGGTCTGAAAGATGTCCGGTTGCAGCGTTGAGACTGCGTCAATCAGTTGAAGACTGTGTTTCTGGTGGAGCGGAGCCTGAGGAAGAAGGCTTTCGATTGATGTACGGGTTTTCTCGTCAATCGGCACTGCGCCGCGGAACAGGTCGCCGCCATGCACCATCCTGTGCCCAACGGCTGTGATGTCTACTATTTCAAAATGGGTTGCTAGCGCTGTAAATACTGCATCGACAACCCCACTGGTGCAAGTCTTAGAAGTTGCTGGAAGTGCAATCTCTGATTTCTCAGCGCCTCCGAACTGAAACTTCAAACAATTCCGCTGAAACTCGATTATGCCTTTGCCGACGCTAAGGGGAGTACCTGCCTTTAGGATGAATACGCCGAATTTGACGGACGACGAGCCGACGTTGAATGTCAGTAGTTTCTCGGTGCTGAATTTGTCATTTTGATCGTGATAATCCAACGGCTCGCGCATCTGATCATCCTAATCGCTTCTCGCACGGCGGCCCGAGAGTTTCTCAATCTGAACACTGAAGAAGACTGGCAGTGAAGCGGTTTTGGACAGCTCTGTCTTCGCCGGCTTGTACGCGCCTGGTTCCCACCAGTCGTTCTTCTTCTGTAGAAGAGACCAGGCATAGATGTGTTCCCCATGCCATTTTTCGTTATCGGGCAACTCCTGGTAACGTCCTTCTACCAGAACGCTTTGCCACTCCCGTTTCGTCTCCACATGATCCAACTGAAGACAGACATGCGGATTGTCCCGCAGGCTCTTGATCTTCTTGCCGGGCATGGAGAATGCGTAAAGCATGCCGCCCTGATAAACGTACTGGATCGGCACCACATACGGCTTACCCGCTGCGATGCAACCCAAGTGGCAGATACTGTTGGCTTCAAGCATCGCCTGACATTCAGGCGCCGTCATCTCTTGCACGTTCATGTGGCAATCCTGACGAAAGCTACGAGCAACGTCCGAAGGAAAGCTGCTGAGCGAACTCTGGTATGCGCCCTTTAAATGTGTATCGCAATCACAAGTTAACTCGGCGGAAGGGCAGGGCGCGCGAGACCCAGGTGATCGCGCAGCGTTGACCCCTGATATTCTGTGCGGAACAGACCCCTTTCCTGAAGGATCGGCACGACAAGCTGCGTGAAATCCTCAAGGCCTTCCGGGAAGAATGGCGGCATGACGTTGAATCCGTCGGCGGCGCGTCCTTCGAACCATTCCTGCATGCGGTCGGCAATTTCCACTGGCGTGCCGAGGACGATGTGGTGGCCGCGACCGGCGGCAACACGAAGGGCCAACTGGCGGATTGTAAGGTTCTCTCGGCGTGCCAGAGCGGTCAAGAGTTCGGCGCGGCTGCGCAGTTGGTCGGAAATCGGCAACTCCGGCAAAGGGCCGTCTGGGTCGTAATCGGTAAGGCTGTGTCCGATGCGCTCTTCGAGAAGCGGCATGGCGCTTTTCAGCTCTGTCCATTGGTCGAGTTCGGCGAGCTTGTCCGCAGCTTCTTTGGAGGTGCGGCCGACGACCGGCAGGAAGCCCGGCATGACGGCCACGTCATCGGGGTGGCGACCGAACTTCTCGACACGGGATTTCAGGCTTTTGTAGAAGGCCTGGGCTTCGGCGAGGCTTTGCTGAGCCGTAAACACCACGTCCGCCGTACGAGCGGCCAAATCCTGACCGGGGCCGGAAGAGCCGGCCTGAATCAGGATCGGATGACCCTGTGGTGAACGCGGAATGTTGAGCGGACCTTTGACCGAATAATATTTGCCCTCGTGGTCCAGCATATGCACCTTGTTGGGATCGGCATAGACACCGTTTTGCTTGTCCTTGATGAAAGCGTCATCGTCCCAACTGTCCCATAGACCGCGCACGACATTCACGAACTCCTCTGCAACAGCGTAACGCTCGTCATGCTCGGGATGCGATTTTGAGAAGTTGTTGGCTGTGCGGGCGTAGGAAGTCGTCACGATGTTCCAGGCGGCACGGCCATGGCTCAGATGGTCGATCGAGGAGAAGGAGCGCGCCGTGTGATAGGGCTCGCCATAGGTTGTGGAGGACGTGGCGGCAAGACCGATCTTTTCGGTTACCAGTGCCAGCGCCGCAAGCAATGTCAGTGGTTCGAAACGGGCGATGGTGGATGGATGCGCATCCACGCCGCTGGTCAGGCCGTCCGCCAGAAACACCATATCGAACTTTGCCTGCTCGGCCATTTGCGAAACGCGGCGCAGCAGATCGAAGTTTTCGCTGCCTGCTTCCGCTTTCGGGTGACGCCAGCCGGAAACGTGGTGGCCCGCACCCTGAAGGAAAAGACCCAGATGGATTTGTCTCTTGGCACTCATGGTAAAATCTCTCGTCAAACGAAGTTCTGATTGAGCAGCGCAAGAAGCCGGGCAAAATCGGCCTCGCTCCTCATGCTGCGGACAAGGTCTGGAATATCCGCAAAGGCGGGGTTGCCAGCGGTTGCGTCGTGGAATTTTTCTGTTGGATCTGTGACGCCGGGCAGGCCATCGAAGCGGCGATTGATTGTACTACCGTCGTTCATAGCGATATCCAGCACGACGAACCGCGTGGTTGGATCGCTCGACATACGGGG
The DNA here is from genome assembly GCF_030209855.1 of Agrobacterium sp. lyk4-40-TYG-31. Classification (NCBI taxonomy): domain Bacteria; kingdom Pseudomonadati; phylum Pseudomonadota; class Alphaproteobacteria; order Hyphomicrobiales; family Rhizobiaceae; genus Agrobacterium; species Agrobacterium sp. lyk4-40-TYG-31. The sequence continues at coordinate 434,360 of NZ_JARVRE010000002.1, forward strand.
AACCGACGTATCATGGTGGCGGCTGGCACGGCTTGCGAGCGCCATGATGCGGTCTTCCACCGGCCGTTCGTCGAAATGACCAAGCCGCAAAGCACCGTCGAGCAACGCTGCGGAAAACACATATTCCGGGCTAAACCGCGCCTCGATGCCATTGCTCGGCTTCGTTACCACCAAAGCCGCGTCCGCACCTGGGGGGTAGGTGAAGGTGATCGTGTCTATCTGCTCGGCTTTCAGCCCTTCACCGTGAAGGTCTATTCCCAGTGAGGCAACGGGATGGCTGGCCGTGCAGCAGGGATAAGCTTTCAGCGTCAGGCCGGGCGATACGATTTGCCATGGTTGCGCCCAGTTTTTGCTCGTCAGTTCCGGCTGTCCTGCACCAAACGCATAGGCGGCGTAGAAGCTGACCGGATTGTCCAGAAAATCAGGCGCGCCACCAAAGCCCGCCGCTGCCAATCGTGCCGCGACAAGGCCAGACCGTGCGGCCATGCCAGCATGATAAGGCTTTGCATCAAACCCGAATTGCAACCGCAGCCCGGCTGCCTGCGTTGCGGCCAATCCAAGCGCAATGGCAGTTTCTTCCACTGAGGAACCGTTCAGATGGCAGATCGCGGCTGCGACGCCCACGGGGCCAAGCGTTGCGGTGGCGTGAAATCCGTTCTCGTAATGCTTGGAGCCCAGAGAAAGCCCCAGCCGCGCCATGGCTTCCAGCCCAACGATGTAGGATGCAATGAAAGCCTCCGCACTGAAGGTCCGTTCAGCGGCCAGAGCCAGCAGTGCAGGCACAATTACCGTTGTCGGGTGGCCTCGCACGCTTGCATGAACATCGTCATAGTCAAGCAGATGGCCCGCATAGGCGTTCAGCACCGCCGCAACCAGCGGATCTGTTTGTCTAGCCTGACCGACCAGGATTGCCTTTCCCGGCAAATTGGCGCCTATCACACGGGCGAGAACACCCGTCGTGCGGTCATTGGCACCAGCAATCATGCAAGCCAAAAAATCCGTGATCGCCGTGCGCGCCGCATCCATTGCGGCTTGATCACCGCTCGGATCGGATTGGACGATTGCCTTGGCAAAGGCAGAGGTGAATGTGGCATTCTCCATGGTCAGATACCTTCGCCATCACGCACCGAGGCGCGGGCGCCGGACAGGCCGCCGACGAATTGTCGGATGCGGGCATTGTCGGTGTCGTGAAAAATTTCCTTCGGCGAACCGTGAGCGACGACGCGACCGTTTTCGGTAAACACGACCGTGTCGCTGATCTCTTCTGCAAACCGCATTTCGTGGGTCACGAGGATGCTGGTCATCCCATCGCGGATGAGGTCGCGGATGACCCACAGAACCTCGCCAACGGTTTCAGGATCGAGCGCGGATGTCACCTCATCGAACAGAACAAGGTCGGGTTTCATAGCCAGTGCGCGGGCAATGGCCACGCGCTGCTGCTGGCCACCGGAAAGCTGGCCGGGATAGGCGTTTGCCTTCTCGGACAGGCGGACTTTCTCCAGCAACTCGCGGGCAAGTTTCTCGGTTGCCGTGCGGTTGGCGCCGAGAATCCGCGTTGGCGCAAGCACGATATTGTCGAGAACGGTCAGATGCGGAAACAGATTGTATTGCTGGAATACGATGCCAACCCGCTTGCGCAGTTCGATGCGCTCGCTCTCCTTCGTCAGCTCATCGACCCGTGTGCCCGCGACGGTGATCTTACCGCTTTGCGGCATTGCCAGCGCGTTGATACAGCGTAGCAGGGTGGACTTCCCTGAGCCTGAGGGGCCGATGATCGAAACGGCGTCGCCTTTGTTGACCGTGAGATCTATGCCCTTGAGCACCTGTGTATTCCCGAAAGACAGATGCACGTCTTCCAGTTTCACGATCGCGGTATCGGTGGATACAGTCATCTTTAAAATCCTTCAGCCCGCGTTGAAGCGCTGTTCGAGGCGGCGGGTAAGCCGGGCGATCGGGTAGCAGAGCGTGAAAAACGCAGCCATGACAACGACATAGGCGATGATGGTGAAATCAAGCCTGCGCACGGCAGTGCTCGCATCTGTTGCCGCATGCATCAATTCATGGACGCCGACAAGGGATGCCAGCGATGTCCCCATGGCAATCGAAGAGGCCACGTTCATCCATGGCGGTAGCGAACGGCGCACACACTGCGGCAGGATGACGAAGCGAAGGGCCTGCATGCGGGAAAAGCCAAGTCCTTTGCTCGCCTCCCACTGCGTTGTCGGTATGGAAACGACGGCACCACGGGTGATTTCGGCGATGTAGGCGCTGGCAAGAATGGCGAGGCCGATCACGGCCTTGATCCAGTCCGGAAACGGCAGATAATTGCCGAACAGCACGATCTCGAACGGAAAGATATAGGTGGTGGCGAAGATCAGCACGAGCGCTGGCGCGTTGCGAAAAATCTGGACGTACATTGCTGCTGGCCAGCGAATGAACCAGTAAGGCGCCAGTTGCATAAGGCCGAGTAGAACGCCAGCCGTGGTCCCGATCGTAATCGCGCAGAGTGCGATCACGATATTCATCGAAAAGCCGGAGGCGAGGTAGGGAAGCCAGTCCAGCAATTCCTTGCCAAGTGTCAGGTCGATGAGAGACCAGACGACAACCAGCAGCGGCATGGCGACAAAACCGGCATAACGTAGAACACGGCTGCTTGCCTTGGGTGCCTGGGTCGGTTTCATGTTCATAGGCCGTACCCCGGAATGGCGAGCTTGCGCTCTACCCACAAACCGGCGCGGGCGATCAGAAAATTGATCAGGCTGAAAAACGCCAGAAGGACGATCATCAGTTCGACCACATTGTCGCGCTGCGTCCACACCATGATCGACGCATAGGTGATTTCGCTGACGGCAATGGCATTGCCCACTGTTGTCGATTTGACCAGGTTGATGAGCCCGTTGACGATGGCGGGCAGGGATGCGCGAAATGCCAGCGGTATCTGCACGTAACGCAGGATTTCGAACTGGCTGAAGCCCATGCCGCGTGCCGCTTCTATCATCGAGGAGGGTACCGCTTCGATGCCGCCACGAATGGCTTCCGCGTGCAACGCCGCAACATGCAGCCCAACCACGGCCACCACCCAGAAGAAGGGGGAAAGCGGATTGTTCTGCGCGCCGCCAAACAGATTGGAGACAAATGTATTGAGCACGAGAAAGCTGAACATGAGCTGCACGAGCGTCGGCGTGTTGCGCGTGAGCTCAACGAACGCTCGCACCGGCGCAGACAGCCATAGCCTGCCTGAGGTCAGGCAGGCTGCAAACAACAATCCGAAAATCAGACTGACGGGAATGGTGATGGCGACAAGATAAAGCGTGGTGATGAAACCATCTCGCCAGATTTGCGCCTCGTAACCCGTCGCCAGAAATTCATAATTGAGACCCAGCCTGCTCGTCAGATCGACAAACAGGCTGGTAAGATTCACATCATTCATAAGGATTTACCGCTGGTCTCCGCTCATGGGGCGGCAGAAAGCTTTTTGTTCTCTTCTTCCAGATACTTGGTATTGAGCAAGCGGTTCGTCTTTGCCATTTCGAGCAATTTGCCCGAGGTGTGCAGCTTCTTCACGGCGTTATCGAGTGCGGTCTTGGTATCGTTTTCATCCTTACGGAGCCAGATCACGGAATCGGACGGGATCAACTCTGTCGGGAAAGGAATAGCGTAGTCTTTCCATTCGTCGGCGCGGTCAACAAGCAGCAAGCCGACAGTCGCCCCGACATGCACGGCAGCAACGCAGTTGCCGCCCTGAAGCGCAAGCAGCGATTCCGGCTGGCTTGGCAGCGCCTTAACGATGGCTCCATATTCTTCGGCCAACGGCTGGGCGTAGTTCGAACCCTGCGAGATGCAAACCGGCTTGCCCTTGAGGTCAGCCCAATCCTTCAAGCCGCTATCCTTGCGCACAACGGCAGCGCCACCGGCACGGTCATAAGGTGTCGGCACGTAATCGAGAATTTTTGCCCGTTCGTCGGTGTACTGCATGTTGGCAATGAGGATATCGACTTTGCCCTGCTGCAGAAATTGTACCCGGTTCGGCGGCGTTACCGTCACTGTTTCCAGCTCGACACCGAGATCGGCAGCCAGCGCTTTCGCCAGGTCAACATTGTAACCCTTCTGCTCCTGCGACTTGGGATCGATAAAACCAAAAGGTGCACCAGAAAGAATAACGCCGACAGTCAGCTTGCCACGGCCTTTGATCCGGTCCAGCGTAGCGTCTGCTGAAGCCTGAGTGCTCGCCAGTGTAGCGAGCGAAATCGAAAGTCCGAAAATAACTTTGGTTATGGCTCTGGCAAACATCTATGGCTCCTTGTTTCAGGCGAACATAGAGAAACGCTTTAATAGCGGCGAGGAAGAAATCTCCACGTACGGCGCTGAAAATGGAATAGAATATCGTATTCAGGCGGAATAGTAGTCGATATATTCTACCATCTTCAGCGACGTGTTAGCCTACTCAGCAGGCACGTTCCCACTTGGGCAACGTCCAGCGAGCGCAACACCATTTTCGTCTCACTTCGATAATTCTGGTGCCGTTGGAAGCCGCAATCCGTCCATGACGAGGCGGACAATTCTGTGCGCTCGCTCGCGCCAGTCCGGTCCTTCCGGGATCGAATATATGCCGAAGAGTGCACTCAGAACATCTGCGGGTTCGATGTCGCCCTTGATCGCGCCAGCATCGATAGCGTTTTTCAGGAGTTGGCCGAATGTCTGGTGCAGAAGCCTGGAGCCTTCGTTGAAAAGCGTGGAATTGGATGTGAACAGCAATTTTAGGCTGCTGGCCATGCCGCGTTTGGCCGCCATGTAGCTGACGAAGCGGTCCATCCATTCTGCAAGCGCGACATCCGCTTTTTCCTGCGCTATCAGTTCGGTGGCGGTGGTCGCCAGAAGTTCCAGTTCGCGACGATAGACGTTTTCGACCAGATGTTCTCGCGTTGGGAAATGGCGGTAGAGTGTACCAATTCCGACACCTGCGCGCCGGGCAATGTCTTCCAGAGAAGCAGCCGCACCGTTTTCCGAAAATGCCAGAACCGCAACCTCCAGCAGCTTTTCCCGATTACGGCGTGCGTCTGCCCGTAATCGAGGCTGCTTGGATGATGGTTGTGGTCGCTCCATAGGCACTTTTATCTCACTCCACGCGAAAAGGCTTGACGAATGATCGCAAGTCACTAGATTAAACGGAGGCGCCTCCGTTTATGTGTGGCGCCACCTAATCTTTAGTGCAGGTCCGTGGTGAATGTCATGCCGAAAGAGCGTGGCGGTGCAAATGAATGTCCCGGGTTTGGGAACCAACCCACATTCCGAAAGATTAGGCGTTCAATCAGGGCGTCACGACGCAGGAGCCTATCATGACTGAAACCGCCAATCTCAGCCTGCATAACGAAGTCGACGCCCGGCAGTTCCATGTCTTTGGTGCTGGCACATCTCCAGAAATGCCCGTACCGGAAAAAGCGTTCTCGACAGACAACGCGCTCGACGTTTTGAATTTTGCAATAGAATCCATGATGTCCGGTCACAAGGTGGCGCTCTGCACATTGGTGGAAATCCGAGGTGGCTCATCACGTCCGCTCGGAGCGCAAATGGCCGTTGCCGATGACGGTCGTTATTGCGGCTACGTGTCAGGCGGTTGCACGGAGGCAGCTATCGCCGCTGAGGCCCTACAGGCAATCGCCGGAGGTCACGACCGTTTCGTGATGCTGGGGGAGGGGTCGCCCTTCTTCGATATCGTCCTTCCATGTGGCGGTGGCATTACCGTTGCCGTCCATCTCGTTCGCGATGTGACGCCGCTCTGTTCCGCCGTCGCGCTTGTTAAAAATCGCCAGACTGGATGGCTTTCCTATGCTCCACACAGCCAGCGCCTGTCACTCGGTAGCGTCATTGGTAAAGCCGGTTGGAATGACGATGTCTTCATAACGTCCTACCGACCTGCCGTCCGCGTTCTTTTGTCTGGGCGCTCACTCGAAGTCGAAACGGCTGCACAGGTCGCAAAAGCCGCGGGCTATGACGTCGTCGTTCACGACCATGGCGCGGTTGGCACTTTTGATGTTTCGTTGATCGATGATGATACGGCGGTCGCTCTGCTTCAACACGATCTCGACCTGGAAATGCCCATGCTTGAAGCAGCGTTGAAATCGCGACCGTTTTACATCGGTGCCCTTGGCAGCGCCCGAACTCACCAAAAACGCGTGGAACGGCTGCGACAAAGCGGCCATTCCAATGAGGCCATAGCCCGGATCAAGGCACCGATTGGCCTGTTCGAAAAAGCGAGAGATGCCCAAACTTTGGCTCTCTCCGTTATCGCCGATATCGCGGCCTGTCGCCAGTCCGCCATCGCGTCAGGCTAGCCTACCGCGAAATCTGACTTGCCGCATCGACATGGTGCGACGGTCGCGCACGCATACCTTCAAAGAATTCAGTGAACGCGCCGCATGTAATGACGTTGCGTGCGCGCCATCGCCAATGCGTTTTGGACAAAGGAGATGCATATGCATTTTACCATCAACGGAACTGCAATCGACGTAGAGGCGGATATCCGCACCTCTCTGCTCGACCTCATGCGCAACTCCCTCGGTTTTACGGGGACAAAAAAAGGTTGCGACCAAGGCGCCTGCGGCGCTTGCACCGTCCTTGTCGATGGTGAGCGTATCAACTCCTGCCTGGCACTCGCGGTCCAATATCAGGGTCGGAGCATCACCACGGTCGAAGGGCTTGCCGACAATGGCAATCTCAACGCCTTGCAAAAAGCCTTCATCGAGCATGATGGCTTTCAGTGTGGCTATTGCACGCCCGGGCAACTCTGTTCCGCCATCGGGATGGCAGGCGAGATCGAACGCAACATCCCGAGTGTCGTCACAAGCGATCTTTCAGCGGATAGCATTCCGGTCACCGACACGGAAATCCGCGAGCGTATGAGCGGCAATCTCTGTCGATGCGGAGCCTATAACGGCATTGTCGAAGCCATTTCCGAAACCCTGGCACAGCAAACGGCAGCGCCGATCGAAGAGAGGGCACGGGCATGAATATTTTCTCCTATCATCAAGCATCAGATGCCGCGTCCGCCATCGCGCTTAAACAGGCAGGCCCTGCGGCGAAATATCTGGGAGGCGGCACAAATCTCGTTGATCTCATGCGCGAAACCGTCGAGCAGCCGGAAACTCTGGTCGATATCTCGCATCTGCCCGGCACCATTGAGCAGCGCTCCGATGGAAGTCTGCTGATCGGTGCCGGTGTGAAAAACACGGCACTTGCAGCGCATGATGCCATCAGGGCGAATTTCCCGCTTCTGTCCCGCTCAATTTTGGCCGGGGCAAGTGCGCAAATCCGCAATGTGGCAACGGTTGGCGGCAATATACTGCAGAGGACCCGCTGTCGGTATTTTTACGACAACGCCGCTCGCTGCAACAAACGTCAGCCGCATGCGGGCTGTGATGCGCTGGAAGGTTTCAACCGCTACCACGCAATCCTCGGCGCGTCCGAAAGCTGTGTGGCGACCCACCCGTCCGACATGTGCGTGGCTCTTGTCGCTTTGGATGCTGTCGTTCACCTCCAAGGACCGACGGGCACCCGCAGCATGCCCCTGCGTTACCTTCACCGCCTACCCGGTGATCGCCCCGATGTGGAGACCGAGTTGCAGCCGGACGAACTCATCACGGCAGTTGAAATTCCGCTGCTCGCCTTTGCGCGGCGGTCTGCATACCGAAAGGTGCGGGATCGCGCGAGCTACGCGTTCGCCCTCATTTCCGTCGCCGCAGCACTGGACGTGGACGATGCCGGTGTCGTGCGCGATGTCAGGCTGGCGCTTGGCGGTGTTGCTCACAAACCCTGGAGAGCACTCAAAGCCGAGGCTGCCCTGAAAGGTCAAAAAGCGGATGCGGAGAGTTTCCAGGTCGCTGCTGAGGCGGAACTCGCAGATGCCGTTGGCCTGCGTGACAATGCATTCAAAATCGAACTGGCGAAACGAACCATCGTTGCCGTTCTTGAAGAATTGAAGGGAGAAAACGCATGAGCGCCGAAACCCAGACGCTGCCAGATGCAGGGAAGCCCGGCCGCTGGCAGCCCGCCATTACGGCTGACCCGATGCTGCGCAAGCACGGTACGCTAGGACAGCCCGTTTCTCGCATCGATGGTCCCATGAAAGTTCAGGGTAAGACGCGTTTTGCAGCGGAGTTTCCCTATGTGAACCTCAGCTATGCGGCGCTTGCCTTCAGCACCATTGCGCGGGGTCGCATCACCGATCTGCATGTGGAGACGGCAGAGGCGGCACCCGGTGTCATTCTCGTCATGACCTACAAGAATGCCCCCCGCATGAAGGCGCCGTCATTGATGATGTCATCGCCGACAGCGGCAGGTGCCAGTGATCTGCCGGTGATGCAAAACGACGAAATCCACTGGAACGGCCAGCCAATCGCCCTTGTTTTGGCGCAAACGCAGGAACAGGCGGATTATGCCGCTTCGCTTATCAAGGCGGAATATGCGATGCTGCCAGCGGTAACCTCTTTCGATGAGGCGAAGAAAACACCACGGCAATTGGACAACCTGCTCGGGCAACCGCCTATCGTGGAAATCGGTGACGCCGAGACAGCGCTCGCCAATGCCGAGGTCAAGGTTGATGTCATCTACCGCACGCCGCGACACAATCACAATGCCATCGAGTTACATGCGGCAACCGTTGCCTGGACCGGAGACGAACTGCGCGTTCATGATGCCAGCCAGTTGCTGGACCTGACGAAAGGCCAACTTGCCGATATCTTCGATCTCGACGCGGATATGGTACATGTGACGTCGCCCTATGTCGGCGGGGGGTTCGGCGGCAAATGTCTTTGGGACCATCAGATACTTGCCTGTGCTGCATCCAAGCTGGCAGGGCGACCGGTGCGGATCATGCTCTCACGCGAAGGCGTATTCCGTATCGTGGGTGGTCGCACAGTGACCGAGCAACGGGTGGCACTCGGCGCCAAATTCGATGGCACGCTGGATGCCCTGGTCCACACGGGTACGGCAGCGATGACACTGCACAATTCCTGCCCGGAACAGTTCACCTTTCCAGCCAAGCACCTTTATGCCGCCAAGACCTTCCGCTTGGCGCAGGATGTCGCAGACATGGACATGCTGGTAAACACTTTCATGCGGGCACCCGGTGAATCCGTCGGCACCTTCGCATTGGAATGTGCGCTGGATGAATTGGCAGACAAGCTGGCAATGGACCCCATCGAACTGCGCCGCCGTATCGAACCGGAAAAGGACCCGACGACCGGTAAACCGTTTTCATCACGATACCTCATCGAGGCCTATGAAAAGGGTGCGGAGCAATTCGGCTGGGATCGCCGAAGCCAGACTCCACGCCAAAGACGCGAGGGAGAATGGCTTATCGGCATGGGCTGTGCGACAGCAACTTATCCTTACCATCGCTTTCCAGGCGGTGCGGCGAGGATCAAGCTGACGGCAGAGGGGCATGTGACGGTCTCCACCGCCGTGCATGACATGGGCATGGGAACGGCGACGGCTCAAGCCCAACACATTGCTGTGCGGCTGGGCGTGCCGCTCGACCATGTCACCTTCGAGTATGGCGACAGCAAGCTGCCGCGCGGCGTAATCGCCGGTGGCTCGACACAAACCGCCTCGATTGGCGGTGCTGTCATCGCGGCAACGGAGGTCTTCGTCGAGGAACTGATAAAGCTCGCTGGCAATGACTCGCCACTCGCAGGGCTGTCCCTCGGAGACGTCGAGCCGAGAGATAATGGTCTTGGACATGTGGACGACAAAAGTCGCTTCGAAAGCTATCAGTCCATATTGCGGAGGGCAGGGCGCGAAGCACTGGTCTGCGAAGCAGATGCACCAGCTCCGGCAGAAATGGAGGCATTTTCCATGCACTCCTATGGCGCCCAGTTCTGCGAAGTGCGGGTCAGCGTCGTTACCGGTGAAACGCGCGTGTCGCGGTTCCTCGGCTCTTTCGATGCTGGGCAGATATTGAATGCCAAGATGGCCGCCAGCCAGTTCAAGGGCGGCATCATCATGGGCATCGGCCTTGCCCTGACGGAGGAAACCAACTTCGACGAGAGGACGGGCCGCGTCGTCAACGCCTCTCTAGCTGACTACCACGTGCCAGTGCAGATGGATGTCCCGCCCATCGACATTCTCTATACCAACAAGCCCGATCCGCAGGCCCCCATGGGCGCACGCGGCATCGGCGAAATCGGCATTACGGGAGTGGGAGCGGCGATTGCCAACGCCGTCTACAATGCAACCGGCGTCCGCATCCGTGATTTGCCTCTTACTCTCGACAAGGTGCTGGAGAAGCTTGGCTGAACCGACGTGGTGTTTCCCGTGTCAGCCTCGCTGAAGAGATGAGCAGTAGCTTCGGCTAGAGCAGCGTTTCCGTTTAAGCAGGAAACGCTGATTTCGCCGCCCTAGGTGACTTTGGCTGGCGGTAGAGTGCTCGCAAAGTCAGCGCACAGCAGAAAACGTGGATGGGAGGGGTAATCTCCTTCAAATTAGGACTGCAATTGGGTGCCGAGATTATACAACATGGAAAAAATGGCACAATCTGAAGTTGGCTGTTTGGTTGTTTTCTGTCATTGATTTGGCTGACATTTTTTTCGTTTCCATGACGTCGAGGTCGTCTGCATCTTCATAGGAAATCCTGATGCCTTATCCGCAAGTCATGCTCTTCCTTTCCGCGCTGATTTCTCTTTTCTCCGTCTTTGGTGAAGCGAGTGCCGCAGAAGGCGCATGGAAAAAACATGTTTTTGAATTCAATAATCCGAGCCTGAATTTCGAGACTGAGGTGCCAGACAATGCCACAGTCGAGACGGTGGCAATGGAGGATGCGGAGCCCGGTTCAATCGGCAGGGTGAAGATCGTCGGAAAGGTAACGCCCGGTGCCGATGGCCAACGGGTCGAGACGACCATAATGGCCTATGACCTTCGTAGCCCACCTGCGGCGTTGCGGATATGTAAGTTCGAGGCCGAGTTGGACGGTTACACGCCTCGTTCCACATTCGCATCCCAAGATCTAACTGAAGCAAAGGTCTTCGCTACGCAGAGCGACAACGGCAAGCCGAAGGCCGCTATCCTAAGTCACTGTTTTGCAAAAGGGAAAAATGCGCTGGCAATTCACTTTGTCGTTGAGGTCATCGGTGAACCGACGCCGGAGGCGGCCAAAAAGGCTTTGAACGAGCTTGACGGCTATTCAATCGCTTTTCTCAAAAATTTTCAGTTCTCCGACGGCAAGCAAGCAAATTTTGGCGACGACATGCAGCGCGTTCCCCTGCGGATCGGCGAACGCAATATCGACCTTCAAATCCCGCTTGGTTGGGAAATCCCGATCAACGACTTTCAAGGGCCATTGCCGGCTGAGTTGCACATGATCCGTCGCAGCGATGATCGCGCTGTCGGCCTGATCTGGCTTATCGTGCTGCCCATGGCTGAAAAGCCAGATTTGGAAAAGACGGGTGCCGAAATCATCAAAAACTACTTCGTCAAGCAGACGCCGGATGCTGCTGCGCCGGTGATCCTCCGCACTAACGAAAACCCGGCCCTCTCGGAAGCTGAGCTTGCCAACCGCGAGTTCCGTTTTGCCGTTAAAAACCTGAAGGGTGAGGATATCGGTGTCATCGAAGCAACCGTGGTGTGGAAAGACAACCAATTGGCTGTGATCAGCGAATGGTCCACTTGGGTCGAGACCGCACGTCGTAACGACTTCTTCTCTCGTCTTCCTGGTATGACAGTATACGGCCTCGTGCGATCAGCGGTACTGGGGGTCGCGCTCTGATCAGCCGCGTTCTGCGCATGGAACGCGGTCTAAAAAGATGCACGACCTTATCGATATAACGAGGGATGGTGCGGCAACAAATAACCGTCAGGGTGCTGCATTACGGCCTGCCGAATTTGTTGCCGCCTTGCAGATGCTGAGGAGCTGATCTGGAGTCTTTGATGACCCGCCCCTCCCGCAGCACATTATTCTGCGCGTTTAGATGTTAGGGTACTAGCGGAAGACTGCGTTTCCTTTTGCCACCATATGCCCGCCTTTAAAGACACTTCGATTTCTAGGAAATGAGACGACTGCTTCGGGGATGCAGGTGGCTGGAAATGTTACGAAGTCTGCTTTCGCGCCAACGTGAACACCGTAATCTTCTAAGCGAAGAGCCTTTGCGCCTTCGCTTGTGACGATGTCGAATGCAGCGTTCAATTCGTCATCTGTGTAGAAGCCAGAGCGGTAGCCGATGATTTCGGCACGGTGCAGCATATCGCCATCGCCATAGGGCCACCAGGAATCGCGGATGTTGTCGCTGCCGCTGAAGACGGTCACGCCTTCGCGGCGCAGCAGGGCAACAGGCGGAAAAGTGTGGTTGCCGGGCGCGTTTGTCATGATCGATACTCCGCTTTTGGCAATGGTCGCGGCAATCTTGCGAGCTGCGTCAGGGGCCAAGTCGCCAAGTCCGTAGGCGTGGCTGATAGCGACATGGCCCTGTATGCCGAGCGCGACCGTTCGGGCGCAAATCTCCTCGATGGTAAAAGCACCCATGCTTCCGCCGTCATGAAGATGGATATCGATGTCCACGCCGTGTTTGTCTGCAACGCCGAACACCACATCGAGATGGCCGTTCACATCACGGTCGAAGCTTGCGGGATCAAGGCCACCGACGAGATCAGCGCCAAGTTTGATTGCCTCATCCAACAGTTCCGGTGTGCCGGGGCTTTTGAGGATGCCGCTCTGAGGAAAAGCGACGAGTTGGATGTCGATCAGATCCTTGTAGTCTTCACGAACCGCCAGAATGGTCTCCAGCGATTTCAGCCCGACGGAGCCATCCACCATGACGTGGCTGCGCATATGTAGCGTTCCATTGCTGATGCAAAGATCGAGTTGGTTGCGCGCGCGTTTGTCCATCGGTGCAGCGACAGCCATGTTTTCCGCCTGAAATGCAACACGCTCATGCACGTCGAAACCATTGGTGCAGGGGCGATGCGGTATCCAAGTGTCGCCGTAGAAGCTGGTATCCAGATGGATATGTCCTTCGACAAATCCCGGGACAAGCATATCTCCGGCAATATCGACAACAGACGCCGAGGCGGTATCCGACCCGGCAGGGTCGATGGATGTGATCCGTCCGCTTTCTACACTGATATCACGCAGCAGGCCGTCTGCCAGTTTGGCATTGGTGAAGACAGTCTTTGTCATGCTGATTAAAACTCCTCATGCAATTTATGACGTGTTTGACGCCGAAATGTGGGTGTCTGCTAAAGCGGGGCCATGTGGCAGGCGACAATACCGCCGCCTTGGCGCTCGCGTGAGACCGGTGCTTCCTTGCTGCAAATATCTGCGGCAAGCGGACAGCGGGGGTGGAAGGCGCAACCCTTCGGCGGATCGAGCGGGCTGGGCGGTTCGCCGCCCATCAGTGCCCGGTCGCGATTGGGGGAAGCCACATCCGGTATCGTCTCGAGCAGCAACTTCGTGTAGGGGTGCTGCGGATTGGCAAACAGGGCTTCCGTATCTGCCTCCTCCACGATACGCCCGAGATACATCACCGCAATCCGGTCTGCCATGTGACGCACAACGGCCAGATTATGGCTGATAAACAGGTAGGTCAGCCCGAGCTCGTCCTGAAGCTTGCGCATCAGATTGAGGATCTGCGCTTGCACCGAGACATCGAGTGCCGATGTCGGTTCATCGCAGACAAGGAATTCCGGCTCACTCGCCAGTGCGCGGGCAATCGAGATACGCTGCCGCTGCCCACCGGAAAATTCATGCGGATAACGCCTGCTGTCATCGGGTGAAAGGCCAACGATCTTCAGCAGATCGGCCACGCGTTCGGTCACGGCCTCCGGACTGTCACGAAGGCCGAATTCGCGGATGGGTTCGGCAATGATATCACCGACGCGCCAGCGCGGATTGAGACTTGCCTGCGGGTCCTGAAAGATCATCTGCGCTTCCATCGGCTTACCGTCGCTGGCCGGTGCGAAGACGATGGCTCCCTCGGTCGGGGCATAGAGCCGCGTCACGAGCCGTGCCACGGTAGATTTCCCGCAGCCGGACTCGCCGACCAGTGCCAGGCACTTGCCTTTTTGGACAATGAAGGTGACATCCTGCACGGCATGCAGATAGCGTTTCGGCTTGCGCTCGATCATCCTGTTCAGCCAGGGCGTCGAAACATCGAAGACCCGCGTCAGCTGATCGACTTCAAGGGCGTTCTGGGAACTTCTCATGCAACACCTCCGTCATGTAGCAGGCAGGCTACGGCACCATATGCATGAGGTATCAGCGCCGGGCGGATTTTGAGGCAGCGTGGACCGACGGCGCGACAACGTGGATTGAAGGCGCAGCCGGGCGGAATGGCGTTGAGCCGTGGCATGGCACCGTCTATTTGGGTCAGGTGCTCGACACGTGCGCCAAGCGCTGGAATTGAGCCCATCAGGCCGCGCGTGTAGGGATGTTTTGGGCGGGAGATGACATCTTCGACGGTGCCGATCTCGATGATGCGCCCCGCATACATCACGGCGACGCGGTCGGCCGTCTCAGCGATCACGCCCATATCGTGGGTCACCAGCATGACGCCAGCGCCTTGCTCCCGGCACAGCTTGCGCAGCAAGCTGGTAATCTGCGCCTGTATCGAAACATCGAGCGCCGTTGTCGGCTCATCTGCGATGATCAGTTGCGGATTTCCCGCAAGTGCCAATGCGATGACGACGCGTTGGCGCATGCCGCCGGAAAACTGGTGGGGATAATGGTCGATGCGCTCTTCCGCACCGGGAATGCCCACCTGTTGCAGCAGGTGAACGCCATGAAGACGCGCCTGCGCCCGGTTTCGGTCCGAATGCAACCGGATGGTTTCGATGAGTTGCTGACCTACGGAAAACAGAGGGTTGAGTGAGGTCAGCGGGTCCTGAAAGATGGCACCCACCATGCGGCCTCGCACGTTTTCCATCTCGTCATTGTTCAGATTATCCGTCCGTTTGCCGCCGATGTGGATTTCGCCGGAAGCGACGCGACCGGGCGGTTCGAGAAGACCGAGAACGGCCATGCCGGTCATCGACTTGCCCGCACCTGACTCGCCCACGACACCGAGAATTTCGCCTCGCGCAATCGTCAGGGACACATCGGACAACGCCGTAAGAACGCCCCCGCGGGTTGGGAATTCGACAGAAAGACCTTTGACTTCGAGAGCGGGGGAGGCACTTGCAGAGTTCATGACGACACCTCACTCTGAACGAAAGGATAGCTGGGTGGAAAGATGTCCTCCACCGATGGATGGCCGTAAGTGCGCTCAGGATAACGAGCGATCAGACCGTCAAATTGCTGCTGCGCCTGACCTCGTGCGGCGACGAGATCAATCCCAGCCACCTGTCCGTTACGCATGGAAATCCGCCCATCGACGATTGTTGCGCGGGTGACGCGACCGGTTGCGCCATAGACAAGTGTCTGAATGGGATCAATGCGCGGCGCGATCATCCGGTCCGCCATGTCGAACACGGCGATGTCGGCCTTTGCGCCTGGCGCAATGCGCCCTAGATCAGGGCGCTTCACGGCATCGGCACCGGCAATAGTCGCTGCGTCGTAGAACTCGGCTGCCGATCCGGCATCACCGCGCCCTTCCGCAATCCTGTTTGCCATCATGCCAACGGCCATGTTCAACACCATGTCGGGCGGTGCCGTATCAGTCCCCATGCCAATGCGAATGCCTTTCGCTTTCAGTCGGGAAAAGGACTTGAGAGACGAGCCGTGCCGCGCAGACACAAGCGGACAGTGGGCGACGGTGACACCATTTGCCGCATACCGCCGCAGATCATCTTCGGTTGCCACTGTCGCGTGCGGTGCGATCAGGCGGGAGGAGAGGAAGCCGAGACCATCAAGCCATTGCGGAGCGGTGGTGCCATGCAGGCGCTGGGCGGTTTGCAATTCCATTTCGCCCTGTGCCATGTGCAACCGCACGGGCATATCCAGATCATCTGCATGGGCAAATGTCTGGCGCAGGAGTTCCTCCGTGCAGGTTTCGACACGGTCTGGAGCGAACATGCCTGATATCAGTCCATTGCCGGTGCCGTGAACCCTTTTGGCAAAAGCCGCGGCGTCCGAAAGCTCTCGAAGTCCGCGTGCCTCGTCAAACACCGGCTGCATCGCGCCCGCTTCGTCAAGAATGACACCGCCTGTGCGATAGGCTGGGCCAAGCCAAACGCGGATTCCGAGTTCTTCTGCGGCGACGGCGGCGGCCTCGAATTCGGCGACCGTTTCACCCCATGCGCGATAGAAAAGCGAAGCTATGGGCAGCGCCGACGTGATGCCGTTGAGCAGTAACTGGGCAAATGCGTAGCGCTTCTGGAACGCCAGTTCTTCCGGCGTATACATCTCGTATGCCCGTGCGGCGTAATCGGAGGGCCAGACGCGGCCCTTTTTCCAGCCCGGCTGGTTGTCCATGGCAAGCACGGTGGTGTCGAGATCGGAGAGGGCATCGAGATCGACAAAGCCCGGACCGATAAGGGCTTCGCCCATGTCATAACGTGCAGCCAATTCTCCGTCGAAGCGGGAGCCGACCCAGATGATGCGGTCGTTCTCGATGACCACCTCACCGTTGTTGATGAGGCGTCTGCCGTCCGGCATGTCGGCGATTACGTAACGCGCGGCCAGCGCCCATCGACCGGGCGGGCGTTTGCCGAGAGTGAGCTTGGACCAGTCAGAATTCGTCATGGCCGTGCTCTCAGACTTGCGCCGTCGCGCGCAACGATGTTGCCGGCGGTGACCACGAGTTTGCGCGGCTGGTGTGTAACGATCACTTCGCCGACGCTTTCGCCTTCGACCAACACAACATCGCCACGACCGCCCACCTCAAGTGCATGGGCGGAGCGGTCCATCGCTAAAGCGCCACCGGTAGTGCAAACGTCGAGAGCCATTGCAAGCTCGTCATCGCGGCGCAGATTGTTCTTCATGCCCAGCAGCATGGCCCGTTCCAGCATGTCGCCGTTACCATAGGGTCCCCATGTGTCGCGGAAGCCATCGACCCCGGCACCGAAGCGAACACCCGCAGCATGCAGACGCTTCAGCGACGGGACCTCACGGGATGGCGGTGCCGTCGTGAAAATGGGGACATCCAGCTCGGCGCAGGTGTCGATCAGGGCTTGCGAGACATTCCAATCCGGAAGGCCCAGGCAGAAGGCATGGCTGACCGCGACCTTGCCCTGCATGCCCATGGCGCGGATGCGCTCAAAGATCATCTCCATGGAGAATGCACCCAGTTCGCCACCCTCGTGGAGATGGATATCGATGCCTTTTCCGTGTTTTTCAGCGATGGCGAAGATCGTATCGAGATGTCCTTTCGGATCACGATCCATACCGCAAGGATCAAGGCCGCCAACCAGATCAGCACCCATCTCCATGGCCTTGTCCAGCAGTTCGGCGGTGCCGGGTCTGCGCATCAGTCCTGATTGTGGGAAAGCGACAATCTCAATTTCGACCACGCCCGCAAGCTGACGCCGCGTTTCCATGACGCCTTCCAGTGCGATCAGACCCTGGTCGGTGTCGATGTCGACATGGGTGCGGATCAGCGTCGTGCCGTAACCCACAGACTGCAACGACTGCCGCATGGATTGCACATGGGCGTCGAGGCCATATTCACGCTTTACCGCGCGCTCATTGTCGATCTTGTCGATCAGCCGCGGGCCAACCGTGTTGACGTACCAGGGGTATCCCAGCAGCGACTTGTCGAGATGAGTATGGGCATCGACCAGACCGGGAATGGCAATGCGACCGCCCGCATCCTCGATTGTTGCGCCGTCGGCCGCCAGCTTCTCACCGATTGCAGCGATGCGTCCGTCCTTGATCAGGATATCGGCTTTGACGCCACCCATGGGTCTTGCATTGGTAATCAGAAGATCGGTCATCAAATGCCTCAGCGTAATTTGGGGTTAAGGGCGTCGCGCAGCCAGTCGCCGAGCACGTTGATGGACACAACGAGCAGACAGAGCTGAAGGCCCGGGAAAAGCACGATCCACCACAGACCGGAAAACAAATACTGATTGCCGATGCGGATCAGCGTTCCGAGCGATGGTTGTTCCGGTGGCATGCCGACGCCGAGGAAAGAAAGCGTAGCCTCGATCAGAATGCCCAGGCCGAAGTTCAGCGTGGCTGTCACCAGCAGGGGTGTCGTGGTGTTGGGAAGGATGTGTTTCAGCATGATGCGCCATGTCGGTACACGTATGAGCCTGGCCGCCTGCACATATTCCTTATTGCGCTCGACCATGGTCTGCGCCCGCACGGTTCGCGCATATTGGACCCATGCGGATAGTGAAATCGCAAAAACGATGACGCCGGATGCGCCCGCCTCGCGCAGATAGGGCGGCAGCAGCTGCCGGGCGAGTGCTGAGACGAGAATGGCGATCAGCATTGTCGGCATGGAGAGCAGCACATCACCCGCCCGCATCAGCAGGCTGTCTGCCCATTTGCCGTGGTAGCCGGCGATCAATCCGAGCGTGGAGCCGACGACCAACGATACAGCCACGGAGGCGGCCCCGATAATGATGGACGCCCGCGACCCATAAAGGATGGCCGACAACAGATCGCGCCCCTGAACATCGGTACCGAGAATATAGGGCCATTGTCCCTCAGCCATCCAGATCGGTGGTATCTCGGCGTTCAACAGATCGAGAGAGGCAAGATCGTAGGGGTTCTGCACAGTAAACAGCGGAGCCAGAAAAGCGGATGCGATCAGCACCAGAAGCATGATTGCGGCGATAATGGCTGATGGATGGTGGGTGAAGCTCCATCCCAGATCGGATTGCAGCAACCGTGCCAATCGCGATGGGGTTGGTTTGGTCGTTGTCTGCGTCGGTTCGATGGCGGTCATGGTGATGCTCCTGTCACGCGGCGCGCAGACGCGGGTCGATGACCGCATAAGCGATATCGACGAAGGTATTCAGCGTTACGAAGATGAACGATACGATGCACAGATAGGCCGCCATGACGGGGATATCGACAAAGGTGACGGCCTGCATGAACAGCATTCCCATGCCTGGCCACTGGAAAACCGTTTCCGTGACGAGGGCGAAGGCAATCAGGTTGCCCACCTGCATGGCGGTCAAGGTAACGACGGGCATCAGACAGTTCTTGAGCGCGTGGCGAAACCATAAGGCGCGCCGTCTTACGCCGCGTGCACGGGCAAATTTGATGAAATCCGCCCGCAGCGTCTCCAGCATTTCTGCGCGAACCAGCCGCATGACGAGGGTGATCTGGAAAAGGGATAGAGACAGGGACGGCAGGATGACGGCGGCGCGGCCCGAAGGTGTTAGCAGCCCAGTGGACCACCAGCCGATGCGCACCACATCGCCTCGCCCATAACCCGGCAACCAGCCAAGCGTGACGGAAAATATCAGGATCAGGAGAATACCCACGAGGAAACTCGGTAGGGATACCCCGATGATGGAGCTGAACTGAAGGCTTTCCGCCCACCACTTTCCCCGACCGATGGCCGTGAAAACACCCAGCGGTATGCCGATGGCGAGCGACAGGATGGTGGCGATGATGACCAGCTCGAATGTGGCTGGAAATCGTTCGGCGATAAGACCCAGCACGGACTGCTGATTGCGCCAGGACAAGCCGAATTCCCCCTGCGCTGCGTTGGCGACAAACCGCACATATTGCACGAGGAAGCCGTCGTTCAGGCCGAGGCGTCCCCGCAACTCGTCGCGATCAACCTGTGTCGCGCTTTCGTTGACCATCATCTCGACGGGATCTCCCAGAAAACGGAAGATGAGAAAGGCAAAGAAAGCGACCGTCAGCATCACGAGAACGGCGTTGCCGATCCGCTTGATGAGGAAAGCGAGCATGGTGAAGTGTCCTTGATCTGACCCACATGAAGGAACGGTCCCCCGCCAAAAATCTTGGCGGGGGCTCGGATTACATCTTCACCAGCCACAAACGCGGGAGGTTATCCGAAAACAGCGGGAAATCGGCAATCTTGGCGCTGGTGGCCCAGGCCAGCGGCTGCTGATGGAGCGGGATCATCAGCGCGTGTTCCTTGGCGATTTTCAGCGATTTTGCCTCCAACGCAAGGCGCTTTGTCGTATCAAGTTCAACCGCCGATGCTTCCGTCACCTTGTCGAATTCCTTGTCGGACCAGCCACCCCAGTTGAAAATCCCGAATGAACCCTCCTTGGTGTGGAGAACCTGCGATGTCAGGCTGTAGGCATCCAGCATGGGCAGAGTGGCCCAGCCAAGCGTATAGACATCAACCTTTCCGGCAGACCGCTTTGGTGTCTGTACCGCCCGGGGACCTTGATCGAGCTTTGGCTTGAGGCCAACCCGCGACCACATGGACGCGACGGCCTGGCACATCTGCTCTTCATTGACCAAGGTGTCAGCACAGTTGAATTCGAACTCGAAACCTTCGGCACCTGCCTCCTTGAGAAGTGCTTTTGCCTTTTCCGGATCGGCCTTGACCGGCTGGTCCAGCGACGCATCATATCCCGGTATTTGTGGTGCCACGAGCGCACCGGCATTGCGAGATTTTCCGCGCATCACGCGTTTCTGGATCAGATCGAGATCGATGGCGAGTTGCATGGCCTGACGGACGCGCAGATCCTTCATCGGGTTAGGTGCACCCGATAGCAACTGGTCACGCTGGCTGAAACCGATCATGACCGTGCGAAGATCGGTCCCTTCGAGAAGCTTGACCTGGCCCGAGGCGGCTTCAAGCCGCGGCAAATCCTGCACCGGTGCCTGATCCGTAAAGTCGATGTCGCCGGACAAAAGAGCGGCCACGCGGGTGGCGCTGGAGGCAATCGGCGTGAGCTCGATGCGATCGATATTGTGCTGAGGCTTGTCCCACCAGCCGTCATATTTCACGAAGACGGTTTTTGCATCCGGCTGGCGGCTTTCCACTTTGAAGGGGCCGGTGCCGTTCTCATTATAAGTGGCGTAGCCTTCGGTGCCGGAGCCGACATCCGTCGGTGCCTCGGCATTGTTATCCTTCAACCAGCCCGCATCGAAGATATAGATCGTCGTCAGGTCGTTCAGCAGCAGCGGGTAATTGGCAGAGACATCGATTTCGATGGTGTGGGCATCGATGACGCGTGAACCCTTATAGGCCGGAATGTTGCCACGCAGCGGCGACTTCGGGTTGGTCGCACGCACCAGCGATGCCTGCACATCGTCTGCCGTGAAATCAGCGCCATTGTGGAATTTCACGCCCTCGCGAAGTTTGAAGCGCCATGTGGTAGGCGAGACGATTTCATATGAGACCGCAAGTGCAGGCTCGAGCTTCAAGTTTCGGTCATACCGCATCAATCCTTCATAGGCGTGATTGAGTACACCGAGCGCAAAACTGTCGCCGTAGGAATATGGGTCAAGCGAACTGATGTCACGGGAAGCGCCCCATTTCAAAGTTGTCGCGGATGCAGGCATTGCCAGCGCCAGCAATGCAGCACCTGCCATCAGAATTTTGGATAATTGCATTTGTAGATCCCCTCGGATTGCATTCAATCTCGTCGACGCTTTGTCGCTAACCGGAATGAATGCTATTGAAACCCGTCGTCGCAAACGACCTTTAGGCTCATTTTTGCGGACTATGCAGAACGCTAGATTAGTATGAGTGCAAACGCAATAAGAAATTGCATGCAATTTAACGGTATGGATTTTGTACGATACTCGTGCGATACAGTGACGAAATTGCATCCAGATAACGAGAGCATGTTATGTCGACAAATCTCAGCAGAAGTGACGCGATCTACGCTTCTTTGCGCCGTGCCATTCTTGAGCAGGCGCTGAAGCCGGGCGTAAAGTTGCCGGAGGATTCCATCGGCGACACCTTCGGTGTCAGCCGAACTAGCGCTCGTAACGCCTTGTTGCGGCTTGCCTCCGATGGGTTGGTGGAGATCAAGCCCAATCGCGGTGCGGCCGTTGCCATGCCGACATTGGAAGAAGCGGAAGAGGTTTTTGCGCTGAGGCGCTGCCTCGAGCGGGAAGTGATAGGCCGCCTGTGCAAGCGCATGCCAAGAGACGGTATCGACGCACTCATCAGTCATGTGCGGGAGGAAGAGCGCGCTCTACAGGCATCGTCCCCACGGTCTATCCGGCTTGCAGGCGAGTTTCACATTCTTCTTGCCGAACTGACCGGCTCCAAACTGCTGATCGATTTCATCAGCCAGATCGTTTCGCGCTCGTCGCTCATCCTCGCCCGTTTCGGGCGTCCGCATTCTGCCGAATGCGGTATCGATGAGCATGTCCAGTTGATCGAGGCTTTGAAAAACCTCGATGCCGAGACCGCAATGCGCATCATGGATCATCACCTGCATGCCGTCGAAGACCGGGCCAAGGTGGACGAGAAGGATGATGGGCCGGATATCACCGAGATTCTCAGCCGCTACATTTCCGTATCCGATTAGGAGCATACATGCGCCAATCGGAAAATAGGGCGGCCCGCTCCAACAAGGGCATGGTCACAACGCCGCATCACACGGCGAGTGAAGCGGGTGCCAAGGTCTTGCGGCGTGGAGGCACGGCGATCGAAGCCGTGATTGCCGCCGGTGCAGCACTCACTGTTCTCTATCCGCATTTTTGCGGACTGGGCGGAGATGCAATCTGGATCGTGGCGGATGGCTCCGGTCGTCGCCAGACGATCATGGGGATCGGTCAGGCGGCTGAACATCTGCCGGTGCTTGACGCCATACCGCAACGCGGCCCTCTATCGGCACTGACAACGGCAGCGCTGGTCGATAGTTGGGGCGAGGCCTTGCGGTATTCCTCCGAAAACTGGCAAGGAACGGAGAGCCTAGCCACGCTGCTCGCGGACGCGATTGAGTTGGCGGCACAGGGTTTTCCGGTCAGCCAATCGCAAAAGCACTGGCACGCATTTCGCGCCGCCGAAATTTCCAAATGGCCGGGTTTCGAAGCCCATTTCGTCACTGAAGGCATTCAGCGGCAACCGCAACTGGCCGCTGTTCTGGAGCGGATCGCTCTTTACGGCCACCGCGAATTTTATGAGGGTGAGCTTGCCCAGCGCATCGCAAATGGCCTCGAAGCTGCGGGTAGTCCGATCCGTCTGCGCGACCTGCAAAAGACCGCAGCACGGATCGTTGATCCTATCTCCCTGGTCTATCGCGGCATCGAACTCCTCGCACCGCCGCCGCCATCCCAAGGTGTAACGACGCTCGGGATCATGGGCGTCCTGTCTCATTTCGACATGGCGAACGTGAACGCGTCATCCGCAGAGTTCTATCATCTCTGCGTCGAGGCGGTGAAGCAGGCTTTTCTTGATCGGGGCGCCATTGCCGACCCCGATTTCGCCGCGCAGGCGTGCGGGAACTGGTTGAACGATACCGCTTTGTCACGCAAGGCAGCATCAATTGATCAAAAGGTCGCTTGTGCGTGGCCCGCTATCCATCAAACTGGCGACACGGTTTACCTCGCCGCAGTTGATAACGAGGGCCGTTGTGCAAGTGTCCTTCAAAGCACCTATTACGACTGGGGAAGTGGTGTCTTGCTTGGCAACACCGGCATTCTTTGGCAAAATCGGGGTGCGGCCTTCAGCACAGATCCGATGAGCCCCAACGTTTTGGCACCCGGCAAGCGGCCATTTTACACGCTCAATCCCGGCATTGGTTTGCGGGACGGCAAACCGCACCTTCTCTATGGCACACAAGGTGCCGACGGGCAGCCGCAGACGATAACGTTGCTGTTGAGCCGCCTCATAGACCACGGCTTCGATCCGTTGTCCGCGCTTTCCGCACCACGGTTTCTTCTTGGACGAACCTTCTCCGATACGCGCGACAATCTGAAGATCGAGGTTTCAGTTGGCAACGAGGTTATCGAGACACTGCATGCCATGGGCCACGAAACCATCGCTATTCCTGCCCTGAGCGCGCTGGCCGGGCAGGCAGGGATAATCCGGTTGAACGGTGACGGCTGGATTGACGGCGCACATGATCCCCGCAGCGATGGCTGCGCCATTGGTATTTGAGGCCGGACATGCTCGCTGATCTCGTTTTCCGAAATGCGCAACTGGCAGATCAGCCGGGACCGGTGGATATTGCGGTAAAGGCCGGGCGCATCGTGGCGATTGGCGCAAACATCCGCTGCGATGCCGTGACTGAAGAGGATATTGACGGCAACTTCGCATTTCCCGGCTTTGTCGATAGCCATATCCATCTCGACAAGGCCTGTATTCTGGAACGCTGCACGATCTGTGCCGGTACGCTGGAAGAAGCCGTGCGCGAAACGGCAAAAGCCAAGGCCGGATTTTCTGAAGAAGACGTTACTGAGCGGGCATCTGCCATCGTCCGGCAAGCCATCGCCAACGGCACCACGCGCATGCGCACCTTTGTGGAGATCGATCCACGCGCTGGCATGCGCTCTTTCGAAGCGATCAAGCGCGTTCGTGAGCATTTTTCCTTCGCAATCGACATCCAGATTTGCGCCTTCGCGCAAGAAGGGCTGACGCAGGAGCCGGAAACGGAAGAGATGCTGGACGAGGCTCTGCGAACCGGTGCCGATGCGATCGGGGGCTGTCCCTATACCGACCCGCGACCCGAGGAGCATATCCGGCGGATATTCGCGCTGGCCCGAAAGTATGATGTCGATGTGGATTTCCATCTGGATTTCAGCCTCGATCCTGCAAGAACCGATTTACCGGCCGTTATCGATGCAACCCGGGCTAATGCCTATAGTGGGCGCGTGACGATTGGCCACGTAACCAACCTCTCCGCGCTTGATCCGGCGGCACGTTCGATGGCTGCACGCAAAATCGCCGCTGCCGGCATTGCTATGACGGTTTTGCCCGCTACAGATTTGTTTCTGATGGGGCGCGATCAGCAGTTCAACATCCCGCGCGGCGTTACACCGGCACATCTTTTGCTGAAAGATGGAGTGCTAGCTGCAATCGCGACCAACAATGTCCTGAACCCCTTCACTCCATTCGGAGATGCTTCACTGGGACGGATGGCCAATCTCTATGCCAATGTCATGCAGCTTTCCCGCGATGAGGATATAGACTCGGTTTTTCAGATGGTCAGCGCACATGCCGCGAAGATTATGAGAGCAGATTATGGTTTGGCTTTGGGCGCTGTGGCCGACATCGTCATCCTTGACGCCCCGAACCACCGCAGCGCCATACGATCCGGGGCGCAAACTCTGGCTGGCTGGAAAGCCGGACGGAAAACATTTGTCCGATCAAGACCGCAAATATTCGAAACAGTAGGCGATTAACACGATGCCCGGCATTGACTGGATGCCGGGCAATCAGCTGTCTGGTTCGATGCTCAGCTCAAAGCCTCAGAACGCTGCTTGGTGAGCGATGACCGCTGTCGAGGCAGATAGCTTCCATGTGGAGACGGCCCGGCGAAGTGTCCGTCCTCCACGATGGTCTTGCCACGCAAGAGCAGGCGCACTGGCCATCCCTTGATATCCAGTCCCTCGTAGGGTGTATAATCCGCGCCGTGATGCAGCATGTCGTTGGTGATGGTCACGCGTTTGTTCGGGTCCCATAAGGCGATATCCGCATCTGCACCGACAGCGATTGTGCCTTTGCGCGGGTAGAGGCCATAGAGTTTGGCGTGGTTGGTGGAGGTCACGGCAACGAACTGGTTGATTTCGATCCGGCCCTTCATCACACCTTCGGAAAACAGGATTGGCAGACGGGTCGCAACACCGGGGATGCCGTTGGGAATCCAACGGAAATTACGCTTGCCTTTCTCGTTCAGCTTTCCCTCGGGATCATCGAAACGGAACGGGCAATGATCGGACGAAAAGAGATCGAATACGCCCTGTTCCAGCCCCTCCCAGCAGGCATCCTGGCTGGCCTTATCGCGCGGAGGTGGGGAGCAGACATATTTAGCACCTTCCATCTCGCTCTGGTCGAGATCATCGGCGGTCAGCATCAGATATTGTGGGCACGTTTCGCCCGCGATCTTCTGGCCGCGCTGGCGCGCGCGACGAATTTCCTCCATCGCCTCGCGGTTGGAAACGTGGACGATGACGATGGGCACATCGACGATTTCGGCCAATGATAGCGCCCGGTGCGTCGCCTCTCGCTCGGCGGCGATGGGCCGCGTCGTGGCATGGTATTTGGGCTCGAATTTGCCGTCTTCCTCATGGCGACCGATAAGATAGCGGATGGCATCTTCGTTTTCGCAATGGACCATGACGAGCGCACCAGTGCGGCGTGCCGTATCCAGTGTGGCGAGGATTTCATCGTCGCGCAGCCGCAGGCCTTCATAGGTCATGAAGACCTTCAGCGAGGTGTAGCCATCCTCTACCAGTGCAGGCAATTCCTGTCCCAGCACTTCCGTGGTCGGGTCGGTGATGACGAGGTGAAAGGAAACATCGACATGGCACTTGCCTTCGGCCTTGGCATGATAGACCTTCAGCGCCTCTCGCAGCGACTGTCCCTTTTCCTGCATGCAGAAGGCCAGAACCGTGCTGTTGCCACCGATGGCGGCAGAGCGGGTGCCGCTGTCGAAATCATCGGCCATAACGATGCCATCACCGGATGGCTGATCAAGATGGACATGGCTGTCGATACCGCCGGGCAGGACGAAAAGGCCGGTGGCATCGATCACCTCGTCGGCATCGGTCAGTTCAGCGGCGAGCGCGGCGATGCGCCCGTCCTTGATGCCGACATCGCTGACGAAGGTGTCGCTTGCCGTCACCACGGTTCCATGTCTGATCACCGTATCGAAACGCATCATTCCATGTCCTTATTGTCGTTTAAAGCTTAGCTTGCTTTCGCAAATCCGGCATCGCCAGCCAAAATACGGTCAAGCGCCGCTGTGAGGCGATCGACCTCTTCCAGCGTGTTGTAATGTACCATGGAAACGCGCAGCATTCCGCCATGGTCGGTCAGGTCGAGATATTCGGCAAGCCGTCTCGAATGGAAATCACCAAACCGCATGGCGATGTTTTCGCCGTCCATTGCCTTGCAAAGCTCTCCCGCCTCGCGGCCATCGAAGCGGAAGGCAATCGTCGGAACCCGTGTCTCCTCTTTGTTGGAAACCTGTCCAACGATCCGGCAATCGTTGCGAGAGCGCAGGTAGCTTAGCAGGCGTTCCGTCAGAAGATTTTCCTGCGCGGTGATGGCTGCAAAGGCCGCCTCGATTTTCTGGCGCACCGTGCCGGTCTCGCCAGCCTGCTCGCCCAATGTGGTCAGGTAATCGACGATGCCGCAGGTGGAATAGGCCAGCTCATAGTTCGGGTTGCCCGGCTCCAGCTTGCCCGGCACTTTGTCCTTGCCGTAAAAATAATGGTAGAGCGTGTCGAGTTCCAGCAGAAGATCGTATTTGCCATACATCAGCGCATAATGCGGGCCATATGTCTTGTAGAGGCTGAAGACGTAATAATCGACGTCGAAGGCCTGCACATCGACAGCGCGGTGCGGGGCATAGGCCACGGCATCGACGCAAATCTTTGCCCCACGCGCATGCACGAAATCGGCGATCTCTCGGATAGGGTTGATCGAGCCCAAGATATTGGAGACATGGGTGACGCAGACCATTTTGGTGCGCTCATTCATCAGCGGTTCGAGATCGGCCAGATCGAGCGTCAGTGTTTCCTTGTTCAGCGGCCAGAATTTGAGCGTAACGCCCGCATCCTGCAACCGGTCCCAGGGACCGATATTGGATTCGTGGTCGCTGACGGTGACAATGATCTCATCGCCCGCAGACAATTGGCTTTGCATGGCGCGGGCAAGGTTCTGCAGCAGCGCCGTGGTGGAACTGCCGAACACGATTTCTTCCGGTCTCGATGCATTGACCAGATGCATCGCAGCAGTCCGGGCCTCGTAGAGCGCGTTGGCTGCACTTTGCGAGACCTCGTAGGAGCCTCCGATCTGCACGTTTTTTTCGATCAGAAACGTATTGATGCGGTCCAGCGCGCCCTTAAGGATTTGCGATCCGCCGGCATTGTCGAAGAAAGTCCAGACGCGTGACAGGCCTGGAAACTGGCTGCGCACATAATCGAGGTTGAGCGGTGAAATGGTGGTCATTCCTGGTGTCTCCCGAATGGTATTTTTATTCAATGATTGAGAACGGCGCGAAGGAAGTCGCGCGTTCTGGCCTCTTGTGGGTTATCGAAAATTTCCGCTGGCGTGCCTGACTCCACTAACCTGCCGCCATCCATGAAAATGACGCGGTCAGCCACCTGACGGGCAAAGCCCATCTCGTGCGTGACGATCACCATGGTGACGCCGGTGCCAGCCAGCTTGCGCATGACATCCAGCACTTCGCCGACCATTTCAGGATCGAGGGCGGATGTCGGCTCATCGAACAGCAGCACGCGCGGCTCCATCGCCAGCGCCCGGGCAATTGCCACACGCTGCTGCTGGCCGCCGGAGAGCTGGCCGGGAAATTTCTCCGCCTGCTCGGAAATGCCGACGCGTGCCAGCAGCTCGCGCGCCTTGCGTTCAGCCTCCGCTTCGGGCGTCTTGCGCACCCGCATGGGCGCAATCATGACGTTTCTCAGAACCGTCATATGCGGAAACAAATTGAAGGACTGGAACACCATGCCGACTTCGGCGCGCACCTTCGCAAGGGCCGGACCGGGCGCAACGCGAATGCCATCCACCGTGATGGTGCTTTCAGGGGCAAAGGCTTCCAGATGGTTGATGCAGCGAATAAGCGTCGATTTGCCGGACCCGGAAGGGCCGATAACGCATACGACTTCGCCTTCGGCGACATCGAGATCAATGCCGTGCAACACGGTGAAAGTGCCATAGGCCTTGGTCAGCCCACGGATGGAAATGAGGGGGGATGCGGTCTTTTCCATCAACGCTTCCCCCGGCTGAAGTGTTTTTCAAGACGTGCGACAACGGCGACCATCGGCCAGAGCAGAGCGATATAGATAAGGGCGGCTCCGATCAGCGGCGTCGGGTTTGCATTCAGCGCCTGCGCTTGCGTTGCCTGTTTTAATAGGTCCGGCATTGCAACGACCGAAGCGAGGGCCGTGTCCTTCATGACGTTGATGCAATTATTGGTCAGCGGCGGAATGACGATGCGGATCGCCTGCGGCAGAATGATATCGACCATCGTATTGCGGTTGGAGAAACCAAGCGCTGCGGATGCCTCGAATTGCCCATGCGGCACAGCCTCGATGCCTGCACGAAAGATTTCAGCCGTATAGGCGGCGGAGACCAGCGACAGTGCCGTGACAGCAGACAGAAATGGCGACAACCGGATGCCAACGAAGGGCAGCGCGTAATAGACGACGATCAACAGCACCAGCAGCGGGATCGACCGGAAGATATCGATATAGCCACGGATCAGCAGTTTGAAGAATGCGGGGGCATAAAGGCGTGCCACCGCCAGAAACAGACCGCCGATCAGGCCGCAAAGAATGCTGGTGACACCGATCTGGATCGTGACGACCAGGCCCCAAAGTAGCTGCGGCAGGCTGTTGAGGAACACGGGAACATTGAAAAAGGTATTGATGAGGTTCATGCCGAAGTGGCTCCCTTGGCAATCTGGCGGGACGTGATTGGTCCCGCCGGATGCGGTTCAAGCCTTACTTGGCCTTCGGCATGTCGAGCACGGCAACCGTCGAGGTCGTGTCCTCGGCCTTTGCGCCGAACCACGTCTCATGCAGCTTTGCGATGAAGCCTTCGCCCTTCAGCGTGGTGATGACGGTGTTGACTTCAGTGGCGAGCGGATCGCCCTTGTTGAACATGATCGAGTATTTTTCACCCGTCGGAATGCGCTCGACAACCTTCAGCTCCGGCTTGTCCTTGGCGTAATAGAGCAGGGCCGGAATATCCGAGATATAGCCATCGATACGACCGGCAACGAGATCGAGCATTGCGGGCTGCAAACCTTCGAACTTGCGAATTTCGCCAAGTTTGTATTCGGCCTTGTGCGCTTCAGCCCACATGTCACCGGTCGATCCGGTGTCAACGCCGACGACCTTGCCGCTCATGCCCTTGAGGCCGATGATGCCGGAAGCAGCTGTTACCGTCAAAGACTGGTCGCTATCGTAGTAAGGCTGGGCGAAGGTGACGGATGCCAGACGCTTTTCGGTGATGGTGATCGAGGAGATGGCCATGTTGATGCGGCCTGACTGGACCGCAGGGAAAAGACCGTTGAACGGTGTGTTGACGAATTCGACCGACTTGCCGAGGCGCTTGGCGATTTCGTTGACGAGATCGACTTCAAAGCCGGTGACCTTGCCGCTGGCGTCTTCGAATTCCCATGGAACGTTGCCGATATTGGCACCGACCGTTAGATCGGCGGCGTGAACGTTGAACACGCCGAGCGCGGAAACGAGCCCTGCGAGAAGTGTGCTTTTGATGCGCGAAACGTGATGCATGCGAGAACCCCTTGTTTTATGTTTTGAGCCAATCTACGTTGGTCTAACTGGTCAGACCAGTCCGACCAAACAAGCACGCGCTTTTATGCTTTGCAAGATGTTACTTAAAAAATATATCGGAAGGGCCGGGGCGGCTTTCAGGGAAACAGAGACAGAATGCTCAACAAAACGCTTGTGCCACAATCGGTCGCCCGCGAAATCCAGGCCATGATTCAGGCCGGGCAATTGAAGGCAGGCGAGAAAATCCCGTCCCAGCGTGAGTTCTCCCAAAAATTCGGCATCAGTCGGGCGTCGTTACGCGAGGCATTGCTGACCCTGGAAACGCTAGGCCTTTTGAAAACGGAAGCCGGACGCGGGACATTCGTGGCTGCTGGTGAGGGGGCGGCTGGCGAATCGGGCATGGCGCCCTGGCGCTATTCGGAAAGCTATTCCGTCTTCGATGTCTTCCAGACCCGCATTTTGCTTGAGGGCGAAATCGCGCGCCTTTCCGCAGGACGGTTGTCCCAGACACAGCTGGAAAAGATGGAAAAGGCGACCAAGACCATGGAGGATTGTTGGGCCAATCAGGATTTGCTCGCCAATGTTGACGCCGATCTGGAGTTTCACGGCACCATCGTGTCGGCCTGCTCCAACACCATGCTGAAGGCGCTCTATCAGACGGTGCGGGATCAAGTCACCGAAACCCAGCGCCAACCAATCCCGATCACGGACCCTGAAAGAATGCGGCAATCCATTGCAGAGCACCGACGTATCATCGCAGCTCTCAAAGCCAATGACGCCGCTTTGGCGCGGAGCGAGATGGAGGCGCATATCCGCAATACGGCACGGTGCGCAGGCTTACAGCCATAGGTGCGCGCAATCTCTCGATCTCGATTTGTCGCCCGCGCTTCAGAGGCCTCGTGATCTGAACTTTCGTGTCCAACGTCTCCGACATCGAGAACAGAGCTTCTCAGCTGTCACCAAAGAATGACCTTAGAATAACGCTGTTAAAGTCTTTCCAAGGCGCAACAGAATGCCGACATGCTGATTACACGATGTGGATCATTGCCGCAGATCCGAGTGCAAAAGCCGCGAATACTTACTTCAGCACCGCTCGGATATCCACAAGAGACCCCGCCACCAAATCGAACGGACGTTTTCCGTCGTTGTCCGCGATGTTCTTGTCGGCCCCGCGTGCGATAACGCTTTCGTAATTTGGCTTGGAACCTTCGTTTTCTTCTCTTTCCGCAGCGTAGTGAAGCATTGTGCGCCCTTTGTCGTCGCGCGCGTTGATATCTATGCCCAGACCCATCAGAAAATCCATGAAGGCCACTTCGTTCGGGAAGGTTTGGCGAGGGAGCCAGTGGTGGCTTGTCAGATTGTGAAGAAGCGTTTGTCTTCCCGGTTGAAGCGTCATGGGATCGACGCCTCTGGCGGAAATCATTTTGAAACTGACTTCATCGAAACAATAGGCGAGCGTTGTGCGACCGTCGGCGCTGAGACGTTTCGGGTCTGCGCCGAGTTCGAGCAGCGCGGTTATGGGGCTGTCTCCGCTCAGCTTCTGAGTCAGCAACGCAGATTGAAGAGGCGTATATCCTGAGCTGTTCTCAACGTCCGGCGAGACCTCAAGCGCGTTGATATCGGCACCGGCGCCGACCAGCAAGCGCACTTTTTCTCCAGTGCGGGCGAAATGGAGAGGCGTGGCGCCTCTTGTGTCTCGTATGTTGGGATCGGCTCCATGCGCGAGCAACACTTTGGCAGTAACGTCACCGCCCCAGGCGAGCATCGTCAGTCCGTTGTCCCACCGCGCATCGGGATCCGCACCAGCGGCAAGCAGGGCTTCCAGCATCTGGATGTAATCCGCCCGGCTGATATGCCATTTAAGTTGCTTCTCAATCTCTGAATCCAGCGACGAACCGCTGACGCTGTAGCTCTTGCGAAGCGTGTCGTGATATTCCTCTAGCGTCATGGACGCGACCACGCTGCGTGTCACGACAAGATCATGCAAGGGCCAGTATCGCTGGTTCTTCCACCCATTTACTCTAGCACCATGCTCGATGAGCCAGCGAACGGTTGTTAGAGAACCTTCTTTAACGGCAACATTCAACGGCAACAGTCGCGTGTTGAGCGTCGCGCCCACCTGAAGAAGCCGCTCGATCATTGCCGTATTGTTGTTGCGTATCGCGTAAGATATCGCGGTGTAGAACTCTTCGCCCCAAACCATCTCCTCCATCAGTCTTTGACTGGCGGGCACGCAATCCGGTTTTGCTCCTGCCAGAAGTGCGGCATTGACGCCTAAGAGGGAGTTCGCCCGCGCCGCCTTGAGCAAGGCTACATCTGCGACTGTCTCTTCGACCACGACAATCGGCGGTTCGTCCGGCTCGGTGCCATTCGTGTCGCGCCTTATCCAAGCCAGCCATCCCTTCGCACCGGGTGTGTCTGCATCCAGATAAAACGTGTCGTTCACCTGACCTCGACTGAATCGCATCCATGACGCCCATTCCGTGCCCGCGAGACCAAGCTTCGACATCTGCGTCATGAAGGTGAAGAAATTCGGGGCTACTGCCAGTCCGTGGATCATTTCCAGATCATGGGAAAAATAGCGAACCGGCTGCTTTTCAGGGTCCGCGTCGGACGTATCGATCGTCAGCCAGTCACCGTTGATGAGATTGTAAAATGGAAACTGATGCTCCCACATCTCCGGTTTGTTGGGGGCTTCCGACAGGTCCTGTGACGCCAGATCCTTTTTCCATTCCAAAAAGATCGGAATGGCCATCTGCTCGATGTGGGATAGGCTCCAGATATCACCGCGATTGAAGCTCATCGTCGGCATCTCGTCTCTCTCCATGGAATGAAGATGAGAAGGCACGTACCAGCCAAATTCCACTTCACCTGATAGCTGTGTGAGAACAGCCCGTAATTGAGACGGTACAGGAAAACCAAACCGGCTCTCAAGGACTCGAACCTGCAACTCTGACGCTGGTGGTCCGATCCGAAGAGGCGTGACCTTCCATCCAAGGTCGGTTGTCCGTTTTTCCATCCACCGCCAGTCGGCTTTCCATTCATCCCAAAGCTTCAGCAAAGCCTGTTTCTCCAAAGAGTTTGCATGAATCCATGTTGCCGATGCCAGAAGCATGCCTGTCGTACCAAGCAGACGGCGTCGCGTCATGTTCGAATTCAAAACCATGTGCCTGGCTCAACTCCCGTTTTGCAGCTACGAAAAGATGTGTTTAGGGAAAAACAACTGCTCTGAAAGCACAACCAAAGGCTTAACAATTCGACGCTTTCGTGTCATCTGAAATAGATAAGGATGTGTTGGAAACCTCGACGTCACCAGAGCAGCAACTGCCGAAACTGGGTTACTCAAGTTGAAAAACTTTATAATTGGCATCTGCTGCCTCGCCGTGGCGCTGTTTTCGATAGGGGCAATCGTGCTTCAACAGATCGGAGAAATGGAGATCAAAAGAACACCGCCTGACAAGGCGGCAGTGTTACGTGACATCGATGATGATGACTTTCGACAGGTCTTCGCTGCCGCAAATCTGGAAAGCTCCGAGGATATGGGGTCCATGGACAACGCTATCGTCTCACGCTGGTGCGGCGTTTCCGAGGAAGCGGTCAAGAGCTTGATCGATAGAAAGATTTTAATCAAATCGGATAGCGATGCCTTTAACCGCCTACGTTTATCGGCGCCACGGCAGTTCGATGAATATGCCATTCGTTCTAGTGGCTACAGAGAATTCGGGATCGGTCGCGATCAAGGGTCAGATTGTGTCGAGCTCCTCATTATGGGTTAGCGTCAACGAGCGCATTCGGCTTGCGACCGAAGAAGTGCGACTTGCAAAGATCGTCGCGGTAATCACGTTTTAAGAGAGTTGCATTTTTGGCTTTTACTATAGAAATTTAATGCGGGCGTCAGGGATATTGAGATGGATTGGAAATGGAAGCTTTTGATCGTTTCGATTGTGCTTTATCAAGCGCTTCTGACATGGTGTCTGTTCAGCCTCGTTAACGTCGCATCATATCTTGCCCGACCAAACTGCGGGGACTGGTGCGTTGACAGAACTTTCGGGTTTATCCTGACGAACCAGGGAGCTCTCGATACGGCACGGATGTTCATCGGCGCGAGCATTGTCATCGCTTTGGCGAATGTGATTGCCTGGATTATTTCGATCGTTCAGCGAGGCAAAGCTTGATGGAGGCACTGCGTTTAACGAAGACCGCAGGGTTGGCTGGGCTCTTACGGATAGCCAGCTCTGTGCTTGTGATCCTGCTTTTCCTCTCGTGCCACGTCTTTGCGGCACAAGGCCGCCCTGCAGAAACCCGCGCGCATGAGATCGGTCAGCAAGTCAATCAACTTTCGGAAACTGATGCCGACGCAGCCAGAGCTTTGGCATGGAAGACAAGTTTGGAATTTCGGAAGGACGGTCAAAGCTTCTTGGCCGGGCGCTTCGGGCTTCAAGCGCTCAAGCTAGACGCCATGGTGGGAAACTGGGACCGTGCCGCTCGCGATGGTCTTGCTGTTCAAGAGTATTTGGACAAGGAACTCGACCGCGAAGAGCTGGCTGTTTTCTACAACCTTCTCCTCAACGCGGTAGGCGCAACTGGTGATCGCGCCACTCAAACGCGGTTGATGGAAGGCTATATCACCAGGGCCGCAGCTCTTGCCGGTAAGGGAAGTGTCTTTGAGACAATGGCTCGTATTTTCGGCGCGTACAGCTTTCTTCAGACGGGTGACATCGACACGGGCCTTCCACGGCTTCAAGCGGCCCTGAAATATGCCGCAGCGGGAAAAAATCACGGCCTTACCCTTGATGAATACAGGCGGGCGGGGCAATCCTTTGCTGATAGTGGGCAGACCGAAACGGCCAAAGCTTTTTTCACAGAAGGCCTCGGTACGACTGCCGCAAAGAAGGAGAGCCGGGAACTTGCTACCCTGTGGTTCGAATATTCCCGCTTCCTCACCAAATCCGGCGACGACATCGATACGTCGATTGACGCAGCCCGCATGGCGCGCGAGTTGCTAGACAGGCAATTCGGCAAGACATCCGAACAAGCGATCGCCGGTGGGGACAACCTTGCTTCCTTGCTTGTCGCCAACGGCGCCGTTGCATCAGGCCTCAATATTCAGGAGGAGGTCTATACGACCGCTCTTGCCTCCCTTGGTGAAAACGCTCCGCTGACCTGGCGCACCGCGAACAATTTTGCGGAGGCGCTGCGCATGGTCGATCATCCAGAGGTCGCGCGCGGTATCGATGAATTCCTTCTCAAGGTGCGTATCGCGCATTATGGTCGGGCCAGTATTCAAGCACTCGTCAGCGCCTCCAATCTTGGTTTGGACCTCCTCGCTTTGGGTGACAAGGAGGGCGCCCTCAAGGCCTTTGAGGAGCAGCGTCAGATCGGTGAAGCGCTCGCCGACCCGACGTCGGAACATGCAGCCCAGGGCGAAAAGTGGAAGGCCTATGCAGACGCCTATTTCAGCCGGAACGCCCGGCTGGACAACGCGTCTTTGGCAGCAATGGCTGCCATCAAGGATTGGCGGAGTGCTCCCGACTTGATGCGGGTCAAGACTGCCCAACTGGCCGCAGAGCAGTTCGAGATGCGTGACGACACGAACCAGGCCCTTGCCCTTCGCGAAGAGGCCTACGACATCTCCGGCAAAGCCTTCGGCGAACTGCATCCGATCACGTTCGATGCCGAACTGGAGGTGGCAACGGCGCATCTACGGCGTAACGATACCAAGACTTTGGAGTCGTTTGAACAGCTCGATGAAAAGATGTTTTCATGGATGCTGCGGGAGGTCGGCTCTTCCGGTAACCGATATGTCGCGGAAACCACGCGACGCCTTGCCGATGACATGCTGCTGGCATTCGGCGAGTTTGCGCAGTCCAATCCGCAGGCCGCCTCTGCCTATGCGAATGCCGTCACACGCTGGAAGTCGATGGAAAGCGGGGAGCGGACCCGTCTGCGCATGGCTGCCGAAACAATCACCGATCCAAACCTCAAACGCTTGACTGAAAAGGTCGTGCGGCTGATGGGGCAGCAGCAGGAACTTCTGTCATCTGGCGATGTGGACAGCGATATCAGCAAGATGCTTGCGGAGCTGAAAGCGACACGCGAACAGCTGCCGGCCTCGCTGGTGCAGGGCGGTACACCTGATACCATTGAGGATACGCTGGCCCCGGATATTGAGGATACGCTGGCCCCGGATTCAGTGATGATCGATTTCTTCGTGAATTCACGTCGCACCCGCAATGGTGATGACAAAAGTGACGATGCACGGCTCGAGGCCATCATACGGCAACGGGACCATGTACCCACCATCGTCAACCTTGGGTCACTATCGGCCATCATGGCGCAGGCCGGTGCGGAAGAAGATGTGGAACAGCGCTTTGCCAAGCTCTATGCCGGGCTCTTCGGCCCGCTGGAGAGTGTGATTGCTGGCAAAAAGCAGCTGTACATCGTGCTGGATGCGGCACTTTACAGCATCCCGTTTTCAGTCATGAAGGCACCTGATGGACGATATCTCGACGAGGCGTTCCAGCTGCACTTTCTGACAAGAGCCGACGCGATTTTCTTCGCCGAGAAGCGCGACAGACCGGCGGCGGGCGAAAGCGCGCTCATCGTAGGCGATTTGAGCTATCGAAACGAAACGCCGCTTCCATTCACGCGCGACGAGATGCGCGATGTCGCAGACAATCTAGGGGAAGCCGGGATGGCGGTGCAGTCGCTGAGAGGCCGCAAGGGCGACGAGGCATCCATCCGCCGGGCGTCTACCGATGCATCGATTGTCCATCTCGCCACCCATGGCTTTTTCAACGAGGAAAATGGTCCAGATGCCGTTGACGCCCTGTGGCGCAGCGGTCTGATTGTTGCCGGGGCGCAAAACGCGAAAAAGCCCGGCATCAGCGACAAAGACGGGACGCTCTACGCGCGTGAACTGATGACCTGGGATTTGTCCTCGGTCGATCTCGTCGTGCTCTCAGCATGCCAGACCGCACAGGGTGATCCCAGCCGTCTCGGAAATGTCCGAGGTCTGCCGACCGCACTGGCCATCGCCGGTGCGAGGCGTTCTTTGCTTGCGCTGTGGGATGTCAACGATGAAGGCACAGCCAATTTCATGGCCTACTATTATCGGGTGCTGTCCAAGGAAAAACTCGATTATGCTGCTGCGCTTCGCAAGACGCGGATCGCAGCCATGAAAGGCGAGATCAACAAGGCCGAGGATCCGTCGCTCTGGGCGGCATTCGTGCTTTTCGAGGGATAATGTTTATGCGGCGGCATGTCTCCAACCGTTATGGACGTCTAGGGACGCGGATGAATGAGATTGAGGGCGAATATCGACCAAAAGGCTGAGGTCCTCAAAGGCCCAGCATTTCCTTGAGAGTTTCAGTAATGAGCGTGTGATCCTGGACGTCCGGAAGTCCGCTCACAGCCACCGAACCCACAAGCGTGCCTCCCGTCAGGATCAATGGAAACCCACCGCCACTGGCGACGTACTCCGTGATCGGCAACCCGAACTTCGCGTTGAAATCGTAGCCCCTAGAGGCTGCTTCCAGCCTGACCCTGAGGGAGCTGCGATGAAAGCGATGGACGACCGCGCATTTGCGTTTGGTCCAGCCAAAGTTGTCGATCGTCGCCCCTGGCAGAAGCGTGGCGAACACGACGTCGTTTCCGTGCCTGACTTCGATTGCGACGGGGTACTGTTTCTCTGCCGCTTTTTGTCGGATCATGCTCCCAAGCGTCCAGGCGAAGTCATAATGGAACGTCGGGATATGAAGCAATGCTTCTTCGGCAATCACGCTGTCGATGGTCGGGGTCGCTTGGGTCACAGTCATGTTCCAATTTACTTCTTTGCTGCGATGATGGCGGCTTGAACGTCATCAGCGAATTGACCAAGAGCGGCTTTCTGATTGCGGTAATCGATCCCCTGAACCACACTCACGGTCATTTTCTCGACTTCAATACATTGAACGGTGAAGACACCTTGACCTTCCTTCCCTCCGCTAACAAGGACGAGCTGTCCCGGAAAGTTTTGGACATTTGCCTCGTAGCCTGCCTTGGCGGCTGCATTTTCCACAGCCGCGCCGCAGGTTTTAATGTCCAGTGCAGCTTCCGGCGTCCGCTCCACGTAATACGTGAGGTTGAAGTCGTTGCTTCGCGCAAGGACCGGCACGCTTGCTCCCAAAATAGTCACCGTGGAAATAGTCAGTACGAGTAAAGCGTCTTTCATCGAGATTCCTCCTGCACGATGTGCCTAATACGGAGAGTTATCATCGCTGAACAAGCCTGTCATGAGTGAGGTCAGAGTGTTTCGTTGAACCGGTATCTTTACAGTCTTTTATTGAGCGTGAGACCGGTTTGCGCAAGCGGTGTCAGCGGGCACTTTTTGGTTATTAGCTTAGTGGGGGCGAAGGACAATTAAACGGCTATAGCAACGATGTTTCGTTTCAACGGCCCCAGTTCGTTGGCTTTCGTGTGCGTTGCACACGCGCAGCCTCTGCAAATGGTAGGGGATGAAATCTCATACGTCCTCTGACAAGATTAACCAGGAAATTCATCCAAAGCTATGAAAAGAAATTTATTTTAGGATTGTATGTTATTGAATCTTTTGGTCGTTTTAAGTCAGCTCGAAATTTCTTCGGGTTCTTATCGTCAGCTACTTGTCATTTTCCCCTCCCTAGTTTGTGCGGTGCGAATAATCGCTTCAGTGAGGCGGGGGCCGTCACAGGGCCTCGTCTGAGCAGAGGAAGGATACAAGCAATGGACGATTTGCTTAGGGGTCTCAGCAGCTTTCGGGATGACGTTTTTCCGCATCAGGCATCGCTCTACCGCCGTCTGGCGAAAGAGGGCCAGCAACCGCAGGCGCTGATCATTTCCTGCGCAGACAGCCGGGTCATGCCGGAAACGATCACCCAGGCCAATGCAGGTGATCTTTTTGTGTGCCGCAATGCCGGAAATATCGTGCCACCTTTCCAGACAGCCAATGGCGGGGTTTCATCGGCGATTGAATATGCGGTCGTTGCCTTGAACGTTCGTGACATCATCGTCTGCGGACATTCCGATTGCGGCGCGATGAAGGGGCTCTGCCACCCGGAGCGCCTTGGCAGCATGCCAAATGTGGCCGCTTGGCTTCGCCACGGACACGCCGCCCACTCCATCGTCTGCCAGGCCTATCCCCCTG
Source organism: Agrobacterium sp. lyk4-40-TYG-31 (assembly GCF_030209855.1). Taxonomy (NCBI): domain Bacteria; kingdom Pseudomonadati; phylum Pseudomonadota; class Alphaproteobacteria; order Hyphomicrobiales; family Rhizobiaceae; genus Agrobacterium; species Agrobacterium sp. lyk4-40-TYG-31. The sequence continues at coordinate 473,779 of NZ_JARVRE010000002.1, forward strand.
ATATCGATGAGGAGCAGCGCGTGCGTGCGGTTGCCATGGAAAATGTCGTCATTCAGCTCGCGCACCTTCAGACGCACCCATCGGTCGCCGCAAGCCTCGCGCGCAATGAAATGACACTGCATGGCTGGTTTTTCGACATCGATTGCGGCAGCGTGCTGGCCTATGACGGCCAGAGCTCGCGCTTCCGGGATGTCGCCGATAGCGAGCCGATTCCCGTTGCCGTCAGTGGTCGTGCGGAGCCTCATGTCGTTCCCGAACCCGCAAACCTTGCAATGGCGGGGTGAGAACAATGAGCAACAAAGCGTGGACTGAGAGCGACGAAAGTCGCCCGCTCACCAAACCGTTTGCAACGACGATTGCGGATTTTGCGGCATCGATCGTTGTCTTCCTCGTCGCAGTTCCCTTGTGCCTTGGCATTGCGATAGCGTCCGGCGTGCCTGTTGCCATGGGTCTGATATCCGGCATCATCGGCGGCATCGTGGTCGGTACCCTTGCCGGGTCTCCCCTCCAGGTCTCCGGACCCGCTGCCGGACTTGCCGTCATTGTGTTCGGCTTTGTCGACCAATACGGCATTGCCGCTCTGGGTCCCGTGCTGGTGCTTGCCGGTATTCTGCAAATCCTGGCGGGCTTTCTGCGGATCGGGTCCTGGTTTCGTGCCATTTCGCCTGCCGTTGTCCACGGCATGCTGGCGGGTATCGGCATTCTGATCATCCTCGGTCAGATCCACGTGCTCATGGATGCCAAGCCTGCCGCTGGCGCGATAGAAAACGTGGTGGCTATCGATGAGACTGTCGGGCATCTCTGGCAGGACGGCATGACCAGCCACCTCAGCGCGTTGCTGATAGGACTGGTCACACTTGCATTCATGCTTGGATGGGAAAAACTGCGTCCGCATTCCATGAAGCTTGTGCCCGGCGCATTGATCGGGGTGTTTGTCGCCACCCTTCTTGCCGCAATGCTTGATCTGTCGATCCGTCGTGTCGAGCTTCCGGCGTCTCTCTTCGATGCGGTGACAATACCGGGCGTGGAAGAGTTTGCACGATTGCAGGAGCCCGGCCTTCTGATTGCCGCTATCGTGATTGCGGTCATTGCAAGTGCGGAGACGCTTCTGTCCGCGGCCGCGGTGGATCGAATGCATGACGGGCGACCCGCACGCTTCAACAAGGAACTGTTTGCTCAGGGCATCGGTAATGGTCTGTGCGGCATGCTGGGCGGTCTGCCAATCACCGGCGTCATCGTGCGCTCTTCTGCAAACGTGCAGGCGGGTGCCAAGACGCGGCTTTCGACAATCATGCACGGCACATGGATCCTGTGCCTGATAGCGCTGGCGCCGCAATTGCTGGCAATCGTTCCCCTGACGGCACTTGCGGCCGTTCTGCTCGTAACCGGTTGGCGTCTCGTCAGCCTGCAGCATGTGCGGACGCTTTTTGGCCATTACGGCTGGATGCCTGTTGCGATCTGGACTGTAACGGTCACCATGGTCGTGGTGCAGGATCTGCTGGTGGGTGTCACCGTGGGGCTTGCTCTGTCTCTCGCGCAGATCATTCCGCATCTACGCCGCCGTTTTCGCATCGACCGTCAGGACAGCGAGGATGCCGTGGTGCTCAATCTGGCAGGTGCGGCAACATGCACGAATGTGCCGTCGATCCTGTCGGCCTTCGAGAGTGTTCCGCCGGGTCACAAGGTGGAACTCAAGGCCCAGGACCTCCAGTATCTCGATCACACCTGCGCTGAAACCATCAGTGAATGGCTGAAAAGAGAAAAGCGCAGCGGAAGAAAGATCGAAGTGACGGTCGGCGGATCGGAACGTCATTCAAGCGTTGCTCCTCAGTTCAAGCGTTTCTACGCAGAGGTTGCCTGAGCGAATTTGTAAAGCGGAAGGGCAGGGCACGGCCTTGCCCTTCCGGCAACTACGTACCGAACCCGATACGAACGTGCAGCCCTGACGTTCTGCGGTTGTCGATGGACAGAGCAAGCCCATAGACGTCGCAAATTTCTCTGACGATGGACAGGCCGAAGCCGGTTCCGGGCACCTTCGCATCCAGCCGCACACCACGCTCTGTCAGGGAGCCGATCTTATCGAGATCGACGCCGGGGCCATCGTCGCTGATACCAAGACTGTTGTCGGCATAGGCAATGACAATCTCCGAACTGGCCCACTTGACCGCATTCTCGATCACATTCCCGACCAGCTCTCGCAGATCGTGGGGATCAAGCGGAAGGACCACCGAAGTGGGGATATCGATCCGCCAGGTCAAAGCGTCGCCCTTCGGCGTTCTCTGAAGGGTGCGGACGATCTGGTCGGTAATCTCCTGAAGATTGGCGTCGGATTGGCGCATGCCAGCATTCGTCGCGATCCGGCTGCGCGTCAATTCTGCGTCGACATGGCCTTTCATGTAAGCCAATAGCCCATCTACCTCGTCCGCCATCTCGACTTCACCCTTTTCCCTGAGGGTGAGTGCATCATTGCCGAGTATTGTCAGCGGTGTCTTCAAACCATGTGCCAGATCGCCAGCCCTCTGGCGCGCTTTTTCGAGCGATTGAGCCTGAGCATCGAGCAGGCGATTGACGGCCTGTTCGACGGGCTGGAACTCTATGGGCAGAACGTCGTCCAATCTCCCTGTCCGACGTTCGCGGATGGTGTTGAGCGCAGATGTCAGCGATGAGATTGGCCTCAGGCCGAATATGACCTGAACGAAGGATGCAGCAATCAGGAAGATCGCAAGCCCGGCTAGATAGGGGGCGAGATCTGCTGCGAATTGGTACCCGGCGTCTTCCAATGGCTTTTTGTCTGCTGCAACAGTGACGTTGAGCGTCGTGAGACCATTAACTGTCGGTACCATGATCTGGCGCAACTGGGCTGCAAGCGTCGTTCCTTCCGGGCCTGCCAACACAAAGCGATGAACCGCACCATCCGACGCCAAATCGACTGGCACATCCAGAGTAAAGTCCCACAGTGACTGGGAACGAAACCTGTTGTTCGACGTGGCGTCGCCGATTTGCCAATAAAGCCCGCTATAGGCATCGGTAAATCGCTTGTCGATGAAACCGTTCGGGCGTTGCAGTTGGCCTTGCTGCGATACTTGCAGGGTCGCGGCGATGTTGTTGATATGGCCCGTCAAATCCGCGTCCAGCCTGCGCTCGACATTGGTGGAGAACACGGAGACCATGAACACCCCAGCCAAGGTCAGGGCACACGGAACGGTAATGAGTGAGACGATCAGGAAGCGACTGCGGATGGACAAAGGCCGCTTCCGGTGCGATGTGTTCATGCTTCTCCGATCCGGTAGCCGTAGCCTCGCCGGGTTGAAATGATGTCCTTGCCAAATTTCTTGCGTAACCGCCCGATCAGGACTTCAACCGAATTGCTTTCGCGCTCGAAGTCCTGCGCGTAGAGTTGTTCCGTCAGTTCCATTTGCGAGACGTGGCGTTCCCCGTGTGCCATCAAATAATTCAGGCACCGATATTCGAGCGGAGTCAGTTCGACCGGCACGTCGTTCAGTGATGCGACTTTTGTGCGGGGATCAATGCCGAGGCGACCGGCGCGAAGGATAGGCGCGGCCTTTCCCTGAGATCGCCGGATAATAGCACGCAAACGGGCAAGGAGCTCCGGCATTTGGAAGGGTTTTGCGAGGTAATCATCCGCACCAGCATCAATTCCCTCGACACGCTCCTGCCAACTGCCACGAGCGGTCAGAATAAGAACGGGCAATTCCCTCTCGCTTTGGCGCCATCGCTTGAGCACGGATAGGCCGTCTAGTTCGGGCAGGCCAAGATCAAGTACAGCCGCCGCAAACTCCTCGCTGTCGCCGCGAAACCAGCCTGCCTCGCCATCTTTCTCGTGCTCAACCACATAACCGTTGGTTTCGAGATGACGTTTGACGTCTCGGGTAATCAGTGGGTCGTCTTCGATAAGTAGAATACGCATCCGGGCTCAATCGTCGTCATTATCTACGTCAAGGACGCGGGCGTCCCGCGCGTCCATTTCAATCTCGACCAGACGGCCGTTTGCCTGGAGGACCTTGAACTCGTAGATGAACTTGCCGTCATCCTCTTCCAGTTCGACCTTGACGATCTCACCCGGAGCCACGCGGTGCACATGGGCTTGAAGTTCGGAAAGCGGCATGACCTCCCCCCGTTGAACAGCATCACGTAGCCTGTCCAACTCGCTATCATCCGCATGTGCAGGTAGTGCGAAGGCAAAAGCGATCATCAGAAACGCAAATGTGGAAACGACGCTGTTCATTGTCAGTCTATAGCAGGCTCTGGCTGAAATTTCGCTGACAGACCGTGTCAGCGGTTCCTCAGCGGGACATTCGTACTGTGCGATCAATCCATGAGCAAGACGCCTGGATCAACACAGCGAAGCCCTAATAGAGGAACATCCCATGAAAATTCTCGCAGCAACCGCTATCGCACTCACTGCTTTTGCAACCACGGCGCACGCAGATGACGACCGTCGTTGTGGAAATGTGCCGATCGCCGATTGGATGAGCGAAGCCGACCTGAGGGCAAAAATTGCACCTCTCGATATCGACGTGCGAGAGATCGATATCGATGACGGATGCTATGAGGTCGAGGCCCGCAACAAGGACGGACGGGAAGTCGAAATATCATTTCATCCACAGACGGGCGAACAGGTTCATATCGACGCAGATTGAGCCTTGTGGAGGCTCAGTGGACAAGGGAAAGAATCCCTTGTCCAAACCCTCTGTTGCCATACCTTCCAATCAACACGCACGAAGCCAACAAAACCGATTATGTTCAAAGCATGTTGGAGATTTGAACCGACTGGTTGCTCATTGCTCTTCAGAGAGTATCTTCGTATCGGAGGAGGAAGAGCATGGCCCACGATCAAACCTATCAAGTGGCGAAATACAGCCGGTTCTCACGCGTTCTGCACTGGATCGTCGCACTGCTCGTTTTCCTGACATGGCCGATGGGGTTGATGATCGGCTTTGTAAAGGAAGAGGTGAAGCTCGATTTTTATCTCGTCCATGAAAGCCTGGGCTTCCTCGTGCTCTGGGTCATGTTACTGCGGGTCGGTGCCCGGTTGTACACACCCGCTCCTCCGATCCAAGGTCCGGCGCTGGAACGCATCGCCGCACATACGGTCCATGGCTTGATCTACGTCTTTCTCATCGTCATGCCGGTCGGGATTTCTGGCAACCAACGCTCACGGCTTTCCGTTGGAATGGTTCGGGGTGGTGCCGGTCTGGAGTCCCCTCGGTAAATCTCCGCAGATCGCTCCGACACTGTCCGCCATCCATGAATGGAGCGCGTGGATCGTTTTGGGGCTTTTTGCGTTACACATGCTGGCAGTGATCTTCCATCATCTGATCCGTCGGGACACCACGCTCTACCGTATTCTCTAGACAGGAACGTCGATGCGCAATCTTCACATGACTGACAGAATCTGGGCACGGCTTCTTTCCATTCGTGACGGCAAGGATGTGGTGAGGAGAAAAGAGGCGGATGCTGCCCTTACGCTCTACGGCCCTATCGCCTCGGCAACAGGAGGTTTTGTTCTGGCACAGGTCGGTCAGTCCCTGGATGGCCGCATCGCTACACCGAGCGGAGACGCGCGGGACATATCCGGGCCCGATGGACTTGCGCATCTCCATCGCTGTCGCGCTCTGGTCGATGCCGTCATCGTGGGGATCGGCACGATCAAGAACGACAATCCACGCCTGTCTGTGCGTGAGGTCAGTGGCCCAAGCCCAACCCGTGTCATCATCGATTGTCGCGGTGAACTGACAGGAAATGAGGGTCTGTTTCATGATGGCGGCGCGCCCGTCATAGTCATCCGAGGGCATGACGCGCCGCAGACTTCACACCGTGGCGATGTAGTGACGCTGAAGCGAGGACCTGTGGGGCTGGACCCTTCTCATATTCTCGACGCTCTCGCGCAGCGCGGCTTGAAGCGAATTTTGGTGGAAGGTGGAGCAAGAACGATCGCCCGCTTCATCGACGGAAATCTCGTGGACCGCCTCCACGTTGCCATTTCACCCTTGATCATTGGATCTGGCCCGTGCGGCATATCCTTGCCGCCGATTGCCAAGCTCTGCAATGCCCACCGTCCCACCGCCGACGTTTATGCGCTCGGCAGTGATGTGCTGTTCGACTGCCGCTTGAAATCGGAGGTGAATTCAAGCGTCCGGGAGAGCAAGGAAATCCGTATGGCCGACGATGCAGACGCTGCCCTTTTTGCCAATGTTTGATAGGCGGAAGTCGAGCCATTCTTTGAAGTCTGCGCTGCTGATGTTTCCGATTTCCTGAATAGGCTGGCGGAATCCTAAGAGAAACTCTTTCTGCAATTCGGCTGTCTCAGGCCCAAGTCGCCACGGGCTTTTTGCCGTTTCCACGATGAAGCCGCGCGCTTCGCACAAAGCAGTGAGACGATCTGAGGCATCTGGGCCCAGCGCCGGACCAAAACCTTTATCGGACTGCTGGTGACGATTGAAATCTTTCACGATCTGCTTATCCAACGGGTGCTTGAGCGACCACTCCATGATGCCATCGTAGTTGAGAGCGGCGTAGAGTCCGATCTTGCGTCGTGCGAGATGATCGACGAACCGGTTACAGAACTCCTCCGAACAGAGATCGAAGAGCGCCGATGCTGTCACCAGAGCGACGCCGTTAAACAGTGTCTCGTCCAACTGGTTTAGGTCCTGACAGTGAAACTCGATGTTTTCACTGTCTCCGATTTGACGCTTCGCCTCGTCTAAAAGGGCTGTCTCGTAATCAAGCAGCTTCCATACGGCCCCCGGCAAAGCAGGAGACAGCGTTCGATAAGTCGATCCCGTGCCGCATCCGATATCCATGATGATGTGAGGTAGCGGATGCGGACCGAGATACGTGTTGACCGTATCAAGCAGGACTTTCGATCTGGCGTCTCGGTCCGCTGCTTCCCGAAGTGTCAGCCAGTTCTTGTCGAAGCCGCTCATGCAAACTCTTTCAATGCGTTCGAAATGATTTCCGATGTGTCAGCCCAGCTTGGCAACAGCGCACCAGCGCGCGCAGCAGCCTCTGCACGACGTCTGCGTTCCAGGGGATCGCTCAGCAGCGCCCTGAGTGCGGCCGCCATCGCGTCCACGTCGTCCACCGGCACCAGAAAGCCCGCATCGTCAGGCACGACATCCGGCACCGCGCCCGCTTTGCAGGCTACAATCGGCAGACCATGCGACAGGGCTTCAGCAAAGACCATGCCATAACCCTCATAGCGGCTGGCAAGCGCGAAGATGTCTGCGTTTGCGTAAGCGGGGACGAGGTCGTCAGACTCCCCAGCCAGAATGATGCGATCCGAAAGCTTCAGCGTATTGATTTGCTCTGCCAGGGCATGGGCTGTGGGTGGGTCCAGATGCGGACTCCCAATGATCGTTGCTTGCCATGGAAGATCGGCGACTTGTTCAAGCGCTGCAATCAGGATGTCATATCCTTTGCGCTTGGTAAGGGATCCAACTGAAAGGATTTGCGGGGTCTCGTTCCGCTGCTTATTCTCAACAGGCGGCTTAATTGTGCCTGGAACTGCCACCGTGATTTTATCAGGCGACACATTGAATTTCCTAGCCAACTCGCCCGCCGTCATCGTAGATGTCACCACGACATGGCGCGTTGCAGCCAGCGCTGCTGTTTCGCTGACGTGTAAGCGCACCTGTTGCTCTTCGCTCAATCCAGTCTCAAGTACTAGCGGATGGTGAACGAGGGCTATGATCCTGAGGCGCTCGGACTCCTGTTTCGCCCAATCATCCATAATGCCGAAAGCTAGGCCGTCGACCATCACCAGTTTACTGTCCTCAAGTGCTGAAAGGCGATCTCCAGCTTCCTGCAGCGTTTGCGCGGAAGGTGAAGGAAATCCGTCCCCAACCGCGAGAAGGTCTATGTCCCAACCGAGATCACGCAAACCCTTTATGATTTCCCGGTCGTAGCCATATCCTCCTGTCTTGAGCTCAAGATTTCCGGGGTATGCAAACGTGAGGCGCTTTTTCAAAGATCAGCCTCATACCAGCCGCGTGCCGCGTGAGACTCATGCAGCGTTATTTTCAGACGGCAAATTCGGTGGCTTCCGGGACCGAGGCGCTTTGCGGCAACCGCAGAAGCAAGCTCATCGAAGACATGTTTCGCGATGACTTCCGTCGTGCTGATCTTGCCTGTGAAGATGCTGAGTTCATCCAGATTCTTATAGTTCAAAGGCTTTAAAACCTCCGAGAGGACAGTGGTGGCTGCGCCTATGTCAACGGCCAGTCCGTCCTCATCGACGTCTTTGGTGAAGAAGGCCGCATCCACGACGAAGGTTGCGCCGTGCATTCCCTGTGCCGGGCCGAAAACCGGGCGTGGAAGGCTATGGGCAATCATGATGTGGTCTCTGACTTCGACTGCGAACATGGTCTCTCTTTCGTTAGTAGTGGATGCGATGGCAAAGCGTGTCTTGTGATGACAAAATACGTGGATAGTCCTCTGCCAGATCAGCAAAGGCCGTCTCGCCGGAAATGAGGTTGTCGAGGCGGTCGTCGTGTAGCAGATCAAGAGCCTTCGCCATTCGCCGCGCAAAACTCCAGCGTGCCTTGCGCGTCGCAGGAATGGACCCTACCTGCGAACTGATGAGAGAAAGCCGCTTGGAATGAAACGCACCGCCTAGCGATATGGTAACCGGTTTGTCGCCGTACCAGCTTGCTTCGACAATCCGCGCTTCGATGCCCCCATGCTGAATGGCATCTGCGAGGGCGGCGCCGGACGCTGACGCATTGATGAGCACGTCGAATTCGCCATCTAGCTTACCCGCCTCTGCGAAGCTGATGCCCATCGCTTGCACGTGCGCGCGGCGCTCGGGGTTGCTGTCAACGAGAACGCTCTCTGTCCCCGCAATCCGTCCGATCAGATTGGCAATCAAAGTCCCGACAACACCACCGCCAAACACCGCGACACGGTCGCCGGGTTGGATGAGAGCATCCCAGACGATATTGAGCGCAGTTTCCATATTGGCCGCCAGCACGGCGCGGCCTGACGGAAGATTTTCCGGCAGCACGGAAACCATGTCTTTCGTCGTGATGAAGTTATCCTGATGGGGATGAAGGCAAAAGACGTTTTTGCCGATCAACTCCGCTGGCCCGACCTCGATGACCCCAACGGAGGAATAGCCGTACTTCACAGGAAACGAAAAATCGCCTTCCATATGAGGGCCGCGCATCCGCGCAAATTCACTTGATGGGACCGCGCCGTTGAAGACGAGGGATTCCGTTCCGCGACTGATACCGCTGTAGAGACTGCGGACGATTACCTCGTTGTCATCAAGCTGTCTGAGGCTATCGTCTCTTATCTCGCAATGATTTGCGCGCGCAATCCATAGCGCGCGACTTGTTCGTTGCCGATTCTGCGCTGCGGTGCCGATAGAAGATGCCAAAAGCGTGATCCCACAAATGCTTATTCAATGGAGCGTATCGCTGAGAGGCGCGTTTTGTTCCGTGCACAATGCCGAAATAAATTTCTGCCCCCCGAGAAATCCAAGAACGATCTTCTCCGTAAAAAATAAAAACGTCTAGGGAGAGCATGCCATATGTCGCCTATTAGCCAGTCACCTTTTCAATTCACCACGCCTGAAATTGAAGTCGAACGCGCCGTTTCGGAGCTTCGTTATGGTCGCCCGGTTCTTCTGTCTTCCAATGAGAGAAAGCTTGCCGTTTTGGCGCTGGATGCTGTCGCGCCCTCGCTCTATGACCAGTTTGCCATGGCGACTGAGAACCGGCACTCATTGTTGCTAACGGCTCCCCGCGCCACGCGGCTCGGCATCGTCGGCAACGGAGATATCGTGACGCCACTCTCCGGCGTGAATTTTGAGCAGGCCTCCACACTATCCTACGTGCTCGGTGCTGAAAGGCCTGAAAGGTGGATGGAGGCTGACGCGCTCGCATCGCAAACCGCAGAACTGGCGCGCATCGCGCTTCTTCTCCCAGCCATGGTGATTGCCGACGTCTCGAGCTCGCACGGCAGCTTTGATGGGTGCTGCGAATTATCCGCAGATCGCTTGAAGGGCACAGATGTTGCACGTCAGCGCTTCGAGAAGGTCGTCCGCACGCGCGTTCCCCTCAAGGATTTGGGGGACTCCGAATTCGTCGTTTTCCGGGGTGGACTTGCGCAAAAGGACCAGATTGCCATTGTCGTCGGCAAACCGGACGTATCGCGCACCGTGCCTATCCGCATCCACTCTTCCTGCATCACCGGCGATCTTTGCGGTTCGCTGAAATGCGATTGCGGCGATCAGCTTCGCAATGGACTGGTGCTGCTGAAACAAGCGGGCGGTGGTGTTCTCCTTTATCTCGATCAGGAGGGACGCGGCACGGGTATCGGCGCGAAAATGCGTGCCTATGGATATCAGCATCTTGGCCTAGATACGATCGATGCAGACGCTGAACTCGGTCTAGAAGCGGACCACCGACACTACGAGGCGGCCATCGCAATGCTGCAGCATTTGAATATTTCAAAGGTCGCCATTTACACCAACAATCCGACAAAGATCAGTGCGATCAGGGCAGGGGGTATCGAAGTGGATGCGCGTGCTCCGGTGACGGGAACGGTGACGGCGGAAAACGAGAACTATCTTCGCACAAAGACCCTTCGTGCCGGGCATCTCATGGATTTGAAGGCACTTGTTGCGGCTGAGTGACATATGTGGGCGGGTGAATGAATGACACTGATCGATGGCGGTACGCCCAATAGTCTCAGGGACCGAAGGCCCCTTTTTCAAAACACGCTGGCACATCTCGCCTGTCTGATGCTGGGCACGATCATTGTTGCGCTGCTCGTTCGCACAGAAATGTCCTTGGGTTGGGATTTCGTCGCCTCTGCCGTGATTTCCCTGTCGGTCATCTTCGGCTTCGTGGTGTATCTTCTCCCGAAATATCCACACCGCAGGTTCGGCTACGCCAATATCGTGACCGCCTTTCGGGCCTCGCTCGTAAGCCTCACAGGCGCGATGGTGCTGTGTTTTGAAAGCCTGCACACGGCGGATACGGTTCTCTGGATATTGGTCGGTGTCGTGGTCGTCGCGCTGGCGTTGGATGGTATCGATGGGTATCTTGCCCGCCGATACCGTCAGGAATCCGAGTTAGGCGCTCGTTTCGATATGGAGGTGGATGCGTTCCTCATCCTGATCCTCTCGGCAGCAGCCGCCATGCTCGATAAGGCTGGCGCGTGGGTTCTTATGATCGGCTTGATGCGATACCTCTTTGTGGCAGCAGGCTGGGTGGCTCCGTTTCTCTCTGGTGATCTTCCACCTTCGCTGCGGCGCAAATTCGTTTGCGTCGTGCAGGGGGCAATACTGTGTTTTGTTCTGGTTCCGGCTGTCACGGCGCCGGTTTCGGCCTATCTCGCCGCCGCCGCTCTTGCAATGCTGGTGATCTCATTTGCCATCGACATCGTTTATCTGCTACGCAAGCGGATGGCAGCGTGACCGTCGCAGCCGACTTGCTGTCTTGACAGATCGCGCACTCGTGATGCCTGCCTCAGGCGTGGCTTGGCCGCTTTCGCAATACCGCTGTGGCGAGGAAGATGGCTCCGGGTGCTGCACCGGCAAGCGAGAGCCCTCCATACGTAATGCTTGCAGCAAGTCCATCGACCGACGCCGCCCCCAGCATGGGCCAGAGTACCATGGCCGCAGCTTCACGAGTACCCCAGCCGCCAAATCCGGTCGGGATCAGCATCGCCACGAGACAGAACGGAATGATCGTAAAACACGCGATCCACGGCAGCCCGGAATCAGCTGCCTGTGCCGCAATGAAGAATACGCCGATGTAAGCAGAGAGAATGCCGATGCTCGTGACGGTGTGAAAAAGCCAGGCCTTGCGCCTGACGAAAACATCCAGAAGGCTCTCGCGCAGAGCGCTTCTGGCCTCACCACGTCGCTTCTTCAAAAGCAGCACAATCACAGCCGCCGCAATCACTGTTGCGCCGAAAACAAGGTAATGCCGCGTATGTTGGCCGAAATTGGCACCGGTGACGATGGGCCATATGGCAAGCCCCACCAACGCCAGAACGAAGAGCGCAATCTGCCCGGAAAGTCGCTCAAAGAGAACGGCTTTGGCAGGCTGCTTCCATCCGCCCGGTTCATCACCCCGCATTCTCCACGCGCGCACGGCATCACCGCTCATTCCTCCCGGAAGCGTCTGGTTGAGAAGGCTCGCGACGTAATATTCACGGATCGCTTTCAGCGGCGCGATGTCCTGCCCTAGACGCTGCGAGGTGAAGCGCCATCGCAGGGCGGAAAGGATGATCTGCACCTGTACCAGCGCGATACAAGAAATGATGGCCGCCCACGAAACGCGCGCGAGGGATTGCTGAAGCGCGGTCAGATCGGTGCGAACCACAATCATGGCAAGGATTGCCAACATCATGACGGACACGAATATTCGCAGTATGTTCAAGCGTTGCGGCCTTTACAGTATGTCGGCTTCCATCAGATTTTACGTGCGATAAACAGGAGCAGTTTGGTTTGATGGGAAAATTCGGGACAGGTGGAGAACACATTAACTTGAAAGCGATGGTCGGAGCACTCCTTTTCTCTGTCGCTGCTTTCCTTGCCTTCACCCTGCCTGATCATCCCGACGCACTGGGCTACGGGGCCTTTGCGCGCCTACCGCTGGAATGGCCTCTCATCGCGATTCTGGCACTGATATTGCGGGGATGGTTGAGGCGTGTCGTTATCCTTTTTTCCGGCGCTGTTGTCTTTCTCGTTCTCTTCCTGAAGCTTTCCGATATCGGCGTGCAGAGCGCATTCCAGCGGCAGTTCAATCCATATCTCGACATCAAGATGCTGAGTGACGGCTGGAACCTCATATCACGCACATTGGGCACGCCCGCCGCCGTGGCCGCACTGGCAGGCGGAATAATCCTCATCGTGGCAGTAGCGGCAGTCTTTCTCATGTCGCTGCGGTGGATGGCGCAGGCGCGAGGACGCTTACGGCAGATGCTGCTCGGCGCTTTCGCAGCCATCCTTGTCATCGGCGGATTGGCCCTTCTTCTCGGCAAGCCGCAGGTCGAGTTTGAAACGCCAACTTATCTTTCGGCAAGACTTGCTCTTATCGTTCGTTCTGCCGCGGATATGCAGGTTTTCGAGCAGCAGCTCGCAAGCGGACTTGGCCCTCGCCATGGAAAGGACCTCTTTCAGGCGGTGAAGGGCAAGGATGTCGTCCTGATCTTCGTGGAATCCTACGGGCGATCAGCAGTCGACGACCCGCGATACTCAGGCGTGACGCTCCCTAGGTTGTCCGCAATCGATAAACAGATCGAAGCGGCAGGACTCCATGCGGCAAGCGGCTGGATCACCTCTCCCACCGTTGGTGGGCTAAGCTGGCTGGCGCACGGCACATTGCTATCAGGCCTTTGGGTCGATAGTCAGGCGCGGTACGACCGCTTGATGATCAGCCAGCAACCGAGCTTGAACCGACTGTTCTCTCAAGCTGGCTGGCATAGCGTCGCTGTCATGCCAGCCATTACCATGGATTGGCCGGAGTCTGACTATTTCGGCTATGATCAGATACTTCCAGCGTCGGGTCTCGAATATCGCGGCAAGCCCTTCAACTGGGTCACGATGCCGGACCAGTACACAATGTCCGCCTTTGATCGCCTTGCGGTAAAACCTGCCCACGCCCGTGAACAAAACGTGATGGCGGAAATCGCACTTATCTCAAGCCACGCGCCTTGGACGCCAGTGCCAAAGCTTATCGACTGGGATCAGATTGGCGATGGATCGGTTTTCAACGACCAAGCAACCAGCGGCGATCCTCCTGCTGTCGTCTGGGCCGATCCAGACCGCGTGCGCAGCCAGTATATCCAGACCATCGATTACTCGCTCGCCACGCTGGGCGACTTCATGGCGCGACAGGGGCGTGGCACTGTCTATATTATTCTCGGGGATCACCAGCCCGCATCCATCATCACTGGCCCAGCCGCATCAAGAGCCGTACCGGTGCACATCGTCACGGACGATATGCAGCTCCTCAACCGATTTCAAAGAGAAGGCTTTACCGCGAGTATGACACCCATGAACGCGACGCGCGAGTGGCCGATGAACGAACTGCGTGAACTGTTAATCGATGCACTCAGCGGGCGGTAGGGTTCGCGCCGACGATTTCAACGCGATGAACGCCCATCGGTTTGAATGGCAGAAATTGGTCTTCGCCCAGCAGCTTCGCGGCCAGCCAAAGGACTGACATCCACATTTCTGTGCCCTGTAACCCAGGAGAGTGTCCTTCCGCAAAAGCAAATCCCCTGCCTTTTTGCCAACGCTCCCTGATCCGTCTCACAGTTTCGCGGGCAATATTTTTTGCCTCCTCTTGTCTGTGATTGGTCTGTTTCAGGCAGAGAAGAAGAGGATGGATCGTGTCGAGCAGGTTGCAGGCGTTGTAATCCTTGCCCTGAAACGCTCCATATGCGCGGTAGTTTGCAATAACGGAATCGATTGCCGCCTGCGGATAGGGAACGGGCAGACCGAATTGGGCGTAGGAACCTCGGGTCAGCCGGTAGAAGCCGTTGACCGGTTGCAGCAGACCCTGCGTGGTCGTTGGCTCACCCCACAGCCCTGTCGTTTTATCGACATTTAGCGCCAGCCATCCGAAGAGAACGGCAAGGTTGTCGCTGGATGTGAAATATCGCCTGTTGAAATGGTGCGCCGTGGCGACGGCGTCGACCGTGGCACCACAGTGCCAAGCGCGGCTTTGCCATGGCAGATTGTCCAGAAGGCGAATAAGGTCGTCGGCAGTCATATTCTCCACGAACGCGATAGGGTGCTTGGGCGCAGCCTCGAAACATTCCAGCGCATATCCGACCGCCAGAATATTGTAGAGAACATTCTGGTCTTGTTCCGGCGGCGAGGAATGGCTGTGGTTGGCGTCGAAAAACAGCCCCGTTTTGCTATCCTGCATCGCCTGAAAGTCAGCTACGGTTTTTCTGGCGTCGAAGGCCGTAGCTTCCTCTCCGAATGCTGCCGCGATCTCGATTGCGTCGCACAGATGCCTCACGCTTTCGACGTCATTGCCGGATGCATCGGGTGAACGATAGACGCCGCCCTTTTCATGTGAGCGAATGACGGTGCGCCAGTCGCCCGCTATCTCTACTCCGATTTCCCGCAATAGACGCTCGGTTTCCGGCAGTTTTGTCGCGTGCGTCTGCTCGCCGCGATATCTCAAAACCCGGGCGGGAACGCCACCTGCGATGGCCATGGCTGGAATGTCCTTTGCCACCACCGCGCCCGCTGCAATGATCGCTCCGCGTCCTATCTTCACGCCGTCCAAAACAACCGCATTGGCACCCATCCAGACATCGTCGCCAATCTCTATGCCGAGCGAGGTCAGCGGCTGGCGGTAGATAGGGGTCTCGATATCATCGAAGCCGTGATTGAAGCCGACGATGCTGACATGAGATGCGATACGCACGCCGTTACCGATCTTCACCTTCCCTGAAATACAGGCATAAGGGTTGATCGATACGTTGTCGCCGAGTTCAATGTCACCGCGCACGATTGCATGACCGGCAATCCACGACTGCGCACCCATTATCAACCTGTCCGTATACACCTCAGCTTTGTCGGCGATGTAAACGCCTGGCCCGAATTGAGCATTGGCGCAGTGCTTCAAACTTTCTAGACGGGCCTGATGGTCAGGGCTGTCGATATCTTCCTGTGTCCGTTCCCAGGTAACGATATTCAGCCGATCCGACCGTTGGGAATTCATCTGCGTCAGCCTTCGCGATTTTCGTTCAGAGCAAAGGCCGCAACCCGCCGTCCATCGCGCCTGAACGTCTCTTCCAACGCAGACAGATCAGCAGTAACCGGCAATTCGGCCAATGCCGCTTCCGCTGCCGTGTCGGCGGGGAGAGCCATGCAGGCCGTGATAAGATGCGTCTCGCCTGTCGCGATCGTGCCTCGTAACTGCGGAACAAGCGTTCTGGCATGTATGAGATTGGTGTTGGCGATGGCTTGGTGGCATAGACCGACCCGCCGGGTGCCAGTCGATAGATCGAAGATGGCGCTTGTATCGGCCTGCCCGTAACAGACAGCACCGCCTTCGCCCTCTTCCGTCCGGTCACGATTAAAATCGGCTCGTTCGATGGCAAATCCACCTTCGGATATTTGCAGAGGACGTGGGGTGCGGATGCGATGCAGCCTTATGTGCCAAGGGTTGCGCGGCACGAGCCACGTCTCGATATCGACATCCGCCCATGGCCGCCAGCGCGAGTAGAGGCATTCCCCGGCAATCAAAGCCTCCTCCATCGTCTCACGCGTGCGAAAATGCACGCCGTCATCCGATAGCCCCAGCATTCCGTCGAAACTGGCCGCTGCAAAATGCCGGTCGTCTGCCTCGATGTTGAAGGCGTAGCGCGTCGAATAGACGAATTTTGAATATTTCTCCTGCGCGCCGCGCATTTTGTCATGCTGCTGGCCCGAGGAGAGAACCACGACATTGCCGGGCGTGTGGAAAGCGACCATGCCGGGTTTCGGCAAGGGCACCGGCTCGGCAAATGTTTCTGGCTCTGCTTCTTCCGCAACCCAGAACGGATGGTCGCCCGGCAGTGCCAAAGGCAGGAAGAACTTCAGCGCCCAATAGGGCGAGCAGGGCGAGTTGTAACTCTCGCTCATCAACAGGTTGGGATAGCCGTAACCGATGGACAAGACGCCGTCGCGGTCACAAATCGGTAGCTTCGCCCACCATCTGATGTGACGCATGTAATAGCCTTTGACCTGAGACCACGGCAGAGCTTCCAGATCTGCAAAGGCGAGCCCGCCCCAGAAACCGCCCGCCGCGAAACGATAGGTCTGGCTGCGCCCGAAGGCGAGCGAAGCGCCATCCGGGCCAAACCAGTGGCGGATATCGCTGGCGAAGCGTTTGGAGCGCTGGAGCAGCCGGGTTTTGCGCGCATCATCGCCCTTGGCCAACACCGTATAGATTAGCCCGTAGAAATGCATGGCGAAGGGCACGTAGTGATCGACCCGCCGCACCGGTCCGTCGCGGTACCAGCCATCGCCAATGTCGAAGGCCTCGAGTTCATCGAGATAGGCGTGCGTCTTGGTTTTGTCGAAAGCAACGCCCACGCGCTCCAGACCGAGATCGATCAGAACGCGGAAGAACTTCCAGTTATTATCGACGAATTCCCGTTCGCGCGCTGCCAGCAGATAGGCGGCAACGACTTCTTTGTCCGCATCCCTCAAGGGCTCCCAGATGTGCTCAGGCACCATGGCCAGCGCAAAACCGATCGCGGCCAGCTCCACAAGCCGCTGGTTGCGGTCTGAAACATCGCCCCAATATTCGGCATGATCCGGGTTGGTGCCGTTCGCCAGACCGCGCCGGTACAGTTCCCAATACGGGAAGTCATATCCGCCCGCTGACAACGGTACGATTCCCCAAAGCGGGCGCGCAAAGCCTTCCAGTTCCGCTGCCGGATAATCGAAGATCGCGCCCGTGGCACTCAGCCGGACCCGCGCCCCACCTTCGGAAAAATACGGTAAAAGCGGGTTGAACAGATCCATCACAGCCTTTGCGAGATCGTCTCTCGTCAAAAGTGGATTGTTGAAAAGCGGGTTAGCCTTGGCGTTATCGTGATGCACGGCATGTTATCCAAAAACAGATCATAAAAACGGCGGTCGCAAGAGACCTGCGACCGCCTGATGCTTACTTAATGGCTTTGACACCGTCGTCCATGTCCTTGATGCCGTCATCGATGGAGATGTTGTCGGTCATCAGCGCATCGTGGACGCGGTTCAGAACCACCTCGATGCGGGCAGCATTCGGGTTGACGGCCATTTCCAGATAGGCCTTGCCAGCTTTCAGCGCATCCTTGCTGTTCTGGTCCTGCGGAAAGCCGGGAAGTGCGGCAATCGTCTGCGCAACCGTGTCCGATCGCAACGCCGGGAAGGTGCCGGTCGAGGCGACGATGGCCGCACCCTCCGGCCCGGTCACGAACTTGATGAAATCAAGCGCCGCTTCCTTGTGTGCGGAATTGGAATTGACCGACAGGCCGGAAATCTGCGCTGCCGTCGTACCCGCTTCGACGCCATCGGGGTGCGGAAACTTGACGATACCCCAATTGGCGCTCTTGGATTCGCCAGATTTCACTTTGGCGATCTGCGTGCCCATGAACCACGTTCCCATCGGCATCATCCCGATGGTGCCGTTGAAGAACAGCGCGGAATAATGAGTGTTGGAGGTTTTCAGCGATGCATAGGACGGGATTGCGCCGCTCTTTTGCAGGGCAAGCGCCCGCTCATACCATGGCTTTAGAAACTCGTATTTGCCATCGACCAGCGTCTGCTTGCCGTCCTGAATGCCGGGTAGTTGGACCGTGGAGCGCCATGTGTGCAGCAGCGCGCCATAGACGCGGTTCTGGCCCATGCCGCCCTTGAGCTTGGTGGCGATTTCATCGAACTGCGCCCATGTCATGTCATTGGTTGGATAGGGGACGCCCGCCTTGTCGAAGACGTCCTTGTTGTAATAGACGATCCAGAAATCCGAGCGGAACGGCAAAGCAAAAATCTTGCCATCCACGCTCAGTTCCTCGATCAGCCCGCCATAACCCGCCGGGTCGATCTTCTGGTCTTTCATATAGCTGCTGAGATCGGTGATGTTGCCAGCACGCACGAGGTTGGCATAGCCAGGCACATCCTTGATGGTAACGATATCGATGTCTTTCGAACCGCCCGTCAGTTGCGTTGAAATCATCTGCGTGTAGTCCTGCGAACCCAGATCGACAGGCTCGAAACTGACATTGGGATGCTTGGCTTTATAAGCATCCATCAGCGGCTTGAAGTAGGCGCCCTTGTCGAGATCCCACAGCGCCCATTTGAGCGTCACCGGCGCATCGCTCTGCGCAAATGCCGCCCCTCCCATACCAATGGCAAAGCCGATGCCTGCGGTGGCCAGTGCGAATGCACGTCGTGTCGTGTTGAATTCCATAGTCGGTTTCCTCCCGGACTGTGTGGTTTATTGATAGTGTCGGTCAGCGCGTCCCTTTGAGGTCAAAGACCTCGATATGCCTTGCTGCAAAGCAGATAGCGAAGATGCCCAGCGAAAAATTAATGGTGGCAGGCATGAACACCGACACCGGATAAAACAGGATATGCGCAAGCCACAGCGCTGCGACGAAAGCCAGTGCTGCCAGCATCGGAAGCGGCTTCACCAGCGCCATTAATGCCGATTGCCGAAACAAGCTGATAAGCGGTAGATCGCGAGTCACCGTCAGCACGATGGCATAGGCGGAGACGAGACTGACAAACAGCGTCATCACGACGCTGATCGCCAACGGCAGGCTATAGATCAGCCCATCCGGCACCGCTTTTGCGTAGGTGATAACGGCATAGGTGCTGGCGGCCATTAGCGCTGCACTGGCCAGCATCAGAACCGTGCCACGCACCGCATAGCGCTGAAACGCCTCTAGAAAGTCGCGCAGCAGATAGGTGTTTTCATCCGAGACGATGGAGCGGGACACCCGCGCCATGGCGAATGTCGCGGTAGGGATTGTCACCACTGGCAAGCTGGCAATCAGGAACAACAGGTTGAGCTTCACCAACTCCCACCATTCGCGTTTCAGGATATCGAAGAACAGGGCAAGGCCGGTGGCGCGCGGGGCATCCTTTTCGATCCCGGCTCCCTCCCTTGTCCAAAGTCCTTCAAGCCATTGCATCATGCGCCTCCCAGCGGGTTAGTAGAGAATGGAGCGTTCGGTTTCCGGGTCGAACACCTGCGCGCCAGTCAGGTCGGCAATGAGGGTGATATCGTCGCCCAGTCTGCCCTTGAAGCGCGGCGAGACGCGCGCGATCAGTGCCTTGCCGTTTGCGACGAGATTGAGGTGAACCTCCGATCCCATTGGCTCGGCCAGCTCCAGCGTGGCATTGAATGGCACGGTGTTGGCTGCGTCGATATCAGCAGGTGCAAACTCGTGAAAATTCTCAGGCCGAATGCCGAGAATGACCTCCTTGTTTTCGTAAGGGCGCAGCCGCTCAATATCGATGCTGGCGGGCAAGGGCATCGGCTTGCCATCGAAGACAGCCGTGAAACGCTCACCGTCGCGCTTCAAGGTTACCGGCAGCATGTTCATTTGCGGGGCGCCGATGAAACCGGCAACGAACATATTAATAGGCCGGTCGTAAAGCTGTTGTGGCGTATCCACCTGCTGAATGTGGCCATCCTTCATCACCACGATGCGGTCGGCCATCGTCATCGCTTCGATCTGGTCATGCGTCACATAGATGAAGGTCGCATCCAGCCGCTTGTGGAGCTTGCTGATCTCAGCCCGCATCGTGCCGCGCAGCTTGGCATCGAGGTTGGATAGCGGCTCATCGAGAAGAAAGACCTCTGGGTTGCGCACCATGGCGCGGCCCAGCGCCACACGTTGCCGCTGCCCACCGGACAGCGCCTTCGGTTTGCGGTTCAACAGATGTGTGATGTCGAGAATATTGGCGGCTTCCTTCACTTTTTCATCGATGAAGTCGCGCGGTGCCTTTCTCAGTTGCAGCCCGAACGCCATGTTTTTATAGACCGTCATATGCGGATAGAGCGCATAGTTCTGGAACACCATGGCGATGTCACGGTCCTTGGATGGCACGTCATTCATCACGTCCTCGCCGATGCAAAGCTCGCCGCCGGAAATTTCCTCCAGCCCGGCAATCATCCGCAACGTGGTGGATTTACCGCAGCCGGACGGGCCGACCAGAATGATGAATTCCTTGTCGGCAATCTCCAGATCGATATCGTGGACGACCTTGAGCGCACCAAAAGTCTTGTTGAGTTTTTTCAGCGAAATGCTTGCCATATGTCCCTCACGCGCTCACCAGTAGGAGGCCCAGTTGCGCGACAATCGCGTCAGTGCTTCCAGATAATAATAATCGCCCCAGGACACGCACTCATCAACGCCTTCGCCGCGGCAGGTGTTGTGCTGCGTTTTCTTCGAATAGGTGCCGTGCAGAAGCTGCCCATTTGAGATGCCGGGGTCCTTGACCGAGTAGCTATCGACAAGACTTTTCACCATGCGTCGGGCCAGATCGCGATACTGCTGCGCCTTCTCAGCCTCTTCCAGATCGGCCATTTCCAACAGGCCGCAAGCAACGATGGACGCTGCCGAACTGTCGCGTGGCTCGCCGTCTTTTTCCGTGAAGACAAGGTCCCAATAGGGCACGAGATCGGACGGTAGGCGTTTCAGATAGAAGGCCAGCAGCCGCTCGAAGGCATCGCGGTAGGCGGACAGGCGCTCGTAGCGGTAGGAAAACGCCATTCCCGCAATGCCCCAGGCCTGGCCACGCGCCCAGTAGCTCTCGTCGCTATAACCCTGCTTCGTCACACCCCGTACCGGTGCGCCGGTATCCGGGTCCATATAGAACGTGTGATAGGTGGAATCGTCGGGCCGTACCGAATGGGCAAGCGTGGTGCGGGCATGGGCCAGCGCAACATCGCGGTAGTCCTCGCGCCCCGTCTGTTCAGCTGCCCAGTAGAGCAGCGGCAGGTTCAGCAGGCAGTCGATGATGTAGCGATATTCATTCGGGTTGCCCTTGCGCCCCCATGCCTGGATGAACTGGCCGATGGGCTGGAACCGCTCCATCAACTGGTCGGCTGCCATCAGCGCCGCACGCTTGCCGTCCTCATCCCCCACCAGCTTCCAGGCGGCGATACAGGAGGGCGAATAGAGAAAGCCCATATCGTGATGGTCCGTCTCGATGCGGTTTTCGATCCGGTGCAAAAAGCTCTGCACCTGTATCTGCGCCGCATGCTGAAACACCTTGTCGCCCGTATGCTCGAAGGCCAGCCATATCTGCCCCGGCCAGAACCCGGCGGTCCATTGGTCGTTGGCAACGGCCGGATAAAAATTGCCAACGCTGGAATGGTTCTGTGCCTTGTAGGTAAACACCGGCAGGTTGCGCCGCACCTGTTCAACGGCCTTTGCCATCGCCGCATCGACTTCGGCAGAGGTAATCGGGTTCGGTTGGGTGTTGGTAAAATTCAGCATGGCATCAACCCTTGATCCCTGAGGAAGCGACGCCTTCGACGAAGAAACGTTGCAGCGCCAGGAAAACGATGAGAACCGGGATCAGCGCCACCACGGACGCGGCCATGATCAACCCGTATTCTGCCGAATATTGCGAAATGAACATGCGAAGCCCGATCTGGATGGTCTTCAGTTCGGTTTTCGTCAGATAGATCATCGGCCCGAGAAAGTCGTTCCAGGTCGTGACGAAGGTGAAGATCGTCAGCGTCGACAGCGCAGGCTTGGAGAGAGGCAGCATGATCTTCGCCCAGATCTGGTATTCGTTCATGCCGTCGATGCGCGCCGCCTCGCACAACTCGTTGGGTATCGACATATAGAACTGCCGCATCAGAAACACGCCGAAGGCGGTAAAGGCTTGCAGCAGGATCAGCGCCAGATGGGTGTTGTTGAGGCCGAATTCCCGCATCAGCAGGAATTGCGGCACCATATAAACCTGCCACGGCATGGCGATGGTAGCGATGTAGCCCAGGAACAGCGTGTTCTTGTAGGGAAAGTGCAGCTTGGCAAAGGCATAGGCAGCGAAACTCGATGTCAGCAACTGCATGATCGTGACGATGATTGTCAGCTTCGACGTGTTGTAGATGAACAGCGCCAGCGGGATTTTCGTCCATATCTCGGTGTAGTTTTCCCAACGCGGCTGCGCCGGTATCCATTCGATGGGGAAGGCAAAAACATCGCGGCTGAGCTTGAGCGATGCCGAGAGCATCCACGCAAACGGTAGCAGCATGACGATGGTGATCGCGATGACCGTGGCGTAGACGGCAATCGTTCCCACGGTGACTTTCCGGCCCATGATTCGCATCGTCTCAGTCCTCCCGCTGCCGTTTGAACTGGACGACGGTCACGGCCAGCACGAGGAAGAACAGAACGAGCGCAATCATGCTGGAATAACCGAGATCCCAGGAAATGAAGGCTTCGTTGTAGATGTGATAGACCAGAACCAGCGTGGATGTGCCGGGCCCGCCCTGCGTTATCATGTAGACCTGATCGAACACTTTGAAGGATTGGATCGTCAGCATGACGGTGACGAAAAACGTCGTCGGCGCCAGTTGCGGCAGCGTGACGTGGATAAACTTCTGCCAGGCATTGGCGCCATCCAGCCCTGCCGCCTCGTAAAGCTCGGAATTGATGCCCTGAAGCCCGGCGAGATAGATCACCATGTAGTAACCCATGCTCTTCCAGATGCCGAAGAGAATGACTGTCACCATCGCCCAATGCCGGTCCGCTGCCCAGCCGGGCATATCGGCAGGGTCCATGCCCAGCGTATAGAGCAGCATGTTGACCGGCCCCATTTCGGGGTTGAAAATCATGTTCCAGACGACGGCCACTGCCACCAGCGACGCGACGTAGGGAAAGAACATCGCCGTGCGGAAGAAGTCGCGCCCGAGAATTTTCTGGTTGAGGAGCACCGCCAGTCCCAGCGCGCACGCCAGCGTCGCAGGCACGGAAACGACGGTATAGACGATCGTATTCCAGAAGGCTGAAATGAACGCCTTGTCTTCGAACAGGCGCCAGAAATTATCCAGCCCCGCAAAGCTCATGGCATTGGAGCCATCCCAATGCATGAACGCGAGCGCAAAGGCGAAGAGAATAGGGCCGAGCGTGAAGATGGCGAAGCCGAGAAAGTTCGGGGCGATGAAGGAATAGGCGATCAGCGCATTTTCGATCCGGCGTCGTCTCTTGGAAACGATCCGGACCTTCTTCTTGCGGTATGGGGCTGCCTGTGTGTCAGTCGCGGTCGCAATGGCCACGGCATTCCTCCCATTGTCGGCCCGCCGTCATCATGACCGGCGCACACTGTTGCACTCTCTCCTGCCATCAGATTTTCACCTGATGCCTCCTGCCGTTTTGATAGCACAAAATCCGCATTGGTCAAACAACTTCACTTAAAGTCAGACAAATTCTCTGGAGATTCAAAAAGACGTATGATAGGAGCCTTGCTATCGAAGATCGAACGCGCGGGAGGTCAGGGCGTGTTTGCAGAGTTGATACCGCTCTTGCCGAATAGGCTGGGTGATTTTGCAGCCGATGTCACGGCTGAACGCATCCGCCGCTCCGCATCGCAGGCCAGCCGCGCAGAGCTGATCGATGCTGCCGTGAAGGCGCTCAATGAGCCGTGGTCCACCATCCTCGCCAGCGACTACATGGAGTACACTCAAAACGGCAACCGCTCGCGCTTCGAAGCACTCTATTTTGCGCGCCGCCTCAAGCTGAACGCGCTGATTCTGGGAGAATGTATCGAGGGTGATGGACGTTTCCTCGCTGAAATCGTCGACGGCCTGTGGCTCATCTGCGAAGAAAGCGGCTGGCAGTTGCCCGCGCACAATTCTCATGTCCGTGGCGGTCCTCGCACCCCGCTTCCCGACCCGCAGAACCCAGTGATCGATCTCTTCGCGGCGGAAACAGCGGCCAATCTGGCGCTCGTCTCGTTCCTGCTCGCCTCCCAACTGGACGCCACCCTCTTGGCGCGAATATCGAGCGAAATCGACCAGCGCATCACCCGGCCCTACCTCTCGCGCCATTTCTGGTGGATGGGCAGTGGCGATGAGCGGATGAACAACTGGACGGCGTGGATCACGCAGAACGTCCTCCTATCCACATTTTTGCAGCCCACCGATCAGCCCACCCGCCGCGCCGTTGCCGAACAGGCCCTGAAAAGCCTCGATGCCTTCCAAAAAGACTACGCGGAGGACGGGGCCTGTGAAGAGGGCGCACTCTATTACGGGCATGCGACACTGTGCCTGTTCACAGGACTAGCGGTTCTAGAAGAAGCGGCCCCCGGCGTGACAGCCGCGCTTTTGAGCGAAGACAAGCTCCGCAACATGGCCGAATTCATTCGGCATATGCATGTCGCCGATGACCAGTTCTTCAACTTCGCAGACGCCCCTGCGCGGTTCGAGACCAGCGGCCTGCGTGAATATCTCGTCGGCAAAACCATCGCATCGCCAGCGCTTCAGGCCTTCGCCGTAGATCGCTGGCAGCGTTCGCCCAGGCGCTTGAGGCAGGACGAATGGAACCTCTGGTATCGTGTGCAAGCGGTTCTGGCAGAGCAGGAACTGGCCGAGGCTAGTGTCACGCCGCCCGCCAAAGTCGATATGTTCTACTCCGGCATAGAACTCGCCATCGCCCGCGATGATATCTTCGATCTTGCGGTCAAGGGCGGCAACAATGGCGAAAGCCATAACCACAATGATGTCGGCAGCGTCACGCTCTACAAGCATGGCCGTCCCTTCCTCATCGATGTCGGCGTCGAGACCTACACGGCCAAAACCTTCTCGCCGCAGCGTTACGACATCTGGACCATGCAATCGGCCTTCCACAATCTCCCCAGCTTCGGCGCCGTTATGCAGAAGGATGGCGATGCCTTCGCCGCCCGCAATTTCCGTGTCGATTTCACTGAACAGCATGCTGAAATCTCTCTTGATCTCGCCGATGCCTATCCGCCGGAGGCCGGTGTCCAAAGCTACACCAGAACCATCAGGCTTGTCCGTGGTCAGTATGTCGAAATCGTCGATGACCACCAGGGCGAGCGAGATGCCGTTCTGTCGCTCATGACGGTCGAAAAGCCCCGTATCGCTGGCAACATGCTGGTTCTGGGTGACCTGGGTTCCATCGATATCGAGGGTGCGGCGGTGCCCACCGTCGAAATGATCGAGATCGCTGATCCGCGCTTGCGCCAGTCATGGCCAGACGCGATCCACCGCACCCTCATTCCGCTCAAAGGCAAACGCCTTCGCCTCGTCATCCGCTAAGGGAGAATGCCGATGAAGCTCACACTCAAAGTTGTCAACGCCGCAGGCACGGTCCTGTCGCAAGCCAGTTGCGACGACGAAGTCTTTCTGGTCTATCGTAGTGAGTATGCGCAAGGTAACAGGATCGTCATCGAAGCGGCAGAACCTGGCTATATCGATCTTAGCCTCGATGCCGGCATGCCGCCCGCGCGTGTCTTTCTGGCGGGTACGGAGTTCTCTCTTCCTATCCCGTTCGGCCTGACGCGCAAGACCTATCCGCCGCAGTCCTTCTTGGGCAACCTCCACCGCTTATCCGCCTGTCGCGTTCACCCAGATGAGGCTTTGACGCGCCGAAACCTAGCCTTCAATCCCTTCGATCACCACGACAACACGACGCTCTTTCCCCATGCGAAAGCCAATGTGGAAACGCGCGGCGAGGCCGTCTTTGCTGCGCGCAATGCCATCGATGGCGAAAAGGCCAACACGGATCACGGCTTCTGGCCCTATACCAGCTGGGGCATCAATCAGGACCCGGCGGCAACGCTCACTTTGGCGTTCGGGCGTCCCGTGCTAGTTGATCAGGTCACGCTGTATCTCAGGGCAGATTTCCCCCATGATGCCTGGTGGAACGAGGCCAGCATGACCTTTTCAGATGGCCACGTGCTGACGGTCCCCTTGGTCAAATCCGGTGCCGCTCAAGCCTTCGCCATGCCGCCGCGCACGGTCGAATGGGTGCGCTTGCATGACCTGAAAAAGGCAGATGATCCATCGCCGTTTCCAGCGCTCACCCAATTCGAGGTGTGGGGCGCAGACGTCGCCTAGTTAGCAGCGATCCCGCGCAGATCGCGCATCATCTCGCGGTAGCGAAGCTGGCTGCCGCGCAGATGCTCCTGCATGGCCAGCTTTGCCGCCTGTTCGTCCCGGTCTGAAATCGCAACGATGATGGCCTCATGCTCCCTGTGGATCAGGCGTCGATAGGCGGTCTGGTCAACCTCCTGCTGCTTGGGAACGAAGCGGGATTGCGGAATGGCCGCGGGTCCATGCAGTTCCAGAAATTGCGTGAACAGCGGATTGTTGGTCGCCGCCGCAATCGCAAAATGCAGCGCCAGATCCGCCTCGCGGATGGACTGGTTGTTCTCGAGACAGTCCAGCACTTTGGCGTGGCACTCGAAAATCGCCTCTTCCTGAGACGGCGACCTGCGAAGTGCCGCAAGCCCCGCTGCCTCGATTTCCAGCGGGGTGCGAATTTCCAACACTTCGAGATCCGAAGACAGTCTCGCTTTGTCTATCTTTACCGGAGCGCCGTCTCTTTCCTTCTTGAGAACAAAAATTCCGGCCCCCTGACGGACCTCCACCAACCCGTCGCAACGCAACGCCGTGACCGCTTCTCTAACAACGGTACGGCTGACGCCATGCGTTTCCGTCATTTGAATCTCGCTGGGCAAGCGGTCTCCAGGGCCGTATTGACCGGATGCAATGGCGTCTCTGAGACTCACGCTGACTTTGGTGACAAGAGACCCGGAGGATTTGCTACGTTTCTGCTTTTGGGGCACGCGGTCACCATCATTGAAAATCGAGCGAAGAGTAAGCTCCTACAAATATGTATGATGAATTTCAGGAAAGTTCAATGATCATACCAATTTACTGGATATTTGTGGAAACGAACTTAATATGATCTCAAAAACTGTGTTGGCTATCCCTAGGAAGCGGAGAGTGGTGCCGTTACAGTTGGCAAGTTCGACGTCATTAATAGACGCTACGTGTCGTCCCAGCCCCAACCTATAGATGCCGCGCTCAGCCGGCTAAGCCGCCCCGGCAGCGTTTCTATCGTTTCGGATACCGGTAGCTCAGGTGATTATCCAGCTTCGTGCGCTGAGGATAAGACGTACCAGTCCACCAAGCCCGATGCCACTTCGGTGGCTCTATCATTCGTTTTGCTGAGGTTATTTTCTTCGCACCAAGCGTTGTGAAACCGATCTATTTTTTTAGGTCGCTTGATGAACACGGGCAAAGCGGCATTCGGAGTGTATGGGTCCTTTTTATACCGGAAATCATGTTGTATCGGGTCGTTGGATAACAACAGCCGCTGAACCGGTTTGTTCAGTTGGTCGTATAATGTGCCCCCGTGGCCCATAGAAAACGGTTTTCCTGGTATGTGCCAGCACGTGGTTTCGCGTTGAGTCTTCGCCCTTCAGCGCTTACCGATCCGCCTTCGCGTGCTAGTCAGCATTCTGACGCGGGACCAGTCCTTTGTTCTTTCTTACCAGATCGGTCCGGCGAGATAGTGGAGTGATCGAGTAACACGCGTAGTCTCGCGTCAAGAACAGGTTTCTCCAAAGAGGTTCAGACATGTTACCTTAGGCATTCATCAACCGCCTTGAGGCCATTATGATTCTTTCCCTTTCCGGCGTTCGCAAATCCTATACGACCACTGAAGGGACAATCGAGATATTGAAAGGTATCGATCTTGATGTGTTGGCAGGCGAAAGCGTGGCGCTGACGGGTGAGTCTGGCAGCGGCAAGAGCACGCTCCTTCACCTAGTGGGAGGGCTCGATCATCCAGACGGTGGCTCGGTGGTCGTAGGCGGGCAGGATATTTCGTCTTTTGACGATGGAGGGCGTGCAAGATATCGCAGAACGCAAGTCGGCCTCGTGTTTCAGCAATTCAACCTGATCCCGTCGTTGAATGTCGCGGCGAATATTTCCTTTCACGCGAGACTTGCGGGTCGACACGACCCGGCATGGGAAGCCGGACTCACGGAAGAATTGGGCTTGAGTGCTTACCTTGCCCGGTATCCAGAGCAACTGTCTGGTGGGCAGCAGCAGCGTGTGGCGATTGGGCGGACGCTTGCGGTCAGGCCTCCTCTTATTCTAGCAGACGAACCCACCGGCAATCTCGACGAGGCCACCGGCGATACCGTGCTGGATTTGATGCTTACGCTTGCACGCAACGCAGGCTCTGCGCTTCTCCTCGTTACCCATTCATCCAGATTGGCGGATCGGCTGGATCGGAAAGTCGTCCTGTGTAGCGGGCGGATTGCCGGATGAGGTTTGTTGCATTCATGGCCCTGCTGTCCCACTGGCGGCGTAAGCCACTGCAATTGCTGACACTGGTGATGGGTATAGCGCTGGCAACAGCGCTTTGGTCGGGGGTGCAGGCCATCAATGCTGAGGCAAGCGCCAGCTATGCCCGAGCCGCATCCGTTCTTGAACAAGGCGCTTTGGACCAAGTCGTATCCAAGGATGGCACCGGCATTTCGATCCGGTCCTACGGCAATCTGCGCCGTACAGGTTGGAACGTTTCTCCCGTCATCGAAGGTATTCACCGGTTCGGCCAAGCACGCATCAGGTTGATTGGCATCGATCCGCTCAGCATGCCGAAGGAAGGGCAGGTGGCGCCGGTTTCTGATGGGTCCGATCTTCTGACGTTCCTCTCGCCCCCTGGCCAACTTGTCGTCTCAGCTGCAACGGCAGAAAAGCTGCGCGGCAAAACGGATATGGATATCAATATCTCCGATAGCGTGCCGGATGAAGCGGCCTTCGTAGATATCTCGGTCGCCGACCGTCTGCTGGAGACTCATGGCAAGATCACCCGGCTCGTCGTCGCTGGCGCGCAAAAGCCGGGATTGGCACCCGTTGAAAACATCGCGCCGGAACTGACGCTGCGGGAAAACAACGATCAACCGGACGTCGCTCGCCTCACGGACAGTTTCCATCTCAACCTCACCGCGTTCGGTTTCCTATCTTTCGTCGTCGGCCTTTTCATAGTCTATTCGGCAACCGGATTGACGTTTGAACAGCGGCGTGGAACGTTTCGGACATTACGGTCCCTCGGTGTCTCGCTGCCAGCGCTCACAATCATGCTGGTCATCGAACTGGCCGGGTTGGCGCTCATCTCCGGCCTGATCGGCGTCATCATGGGCTATTTCATCGCCTCCGCTCTGATGCCGGGCGTGGCGGCAACCCTGCGCGGTCTCTACGGCGCAAGCGTGTCAGGCTCCTTGACGATACGACCAGAGTGGTGGGCGACAGGGCTGGCAATAGCGTTTGGCGGGACGACGATCTCCTCAGCGCAGAGCCTGTGGCGGGTCTGGACATTGCCCATTCCGATGTCCGCTCAGCCCAGAGCCTGGGCAAGAGCTTCGGCAAGAACACTCACCTATCAGGTCACAGCGGCGGCAGCGTTGCTGGCTCTCGGGGTCATCTTGGCCGCTGGCGGGTCCGGGCTTGTCGTGGGGTTTACAGTGCTGGGCTGCTTGTTGTTAGGGAGCGCGTTTCTGCTCCCCGGTATGCTCGCCATCGGCCTTTCTCTGGCAGAACGCTTTTCCCGCGGGGCTTTGACGCAATGGTTCTGGGCGGACACAAGACTGCAACTACCGGGCCTGTCGCTCGCGCTGATGGCACTTCTGCTCGCACTATCAGCAAATATCGGCGTCGGAACAATGGTCTCAAGCTTCCGGCTAACATTCCTTGGTTGGCTGGATCAGCGCCTGGCAGCGGAACTCTACGTGACCGCACAGGACGTGGAGCAAGCCAGACGCCTCCGCGAATGGCTCTCACAGCACGCCGCAGCGGTGCTCCCAATCTGGAGCGTGGAGCGCGATGTGCTGGGAGAGCAAATGCAAATCTTCGGTGTGGCTGACGACCCAACCTACCGTGCCCACTGGCCCTTGATCGTGGCGGATGCAGATGCCTGGGACAAGATTGCTGCGGGCACTGGTGCTCTCATCAATGAGCAAATGTGGCGCCGAGGCGATGTAAAGCTTGGGCAAATCCTTCCCATGCCAGGCGAATGGAGCGTTACTGTAGTGGGGACCTATTCGGACTACGGCAATACCAAGGGTCAGGTCATGGTCGGAATAGACAGCCTCGTCGCCTATTATCCCGATGTGGCCAAACTCCGCTACGGCGTCCGTGTGCCGCCCGAACGCGCACAAGATCTCAAGCGGCAGATCGTCAGCGAGTTCGGCCTTCCCGAAACCGCCGTTATCGATCAGGCATCTCTCAAGCAGCAATCAAGAGCCATCTTCGAACAGACATTCACAGTCACCGGCGCCTTGAACGTGCTGACGCTCGGAGTTGCCGGGTTCGCGATGTTCGCCAGCTTGCTCACACTCTCCGGCATTCGCCTTCCGCAATTGGCGCCGGTCTGGGCAATGGGCATCCGGCGGCGAGATCTGGCACTGTACGAAATCGCCCGCACTCTGGCGCTCTGGCTCGCCACCTTCATCGCCGCCATTCCTGTCGGCCTCGGATTGGCGTGGGTGCTCTTGGCAATCGTCAACGTTCAGGCATTCGGCTGGCGTCTACCGATGATGGTCTTCCCGCTGGACTGGGTATGGCTGGGCGCAATTGCGTTGATTGCCGCTCTGCTATCGGTCGCTGTGCCTGTCCGCCGCTTGGCGACGATCAACCCCGCCGATCTGCTCAGGATATTCGCCAATGAACGCTAGAAAGTCGGTCGCGATCCTGTCCGCCATATTCATGGCCGTCTCCGCTGGTAGCAGCCAGTCGCAAGGCTTCGCCGGGCTGGGTTCAGATGCAGACGGTTTTGCAGTGCCCCAGCAAGGACACGCATTATCCTTCCCGGCAGACCACGGCGCTCACCCCGATTATCGGATCGAATGGTGGTACGTAACAGCCAATCTTGAAGGTGAGGATGGCAAAACATATGGCGCGCAGTGGACACTGTTCCGGTCAGCCTTGGTGCCGGGAAACAGCGAGGGATTTTCAGACCCACAGGTCTGGATCGGCCATGCCGCCCTCACAACGGAAGACCAGCACTACTTCGCTGAGCGCCTCGGTCGGGGAGGCGTCGGGCAGGCAGGGGTCAGTACCGCACCTTTTGAAGCTTGGATCGATGACTGGAAAATGAAGGGCGCAACATCGTCGCGTGGGGATCAACTGGCGGATCTCACCCTGGTAGCCAATGGAAGCGACTTCAGCTACGACCTGAACCTAAAAGCAATTGGACCTCTCGTCCTGCAAGGAGATCGCGGTTTTTCCGTAAAATCCGCGGCGGGCCAAGCTAGCTACTATTACTCGCAGCCGTTCTATCGGGTAACAGGGGCGATCAAGCTTGCCGGCTCCGACGTAAAGGTCACCGGCAAGGCATGGCTGGATAGGGAATGGTCATCTCAGCCGCTCGCCAGCAATCAGACTGGGTGGGATTGGTTCTCAATTCATTTGGAAGCGGGTGAGAAGCTGATGGCGTTCAGGCTGCGCGATGACAAGGATGGGTTCATTTCGGCAAACTGGATTGCCGCTGATGGGGAGACGACACCGCTGTCGAAGGACGACGTTCGTCTGGAACTCATCCGGCGGGCTGAGGCAGGCGGGCGCAGTATACCGGTTGGATGGCGTATACAAATCCCTAAGAAATCGCTCGACATCACAACCCAGCCATTAAACGACGGGTCTTGGATGGCGACGTCGCCACCATATTGGGAGGGTCCGATCAGCATCAGCGGCAGCACGAAGGGAGCGGGGTACCTCGAGATGACCGGCTATTAGAGAAACCAGTCGGTATGTGGACAGAACGCTGGGCGGCTCGCTTGCGGTTCACTGTCTCATTTTCCTTCTTTGCCTGGTCGTGATGCCACTTTATGGCGAAGTACATACCTGTTCCCAAAACTAGAGGCTTGAGCGGTAAGCTCGAATGTTGAAATTAGAGATCGCACATCAGCACAATCTTAACGCCTTATAATTTAGTATTTCGAAAATAGCGGACATGGGATGATGACGGATGCCGACACAGTGCAGTGGTTGCCACGATGGTGCAGCATTCGACGTGCCATTTTCAATGGCGTTTCAGCCCATCGTAGATATCACCACGGGTAAAGTCTTTGCTCATGAAGCATTGGTGCGCGGGCCGAATGGCGAAGGCGCTGGTTCCGTTCTTGGGCAGGTCAGGACTGATAATCGTTATGCATTCGATCAGCAATGTCGTGTCAAGGCGATTGAACTGGCGTCAAGCCTTTACAGCCCGGCTGACGATGTGAAGCTCTCGATCAATTTCATGCCAAACGCCGTATACGAGCCTCGTGCCTGCATTCGCCTTACACTGGCCACCGCCATGAAAACCGGGTTTCCACTGGATCGTATCATTTTCGAGTTTACCGAAAGCGAAGTCCTCGACACCAAACATGTGCTCCATATTTTGAGAACATACAGGGACATGGGTTTCAAGACGGCAATAGATGACTTCGGAGCAGGTCACTCAGGATTGGGTCTTCTGACCCACTTTCAGCCAGACATCGTCAAGCTCGACATGGACATAATCCGTGGCATCGATATCGACCCGGTCAGACGCACGATCGTCAAGCACACGTTAAACATGCTGGAAGACCTAGCAATTGTCCCACTGTGCGAAGGTGTCGAGACAGTGGATGAGTTGGCCGTGCTGAAGGACCTTGGAGTCTCGCTTATTCAGGGCTATGTGCTGGCGAAACCAAGCTTCGAAGCCCTAGCAATTCCAAATATGCCAGCAGCACTCTTTTCAAAGGTTGCGTGATTGCTATAGCAACTACCAAATGAATTCGCTCACGGAACCTGCGTGCCAGTCGCTGGAACAGAAATCGCTTAGAGAGATTGGCTAGCCGTGGTCAACAACCTGCCTCGACGATAGAACTGTCTGAAAAAAAAGGCGGATACCCGAGTCGCCCTAGCCTGATGGCCATATAGTCCCGCACACAAGCGGTAAAGGCAACATCCTTCGAAAACTCATCAATGACAGCGCGTTAAAGCGTGCAGCGGCTCAGCTTGACCGATGTGGTCGAGAAGCGCGCATTTTTTCGCCTTGATTCAGTCGGGCACCCAATGCCGACTGGTTCACCAACCCACTGCTTTTTGAGTGGTCAAATGCACGATTGTTAGGCAATGATAGAATATTGTTCAACAGTATAGACATGATTGTTCCGCTTTGGTAGCGTCTTAATTAGCAATTCATTTCCTGTTTTTGGTGGGTCGGGACCGTAAGGGCGCATTTGATTGTAGCTCAATGTCTTCGTACCCATGACGGATTTGAAATTGAATAATATGGTGCAAGCGCCGCTGGAGACGCAGACATGACGAACGCAATGGACAAACTCGCGCCGCTCCTTTCGGTTGAGGGGTTGAGTGTCGAGTTTGGCGCCAGTCGCGTTGTCGATGATCTTTCCTTCTCCGTTGCAGCTGGGAAGACAGTTGCTATCGTAGGAGAGTCGGGTTCAGGAAAGTCGATAACCTCGCTTTCGACCATGCGTCTGGCAGATATGATGGGCGCGAAGTTTCCGACCGGCAGGATCATGTTTGGTGAGAAGAATCTGCTCCAGGTTTCGCAGAGGGACATGCGCTCCATCAGGGGCAAAGACATCGCCATGATCTTTCAGGAGCCGATGACCTCGCTCAATCCTGTTTTCACTATCGGTGATCAGATTTGCGAGGTGCTGATCCTCCACGAAAAGATGGGCAAGACGGCCGCTTCCGCAGAGGCGCGAAGGCTTCTCGATATGGTGCGTTTGCCGGATTCGGCCGCACTTCTGGATCGCTATCCGCACCAATTGTCGGGCGGAATGCGACAGCGCGTGATGATCGCCATGGCGCTGGCCTGCCGCCCAAAGCTCCTGATCGCAGACGAGCCGACCACGGCTCTCGACGTCACCATTCAGGCGCAAATCCTCAACATCATGCGCGACCTTCAAAGAGAACTCGGCATGGCCATGGTCTTCATCACGCATGACATGGGTGTCGTTGCCGAAATGGCCGATGACGTCGTCGTCATGTGGAAAGGCAAGAAGGTCGAGGAAGGCCCCGTTGGGCAGATATTCGCCAACCCGCAGCATCCCTACACGCGCATGCTTCTATCGGCCGTGCCGCGTCTCGGCAGCATGGCCGGGGAGGAGTTTCCCAAACGCACGCCGCTGACGGTTCTGGAAGATGGTGAGCCCAAAATCATCGGTGAAGAGCGCGTGCAGGACACCGCGAAATACGATGAAAAGCCGCTTTTGTCGGTCAAGGATTTGCTGGTTCGGTTTGATGTGAAGAAGAACCTTTTCGGCAAGGCGACCCATCGCCTCAGTGCCGTCCAGAACGTCAGTTTCGACATTCATCCGGGTGAAACTCTGGCGCTGGTCGGTGAATCCGGTTCCGGCAAATCGACCATCGGTCGTACGATCCAGCAGCTTCAGGCGTCAATGGGTGGCGAGATCGCCTTTGCCGGGCGGACCTACTCATCCATGTCTGCGGCGGAACGTTTTCGCATGCGACAGGAAGTTCAATACATCTTCCAAGACCCATTTGCCTCGCTCGATCCGCGCAAGACGGTTGCGTTTTCGATTGCCGAGCCGATCAACACGCATGGCTTGATCTCCGGCAGTAAGGCGGTTCGCCGTCGGGTCGACGAACTCCTCGAACGCGTTGGCCTGAGCTCCGCCGTGGCCGAGCGTTATCCTCACGAGTTCTCGGGTGGCCAGCGCCAACGCGTCTGCATTGCGCGCGCATTGGCATCCGATCCGAAGCTGATCATCGCCGACGAAGCGCTGTCGGCGCTCGACGTGTCCATTCAGGCGCAGATCATCAACCTGTTCATGGATTTGCAGGCCGAACGCGGTCTCGCCTACCTGTTCATCAGCCATGACATGGCCGTGGTTGAGAAGATCAGCCACCGCGTTGCTGTTCTTTATCTCGGCCAGATCATGGAATTGGGCAGCCGCCGACAGGTCTTTGAGACACCGACGCATGATTACACACGCCGGTTGCTGTCGGCAGTGCCGGTCGCTGATCCTGCTGCCGTCAGGCACACCGCAATGATCGAGGGTGAAATTCCCAATCCTGTTCGTCGCGTCGGCGATGAGCCCGCAATTCTCGTTCACGAGGAAATCAATCCAGGTCACTTCGTCGCAAGAAGCGCCTGAAAAACCGCGAAAAATCGCATCTATCTGAGAGGAACAGATCAATGACCAGAATAAACAGCGGGCTGACGGCCTTCGTGGCGCTTGCCCTGTCAAGCGTGGCTTTTACTGCCGCACCGGCAATTGCAGCCGGAAAAATGACGATTTCCACCCCGCAGGACCCAGGCAGCTGGGACCCCATCGATACATTTCTGGTCCAGTGGGCTGCCGTTGCCACCAACATCTTCGATGGCCTGACCTATCGTGGCCCTGATCTGAAGCTCGTGCCGGGTCTTGCTGAATCCTGGGAAGAATTGGACGAAGGCAAGCGCATTCGCTTCAAGCTTCGCCAGAACGTTAAGTTCCACAATGGCGAGCCATTCAACGCGGAAGCCGTCAAGTTCACCTTCGATCGCCTGCTTGGCGAACAGGGTGCGAAGGGGCCGCAGCGTTCCAACTACACGGCCATCGAAAGCGTCGAGATCATCGACGAGAACACCGTGGACATGAAGCTGAAGGCTCCCGATCCCGTTCTGCTGACCAAGCTTGCCGGATATGGTGCCATGATCGTGCCGCCAAAGTACATTCAGGAAAAGGGTGAAGACAACTTCAACACCAATCCTGTCGGCACGGGTGCATTCAAATTCGTGTCCTACGCGCCGAAGGTGAACATCAAGCTGGAAGCAAACCCGGATTACTGGGGCGGCCCGCCGAAGTTGTCTGAGCTCGATTACCGCTTCATCTCCGAACCGGCGACAGCCGTTGCCGAGCTCCAGGCTGGCCGTGTCGATCTCGTCATTCCGCCTACGATCCCTATTGGCATGCTGCCGGTCATTCAGGGCGATTCCAAGCTGGAAATCGTGAGCGTTCCCGGCCCAACCGTCGATGCTCTGCGCTTCAATACGCGTGATGGCATCACGGCTGATCCGAAGGTTCGCAAGGCGATCATCATGGCAGTGGATCGTGCGACCATCGTCAAGTCGATCCTTGCAGGGCAGGGCTCTGAAATCGCAAGCTTCCAGGGCGCGTTGTCATTTGGTTACGACTCAGAACTGAAACCGCTTCCTTACGATCCAGAAGGCGCAAAAAAGCTTCTGGCAGAGGCTGGCGTAAAGCCGGGTGCAACTGTTCAGATCGATATTCGTGGTAATGACGCGACGATGAACGAGGTTACGCAGGTCATCGCCAGCTACCTCCAGATGGTCGGCATTACCGCCACCATCAAGCCTTATGAAACCAACGTTCTGCTGAATGATATCATTCCGCAGGGTAAGACCGGTGCCATGTTCCAGCAGAAGTGGGGCGGCTGGACCTTCGATTACGACAACACCGCCTATTCCATGTATCACTCCGGTGAAAAGTGGAATCCTTACGAAAAGGACGCTGCGCTGGACAAGCTGCTGGAATCCCAACGCCCGCTGACGGACCGCGCGGAGCGTGAGCGCATCCTGAAGGAAATCGGCAAAGCGACTGCCGAGAAGGCTCTTGAGCTGCCGCTCTACAACAGCAACGCGATCTATGGCGTCAGCAAGAAGGTCAAGGGCTTCGTCGCCCCGCCGGATAACCGCCTGAAACTGACCGACGTCACCGTCGAGTAAAAATGAATGTTTGACGCTGCTCTCAAGGGGCGGCGTCACCATCCCCATTGCAAGGAAAAGAACGTGGCCGGTTTCCTCATCAAGCGATTGTTGCAGGCGTTATTCGTCGTCATCGCCATCACGCTGCTCGTCTCATTCGCCATTCGCCTGACCGGCGACCCTGCCGTTACCATGTTTCAGGGCGGTGGCAGCATGACGGAAGAAGATTTGATGCGCATACGTGTCGCGCTTGGCACGGATCAACCGTTCTTCGTGCAATACATGAACTTCTTAAAGGGCCTAGTCACGTTGGACCTTGGCAAGAGCTTCATCGGTGGCACGCCAGTCTCGCGCCTGATCGGTGATGCGCTACCGGCAACGCTGATGCTGGCGTTCATTTCTATGATCGTGTCGATTGCGCTGTCGATCCCACTGGGCATCAAGGCGGCGACCTCGAAAGGGAAGGGTGTCGATCAGGCCATCAGGATATTCTCGCTGCTCGGCCTGTCCTTTCCGAATTTCTGGCTCGCGCTGATGCTCGTCCTGCTGTTTTCGATCACACTCGGCTGGCTTCCGCCAAGTGGTATGGGTGGCGCGGTCAGCTACGTCATGCCTGCGGTGACGATGGGCGTTATTCTCACCGCCACCAATGTCCGTCTCGTTCGCACGGCCATGCTGGATACTCTGCAATCGCAATACATCATGGTTGCGCGTGCCAAGGGCTTGAGCGAAAGCAAGGTTCTTTACAAGCACGCGCTGCGCAACTGCGCTATTCCGCTCATCACCTATTTCGGTTTGCAGTTCGGCGGGTTGCTGGGCGGCATCGTTGTCATCGAGCGGGTGTTCAACTGGCCGGGCATGGGCTCGCTGGCATTCGATGCCGTTGGTGCACGCGATTACCCCGTGTTGCAGGCCGTCATTACCGTGCTGTCGCTGATGATCGTCGGCATCAATCTTCTGGTCGATATCGCCTACGGGCTGGTCGATCCCCGTATCCGCACGGAGTAACCGACATGGCAACCAAAACCTTCCGCCTTTCGCGGTTCTACAGCCTTGAATTCGTGCTGGGTGCAACCTTGACCATCGTCATCTGCGCTGCCGTGCTTCTGTCCGACGTGCTTTTCCCCGGCGGTGCGGAAAAGATCGATCTGATGGCGCGGCTTGCAAAACCGTTTGCTAGCGCGGCACACCCTTTCGGCACTGACCCGTTGGGCCGTGATGTTCTGGCGCGTGTCGTGGCAGGTGGCAAGATTTCGCTGCTGGTGGGCTTTACGTCTGTCATCGGTGCCGTGGTTTTCGGTGTGCTGATGGGCCTGATTGCAGGCTACTACCGCGGCTTCTGGGATATGGTCGTGATGCGCTTTGCCGATATCCAGCTTGCCATGCCTTTCATTCTGCTGGCCATTACATTCATTGCCATTGTGGGTGGCAGCCTCACCAACACCATCATATTGCTGATCGTGTCGCAGTGGGTGCAATATGCGCGCCTCGTGCGCGGCTCGGTGCTCACACTGCGTGAGCGGGAATTCATCCTGTCGGCGCGCGCTATCGGCGTCAAAGACTGGCGCATCATCTTCCAGCATCTGCTGCCAAACCTCATCGGCCCGGTCATCGTGCTGATGACGCTGAATGTGGCCAACAATATCCTGCTGGAAAGCAGCCTTACCTTCCTTGGCATGGGGGTCGATCCAACCATTCCAAGCTGGGGCGGCATGCTGGCGGATGGTCGCACCTATTTGCAGATCGCCTGGTGGGTCAGCGTCTTCCCTGGTCTGGCAATCCTTCTCACTGTGCTTGGCCTCAATCTTCTGGGCGACTGGCTGCGCGATAGCCTCGATCCGACCGGTAGAACTTCAAGGTAAATGCCATGACAGAGATATTTAGACAGACATTCAAGCGCACTCTTGATGATTTGGTCGAGCAGGCGGTTCCCGGGCAGTCCCTGGAAGCATGGACATTCGATGACGTGAAGAGCAGACGTGATGCCGAGCGCCGCCTTGCAGAAAAAGGCGTGACGGCACGCATCCGCAGTGCCTACAAGCCGTTGCTCCATAGCTTTCTGGAAGAGATTGACCTGGAAGGCGTCGAGAGCATTCAGATCGCATATCCCGTTCACCCAGACGCACCCGAAAATCGGTTTCGGCTCGAGGCCTATCCGTTGGCCGCTTTGGTCGGAGAGATCAAAATTGACTTCGTGCCGCGTGCAGATGATGCGTTTTTCTATGACGTTTCTCTGAAACGGGCAGCTGGTACCGAGACACTGAAGGTATTCGCGCCAAATCGCGTCCATGTCGATATCGTTGGAGAAACCAATGTCTCGCCAACCGGCTGGCTGCGCCACGGCGAGCATGATGAGCGGCTTGAAACGGACTACGAGCGTTTGTTCGAGAGCGCGATTAACGCAGTCGCAACACACTATTGGGGAAATAAAGAGCCCTATTTCGATGAGCTCAATATTCGCGTCCTTTATCCTTCCGAGGATCTGCCGCTTTCCATTGGCGATGAGATGGTCAGCCTGCGGGAAGCCCTGCATGAGGATTTCTACTTCTCACTTCTCGAATTCTTCCAGAAAAAATCCGGTCGTCCACTTGGTGATCGTGGCTTGAAACCCGGCCAGATCGTCCCGGAAGTCATCAAAAGTGACGCGGGAATTTCGGTGCGTATCGAAACCAGGCCATTGGGCACGGCATTTCTGGATAGCGCGGACCAAGCAATCGAAACAGCTGCTGCCCCGCTATCGACAGATCAGATATCAAATCTGCTGACCGAAATAGGTGGCGACGCGTTCACTGCCCGCGCCAGATCAGGCAGGCAAGTGACCGCACGCTATGTCAGCGGAAACGACGCCGCCGTCATGATCAGCGGCGGACAACACCCGAATGAAACGACAGGCATCGTCGGGGCTCTCCGTGCGGCCCTTGAATTGCAGACGAAGGCGGGTGCGCACTTCACCATTTCGCCGCTGGAAAACCCTGATGGTTACGCCATCCATCAACGGCTTCGCGTCGATAATCCAAGACATATGCATCACGCCGCGCGCTATACCGCGTTGGGAGATGATCTCGAGTATCGGACGCCTGAGAATTCGGGAGCGTATCTCAACGAAAAGGAAATCCGTTTCAAAGCGCAAGACTTAAGCGGAGCTACCTTGCACGTCAATCTTCACGGTTATCCCTCGCACGAATGGACCCGTCCGCTCTCGGGGTATGTGCCGCGTAATTTTGCGATGTGGACTTTGCCAAAAGGCTTCTTTCTTGTCATGCGTCATCACGCTGGCTGGACCGAACAGGCCGAGGCCTTGCTCGACAAGGTTACCCGCCATCTTGGCACAATCCCCGGTCTGCTGGACTATAATGATCGCCAGATCGCACTCTACGAAATCCACGCCGGCGAGACCGGTTTTCGCATCATCAACGGTTTTCCGTGCCTTTCATCGGTCGATGATCGACACACGGTACCGATGACGCTGATAACCGAGTATCCAGACGAAACGATCTACGGCGACGATTTCATAGCTGGTCACACCGCGCAGATGCAGACGGTGGTGTCTGCGTACGAGGCGTGGCAGGAGATTATGAGAGGTTATTCTAATCGATCAGGCGTATAGATTTGGCTGAACCCGTATGAAAAATCATATTGGAGATTTATTCCTATGGATCGGATGGGTTCAGATATGTGTCACTTATACGGCTTGAAATGCCTGCCCGGTTATCGGGAAACTCGTCCTCGCGGTAGCTTACGAGCAGGCTGAAGAGGTCTGCCCGCAGACATTTACGTGGCGTAAGTAGTGCTTCTATGCGTTGCGTGATGATTGTTTGATTGCGCGAGAGTGCCTCAACTGATTCACCCTCGATTAGGACCACGACATTCACAGTGTCCAGGTCAGTCGTCTCTTCCTGTGTGAAAACCTCATAATTCTGGTTAGGTTCTGCTATTGTGGCTCGGAAGCACACAATTTGCGCTTCAATGAGCAATTGCCTCAACAGAGTTTCGAGCTCTGACATTGATGCCTTGGCCTTGGTACGCTCTACAGCATATGCTTGGACGATTGCCGCTCCACCGATGCCTTTACCGCCGATTATCGCGATTTCGCCTGGAATTCTCAGAACTCTTGAAAAATGCTGGCGCATTTTAAGCGACCAAGATGTCGGGTTGCGGACAAGATCGAAGTAAGCGTCTTGCTCAATGACTTTGATGTCTTCAAGCTCGTAAAGCGTGAAATATCTTTCGCTGTCGACCGAAGAAACGTAGCGGCGTGCAGCTCGCATTCCGGGTACTGTCAAGCGCTCTGGCACGTGTTCGAACGTGTGCCAGGCCGCGTATTCTTCGGCGAGGTTTGAAGGGTAATCGTTCCAGAGTGCTAAAATGGCAGCGGCCATCAAACGTCTCCCATGCGTAAAATGACTTTGGATGCTTCACGGCTGCGCGCAGCCTCAAAGCCCACTAACGCGTCAGTCAAAGGTAGATTGTGTGAAATCAGCTGCCGCATCAAATCCTGATGACCATCGAGGAAGGAGATGACGTCATCCCAGCTATCGGCAGGTGCTCTGTAGGATCCGCGTATTTGCTGATGCATCCGCACGAGCGAGGTAAGATCGATCTGCGCAGGAGTGGCGTGGATGCCGA
This sequence comes from Agrobacterium sp. lyk4-40-TYG-31, assembly GCF_030209855.1. Lineage (NCBI taxonomy): Bacteria > Pseudomonadati > Pseudomonadota > Alphaproteobacteria > Hyphomicrobiales > Rhizobiaceae > Agrobacterium > Agrobacterium sp. lyk4-40-TYG-31. Next base: position 515,602 of record NZ_JARVRE010000002.1, read on the forward strand.
CAACAGTGAAAATACCGCGCTTCTTCAGGAATGGCAGCGTAGCAGCAACAAGCGCTGGCACGCCTGCCGCTTCGATAATCGCGTCGAAGGGCCCAAACTCAGCAAGCGCCGGTCCCATCTCGACATCACTTGTATCGATCAGATGTTCAAAACCTGCAGCTCGGAGGCGGTCGAGGCGCGGACTGTCGTCGCGTCCCATAATCACCACTTTCGCTCCTTTGTGGCGGGCAAGGATCGCAATGCCTTGACCGATAAAGCCAGGCCCGATGACCAAGATGGTCTGACTTGGCTGCACCTCTGCTGTCGCAACAGCTTCCGCGCAAACGGTCATCGGCTCTGTTAAAGCAGCGACATTCATATCGATACTATCAGGTAGAGCGTGGCAGTTCTTGAAGGGAACGCTGACGTAGGAGGTGAAAGCACCGTTCCGGCCGATACCGACACCCTTGCGGTCGGAGCAATTGTCCTCGTCACCTTTCAGGCAAGCATCGCACTTGCCGCAGGTGGTGGAGGGTCTTGCTGTCACACGAGTGCCCACGGCGTTCGCCGGGACATCTTTGCCAACCCGTTCAATCGTGCCGGAAAACTCATGGCCCAGCGTGACGGGCATTGCCCGCTCCATCGATTCGTATCCAGGTGTCCATTGCGCGATATGCAGGTCGGTACCGCAGATGCCAGCGGAATGCACACGGATCAACACTTCGCCCAAGGCGACGTGGTCGGGCTCGGCCAGAGTGTTGAATTGCACGCCGCTGCCGGGCCGGACCTTTTGCAATGCCAGCATATTGAATCTCCGTTGGTGAAGTCTGGGTGTCAGCCGCGCCAGCTTAGAAAGCGCTTCTCGACCTGTCCGATTGCAAAATTGACGATCAAACCCATGACAGAGAGTATCGTCACACCGGCGAAAAGCTTTTCGAGATCATAGAGTGAGCCTGCCTCCAGGATGTAGGAGCCAACACCATATTGAGCACCGAGCATTTCGGCTGCGACGAGGAGGATAATGGCAATGGAAATCGACACACGTAGGCCGGACAAGATGGCCGGAAAAGCGCCGGGCAGCACGATCTTTCTGATGATCGACCACCAACTCAGACCAAAACTCTGGCCCATGCGGATCAGCGTGCGATCGACGTTGTCGACGGCGCCGTAGGTCGCGACCACTGTCGGCGTGAATGTGCCAAAGGCAATCAACGCGTATTTCGACGTTTCATCGATGCCGAACCAAATCACGAACAGCGGTAAAAGCGCGATCTTGGGGATCGGAAAGAGCGCAGCGACCAAGGGCACCAGACCGGCACGGACATAGCTGAACAGACCGATCATGACCCCAACCGATATGCCAACCGCGATGCCAAGGAATGCCCCGACGAACAGTCGCTGTAGCGATGGCAGCAAGTGTTTCCACAGCAGTCCGGTTTGCCAGAGTTGCACGAAGGTATCCAGAACGGCGGATGGTCGTGGCAGGGTCAGGTTGGAAATGATGCCGCTACGGGTACCGATTTCGGCCAGCGCGATCAGGACGACAAAGACAGCAATGCCCATGCCACGCACAGGCATTGGCGCAAAACCACCGCCGCGAAACTCGACTGATCGCACCGGTGCTCTCTTGTTTTCTGTCCTGTTGTCGCCTGATAATCCGGCAGCATTGGCAACTGCGTTAACGTCAGACATTGACCAACTCCTTGTCAGCGGCCATGGCTTCTTCACGCATCAGGTCCCAGAGTTGCTTCTGCTTCTCTTCCAGCACGGAATCTCCGAGATGGCGCTCGGACAGTGGGATGTCGATATCGACGATTTCGCGTATCTGGCCGGGTCGGCGAGACAAGACGACAACGCGGTGGCCGAGCCGAACGGCTTCGTTGAGATTGTGCGTCACATAGACAGACGTGAATGGCTGGCGAGTCCACAGTGAAATCAGATCATCCATCAAAAGTTCACGGGTCTGGCTGTCGAGTGCTGAAAGCGGCTCATCCATCAACATCACGGCGGGGCGCACGGCAAGAGCGCGGCTGATCGCGACACGCTGGCGCATGCCACCCGACAGCTGTTTCGGGAGTGCCTGCCTGAAATCTGATAAACGGGTACGCTCGAGAACATCCGTCACGATGTCGTCCATATCGCGTTTGCTCAGGCCGTGATCTTCGAGAACGAGCTTGATGTTACCTTCCACGGTACGCCAGGGAAGTAGCGCAAAGTGCTGAAAAACATAGGTCAGAGGATTGAGAGACCCCTTCGGCGGATTGCCGATTTGCAGCACTTCGCCCGAACTCGGTCTTTCTAAACCACCTAAAAAGCGGAGCAAGGTCGATTTACCGCAACCGGATGGCCCTATCAGACAGATGATCTGTCCCTGCTGTATATCAAGCGAGATATCTTTGAGAACCTCGACCGATCCGTAGGAATGGCTGATGTTTTTAAGCTTAAGGTCCATACGGGCCTCCTTGGCGGAGGCGCGATGCCTCCGCGAAAAATCGCAAGCTGATTAGATTGTCTTGACGTAGGACGTATCGAACAACTGTTCATTGGTTATGGCGTCCTTGACCATGCCTTCGGCCTTGAACCATTCCAGTTGCTCGACACAGCTACCGAGCGACAGTGCGAGATCGGCGTTGATGCGCATGGCTCCATCGATCAGGTTCTGCTTGGCAGTCTCGAACGGGCTGTCACTTTCGACATATTTGTGAACGATTTTTGCCAGAGCGTCGCGTTCGGCGTCGTCAGCCTTGTTATCCATGAAAGCAGCATTGTAGTCCCCAATTGCTCGCGAATAGGCTTTGACAAACGCCGCCGTCATTTCGCGTTCATTGGCTGCGTTCTTGGTCGAGGTGAAAGCGGTCGTAACCTGGTAATCCGGCGCATAGTCCGAGACTAGGCCGATCTGCTTGGCGGCGCCTTCACGGATCATCTTTTTAGCGACATTTGGCTGAATCGCCCAGGCATCGATCTGACCGGTTGTGAGAGCGCCGACGATAGCGCCGAGCTTTTGCAGCGGGCGGAGCTGCATGTCAGACAGTTTGATATTGTTCGCCATGGCAATCTTGTGGGCCATGAAGTGGAAGGAGGAGCCAGCCGTGGTGATGCCGAAGCTTTTTCCCGCGAGCTTTGAAGGATCGGTAAGCCCAGCGTCATAGGCTTTGTTCGAAGCAAGAATGATCGCGCCTGTAACGCCCTTTTGTTCGGTCAGCGCCCCGCCAATAACCTTGATGGCGTCTTTCTGAGCAAGACTGATGAGCCCGCCGCTCATCGCGGTCACACCGAAATCGGCATCACCTGACGCAATTGCAACGGCCATAGGCTGCGCTGCTTCAAAGAATTTCAGTTCAATGTCCAGTCCGGCTTCCTTGTAGTAGCCGCGCTCGAAAGCGATGAAGCTTGGCGCATGGCTGGCAAGGTGAAGCACTGCGAGATTACGCGTTGCGGCGCGCGCTGGCAGGCCGAAAGCAGCAGCGCTACCGACAGCGCCCATACCGATAAGCGCCTGACGGCGGCTCAAAAATACATTCATTCGATATCTCCTCCCAAAATGACGTGTCTGGAACGCCATTCGCTTTCATTGCCACCAACTGAAAAGGAAGACAACGAACAATGATTATGCCTCCCATGCCTTTGAGGCATGGCGATGGCTTCTTGCCGTCATGTGAGTGGTGCCAGATCGGCCAATCTGCGGGACAGTATCTCAATCAGTTTGCGCAAATTGGCAGAATGCGATCGACGGCGGTTCCACAGAACCGATACCGAGAACTGAGGCGCGTTTTCAATAGGTCGAACGACGAGATTGCTGCCAACGGGTCCGAGCGTCGTGACATAGTCGACCAGCACGATGCCCATCGCCTCATTTGCCAGCGCCAATGCCGTGTCAGAAAACCGCGCGACGGCACGCGTATTGACCTTCAATTTTTCACGACTGAGAAAACGATCGACGACGGTCTGATGAGCGCCGCCCGGCGCGAATGCAATGAAATCCATATCCGCAAGGTCGGCTGCGCGTATCATAGGAGCACTGGCAAGGCTGTGATCCCTATGGATGACGGCCACAAGATTGACCCGCCCGACCTGTTCGACGGCAATCAGCGGATGATCTGGCGATGCGATGGTGACCACCGCTTCTCCACGTCCGGTAATCAAATATTCCTCGATCTGGTCCACGGGCAGCACGTCGAAGAAGAGCTCTATGCCCGGAACCTCCACAGACAAGGTCCGCAACGCCTGTGGAACCAGTGCACGCGCGACGCTCGCAGTGGAGCCGACGCGGAACACGGCGGTCTCTCCGCGGGCAATTCGCCCAATCTGCGTGCCAACACCGGTCAACTGTCGGATCAGTGGATCAATCTCCTGGAAGATTTCCAACGCTTCCGACGTGGGGACAAGGCCGTTCCTGTCGCGGGCGAAAAGCGCAATGCCGAGCAGGTCTTCTATACGACGAATGGTGCGGCTGAGAGCAGGTTGAGAAACGTTCAGCACCTTCGATGCCCCGGTGATCGATCGGGCCTGCATCACCGTGTGAAACACTTCCATCTGTCGCAGACTCAGCAGTCCCTCGCCAGAGCCATGCGTGACGTGGTCTTCGGCCTTGCCATCATCTGCCATATGAAACTTTTCCCAGAAAAGGTAGCAAAGCGTCTAACACTTCCGGCGCAGCAGTTTCGGGCAGCAGATGCCCGCCGCCAATCCCTCTGCCTTCGACATGTTCTGCCCAGTCCTTCCATATATCCAAAGGCTCTCGACCACCGCCATAACGCCGACCTTCTTCCCACAACAGCAACGTCGGAACCTTTATCTTGCGCCCAGCCATGCGATCGGCCAGATCGTGTGCCTCGTCTGTGTTGGCACCCGCTCTGTAATCTTCGCACATAGCATGACGGACATCGGCATTGTCGAACGCCGATCGGTAGTCTTCAAGGGCAATGGGGTCAAGCAGATCGATATTCGTTGTCATCTTGGCAAGCGTTAGATCGATGAGGAAACGCGGATCTGCGGCCATCAATGTTTCTGGCAGGGGCGCGGGCTGGGCCATCATGAACCAGTGCCATGCTCCCATACCGAAGGCCTTGTTGGCTCCCTCCCACATTTCGGGTGTCGGCACGACAGTGACGGAGACCAGCGCAACAACAGTCTCCGGAAAGTCGAGCGCTATCCGATAACCGACGCGTCCACCACGATCATGACCGACGACGACGAAACGATCATGCCCAAGTGCGCGCATCATATCATGCAGGCTTTTCGCCATCGCCCGCTTGGAGCCCATATCCAGCGCCGCGTCCTTCACGCGGCTGTGACCATAACCGGGCAGATCGGGAGCAACAACGGTATAGGATTCCGCCAGTGCAGGCGCGATGCGGTGCCAGGCGGCGCGCGTCTCGGGGTAGCCGTGCAACAAAAGAACTGCCGGGCCGGTCCCTTTCGTCAAAACGGCAAAATCCACCTCAGGCGTTTCAATGCGTCTGTCTTCAAAACCGGGGAACAATCCATTGGCCTGTCTATGCATTGGTTGAGCTATCCTGCTTCGGTTTGATTGGTGGCTGCGGCCGCAATATCCCGCAGCGCGTTGATCAGACTATCAACGCCCTTCTGCCGTGGGCGCAGATGGCAGACATGGACATATGCAGAAATGCTGACGCTGTTTTCGATTGGAATGGCGACAAGCCCATGGATATCGCAATCGATGGCTGAAAATGCATCGAGAATGGTAATGCCAATACGCTCTGTAACGAAGGACAGTGCGGCTTCGACGAAATGAACGTATATGGCGGTTTTGCGCGGGACATCCCAGCGCCGGTAGGTCTCTTCGATATAAACACCGTGGGTGGTGCTCGCCTCGAAGGAAATCAGGGTCTCTTCGGCAAGCTCTACTGGCGTGATCGACTTCCGGCTGGCGAGGTGGTGATCTTTGGGCACGACACATACTAGCCCGGCGCTGGCGATGCGCGCCGTCTCAATCATGGGATCTTTCACCTCGGCAATCGTTGCAACGCAAGCTCCCTGACCGAACAACAAATAGTCGCGCACATCGCGTTGGGATAATGAATCGCTGTAGTAGGTTCCAGCCGTGCCCTCTTGTTGCAAACGTCTCAACGCCTTTGGTATCAGCCGCATGCCAAGGCTTGGCGTGGAGCCGAAGCGAAACGTGGAGGCATTGCCGCGCGCGATGGCGTAGATCGCATCCGAGAGCATTTCCGATTGCTGATGAACGCGTTCGACTTCTGCAAGAATCAACTCTGCTTCCTGCGTTGGCACCAACCGACCTGAAATGCGGGCGAATAGCGCAACGCCCAGCTGATCCTCGAGCCGCTTGATAGCAATCGAAAGGCCAGGCTGCGAGACGCCAAGATGACGAGCCGCTGCCGTCAACGAGTTCGTCGCCATGATGGCGCGGAAAATCTCGACTTGCCGTTCTTTTAGTTTTGGCTCCCTGAGCTTGGAATTTGTCATCCGCAGCGCACATCAATCCTATAAATTGAAGTTATATCATCAGCCAATAATTATATTGGCGTCAATAGGAACCATCTTCTACGCTCTCCACAAATTGGGAGAAACGCTTATGATTGGCAGCGAGACACGACTAGTGGCGATCATCGGCTCACCGATTGCCCAAGTGAAGTCGCCGGATAATTTCAATCGCTACTTTGCCGATCATGCGACAGATCGGGCAATGATCGCGGTCGATCTGCTTCCAGAAAGCGTGGCGGACTTTCTGTCCACAGCACGCGGTTGGCGCAATCTCGACGGCTTCGTGGTCACCATTCCTCACAAGGCTGCGGTTGCTGAACTGGTGGATGATCTCAGCGATACGGCACGATTCCTCGGCGTGGCAAACGTCGTCAGGCGACACACAGACGGTCGCCTCTCCGGGGACATGACCGATGGAACCGGCTTTGTCAGCGCATCGCGACTGCATGGTTTCACCCCTGCCGGCAAGGCCGTGCTCCTTGTCGGCGCTGGGGCTGCCGGAAGTGCGATTGCCTATTCCCTAGCTGCGGCAGGTGTGGCTTCATTACTGATTTCGGATCGCAATGATGATCGCGCTCAAAGTCTTGCAACACGTCTTGCCAAGGCTTTTCCAAGCGTGGATATCACCTCGGGTCCAATCCCAATCCGCTCGTTCAATCTTGTCGTCAACGCGTCGTCTTCCGGCATGCAGGCGAATGATCCACTGCCCATTCCTGAAGCTGTTCTCGATGCCATGTCTGGGCACGGGCTTGTGGCGGATGTTGTGACGAGTCCGACAATTACCCCTCTTCTTGCACTTGCCGTCGCACGTGGCCTCACCATCCAGAGCGGAGAAGAAATGGCGAAAGCACAACTTTTCGCCCTAGGCAGCGCCATGGGAATTATGGGTGGAGGACGATTCAATGACTAACACGCGCAACGCCCGTTTCGATGTCGTGGTCGTGGGAGGAGGAGCGGCAGGAATGAGCGCGGCTGTGGCTGCTGCCCGCCTTGGCGCAAAGGTTGCTCTGATAGAGCGCTATGGCTTTCTCGGCGGCGCGGCCGCAAATTCACTTGTGCTTGCCTATTGCGGCTTCTTCCTGAAAGGTGCTGATCCTGTCTTTGCCGTCGGCGGAATCGGCGCCGAACTTCTGACTACGCTTGCACAGATCGGGCAAGACGTCGCGCCGATCAAATCGAGTAGCGGCAACTGGATCGTCATGCTGGATCCAGAAGCCGTCAAATTCGGCTTCGACCGGATGACCGACATTTCTAGCATAGAGGTCCTGCTGCACAGCCTCGTCACTGCGGTCTTCACCAAGCCTAATGGGATTGCTGCGATCACCGTGACCGACCATGTAGGCAGCTACGAGATCACAGCCGACGCATTCGTTGATGCTAGTGGAGAGGCCATCGTCGCGTCGCGAGCCGGACTTGAGATGACGAAGGACAGCATTGCCGGTGACCATGTCCAGCCTGCCTCGATGCCGGTCCGTATCGGTGGCGTAGCTGCCGATACGATCTTCGACCGTGCGCGAATGACACAACTTATCACCGAGCACAACGCCAGCTCACAGGCACCGATCCACCGCGCAGATGGCGGCGTGATGTTGCGGTTGCCGACATCCAATGATTACTGGTGGATGACGATCGATCTTGAGACCGACGGTCTGAGCGGTGCCAGTCTGGGCGCGGCAGAACGTCAGGCGCGGCTGGAAGCCTGGCGGAACTTGCAATTGCTGCGGCAGCTGCCGGGCTTTGAGGGCGCTTATATCTCAGCCACGGGGCCACAAATTGGTATTCGCGAAACACGCCGTCCACGTTCTCGTGAAGATTTGACTTGTACAGCTTTAACCAATGGAGAACGCCGTGATGATGGCATCGGTCGTGCCGCTTGGCCGATGGAGGTTCACGAAGCGCCGGGAAGGGCACGTTTCATCGACGTTGGTGGTGATGGATATGCCGACATACCGATCGGAGCTATAGAGGCGGCAGGCACCGACAATCTTTTTCTCGCGGGCCGGGTTGCTGGCGCTGATTCAAGCGCGTACGGCTCTTTACGTGTGATGGGAACATCTTTCGCTACCGGTCAAGCAGCCGGAACCGCTGCGGCTTTACGTGCGTCATCAGCCACCGTTTTAGCTCGTGATGTCAGACGCCATCTTGCACATAACAAAGCATTGATCTGAGCGCGAGTTGCTTAAGCGCTTTAGAAGCCACAGTTTTAGAATGTCTGCCTGATGGACACCATTGGGGACCGTATCCGACCAAGTTGTAAGGCAACTTAAACGAAGAAGGATCAAAACTAAATTCACAGCCTATGTTTAAGGGTATTGTTATGTTTGATGGATTTTTTTTCTATCTCGGCCTATATTTGCATGCCACGCCGTTTGTTGGGAACACTTTGTTTCAACTGTATTTGCGCCAGTAGCCTTTAATCCGCGCACACAGGTCAGCAGGTTTAACAGGGAGCTAAGAAACAAATAGGAAATTCGTTGAATATTTCAACATCGCACCTCCTTACTTCAAATCCGGATGCCGGTCGTATCATCGAATAGATGTAGCGTTACAGGATCGATGGCGAAACCAAGCTGTTCACCGGCTTTGACAGTGCTTCGGCCCTGAATCACCATCGAGATTTCCGGCTCTGTGGCGGTCGTGATGAATGTCGCGGACCCTGTCGTCTCGACTGCAGCAACGGGCAGGCTAAACTGGGCCTCATCAGTCGCGGTCAGTTGAATGTGTTCCGGGCGAATACCGACAACGACACGAGAACCGGGCGAAAACGATTTTTTCAGCGGAATGCTTCCAGTCGCCAAACCACTACCGAATTGCAAAGAGATATGATGCCCATCATTTTCAACGATAGCAGGCACAAAATTCATGGCAGGCGAACCGATGAACCCAGCCACAAAGCGATTGACCGGTTTATCGTAGAGTTCGATGGGTGAACCCTGCTGTTCGATGATGCCATCCTTCATGACGACCACGTGATCGGCCATGGTCATGGCCTCGATCTGGTCATGCGTGACATAGACAGACGTTGCATGAAGACGATCATGCAACGAGCGGATTTCTTTGCGCATATGCACGCGCAGTGCCGCATCGAGGTTGGACAAAGGCTCATCGAACAGGAACGCTTGCGGATCGCGGATGATGGCGCGGCTCATGGCTACGCGCTGACGCTGGCCGCCAGAAAGCTCGCGGGGATATCGTTTCAACAGTTGTGAAAGGCCAGTGGTGGCTGCTACTGCTTCGGCAGCCTTGCGTGCCTGGGCTTTTTTCACACCCCGTATACGCAGCGAGTAGGTGAGGTTTTCCTCGACTGTCATATGCGGGTAGAGCGCATAGGACTGGAACACCATCGCCACATCGCGCTTGCGCGGCGGCACGCCGTTCATGAGCTTGCCGGCGATGCGCATATCGCCAGCCGATATGCTCTCCAACCCTGCCAGCGAGCGTAGCAAGGTGGACTTGCCGCAGCCGGATGGGCCGACGAGTGCGACGAAGGTGCCTTTTTCGATGGATAGGTCGATGTTCTTCAGCGCATGAAACGCGCCGTAATATTTGTTCACACCGGAAAGTTCGATCTGAAGGGTCATTTGAGTGCTCCCGATGTCAGGCCGGAAACGATGCGGCGCTGCAAGAGAATGAAAATGGCGAGAATGGGCGTCACGTACATCGTGGCGTAGGCCATGATGTTGTTCCACTCGCTGGTGTTTGGCCCCATGAAGGAGTTCAGCCCCACGCTTGCGGGCTGCAATTCCACTGCCTGGATGATGGATTTCGAATACACGAATTCCCCGAAGGCCTGCATGAAAATGAGGATTGCCGAGACCAGAATGCCGTTACGGGCAAGCGGCAGCACAATGTTGAAGAACGCGCCAATGCGCGAATTGCCATCGACAAGTGCCGCCTCTTCCAGCTCCTGCGGCACGGCCATGAAAGTGGCGCGCACCAGAATGACGAAGAACGGCATGCTTTTGGCCGCAATCGCCAGAATGACCGCCAGCCGCGGGTAATCGAGAAGGCCGAACTGCGAGAAACCGACAAAGATAGGCGTAATCATCAAGGATGCAGGCAAGACCTGAAGCATGAGGATCAGGAACAGGCCGACATCCACCCAGCGATTGCGATAGCGTGCCAACACGTAAGCACATCCCACACCCAAAATGGTGATGAGACTGACTGCCCCGGTCGCGATCAGAATGGAATTCCACAAATACCGGCCCATATTGCGGCTTTCCCACACATAGGTGTAGGTTTCCCACTGTGGTACTGAGGGCCAGAAGCTCGGTGGATTGGCGAACATTTCCGAGCCGCCCTTGAGAGATGTGACATACATCCAGTAGAGCGGGAACAGATAGATTGCGGCCATGACGAGGGCGATGGCCAGCATGAAGCGATTGCGTATGACAAGGCTCATCCGCGCACCTCATGACGTGTAGAGCGAACATAAACGACCGACGCCAGCATGACGAACACGATCATGATGACCGAGATGGTCGCGCCTTTACCGAAATCATATTGGCGGAAGGACAGGTCCCAGGCCCAATATTGCGCGACGTTGGAGGTGTTGTTCGGCCCGCCATCGGTAATGGCTGCGAAAAGATCGAATTGCTGCAAGGTGAAGATCAGCCCCAGCGCCACGATGGCGCCGATGGTGGAGCGCATCATGGGAAGCGTGATCGTGTAGAACCGCTGCCATGCATTTGCGCCATCCAATTCCGCTGCCTCATAAAGATCGCCGGGAATGGCGGCAAGACCAACCGAGAGGAGGATCATGTTGAAGGATGTGCCCAGCCATATATTGGCAAGCACGACGGCCCAGAGCGAAAAATTTGGGTCCGAACGCCAGAAGATGTTCGCATCGATCATTCCGCTTTCGCGCAGAATAAAGTTCAGTACGCCAAAATCGCCCGATAATATCCAGTTCCAGATCGCGCCGACGACGAGTCCTGGCATGACCCAGGAGACCAGAAAGAGGCCACGCAACCAGGATGCGCCGGGGAAATTTGTCCAGAAGAACAGCGCCAGCCCGAAGCCGAAGATGAACTGACCGGCAATGGAAGCCACTACGAAGATCACCGTGTTGGTGAGAATGGGGATCGTCTCAGGCTGTTTGAATAGATCGATATAATTCTTCAAGCCAACGAATGGCCGCACGAAGCTACCGAGGCTGAACATATCAACCTCCTGAAAGCTCATGAGGATATTGTAGAGCAACGGCAAGCCAGCCATGACGAACAGAAAGGCGAGCGGCAATGCCACCAGAATGATATCGAAACCGCGGCCATCGCTCACGCTGGAAAATAGCTTCTTCATGAGACGCCCTTGTTTCCACACAGGATATGTCCGGACAGGCTGCCTGCTTCCATGGGTGACAGACAGCTCGCCGGGAGGAACTGGTAAGGTGAGATGCCGCAGGCTGATCCAACCCGTGGCACAAGCACGATCAACCTTCGACGAGCTTGATCTTCTCGGCGGCCTGATCGAGTGCTTCCTTGGGTGACATCTGGCCAGTCAAGGCAGCCTGGATTGCGTCCTGAATGGCTTTGGAAATCTTTGGCCATTCGGGAGACGGGCCGCGCGGCTGGGCATATTTAAGCTGTTCCACGAAGACTTTCAGTGCTTCATCCTTCAAAGCATTGCCAGTGGGCGGAATGGCGATGTCCGAGCGGGCGGGCAACTGGCCGAACCTCTTGAACATGTCCTTGTCCTGCGAAGCAAAATACTCGACCACCTTGAACGCTTCGTCAGGATGTTTGGTCTTGGAAAAGATCGCCCAGTTATAGTCACCCATCGCCGATGAACGCGGAGCATCAGCCGTTGGAACCGGCAACAGGGCCACGCCCCAATCGAACTTGGCATCCTTCAGCATACGGTCGATTTCCCACGGACCGGAAATTGCCATGGCGGCGTTAGCCGCGTTGAAGGTTGCGGTCGCATCCCACTGGCTTCTTGTGAGCGTGTCTGGAGAGGCCAGCTTCTCGCTCATGATCTGCTTCCACACTTCCAGCGCCTTTACCGCGCCATCCGTGTTGATGTTCTTGTATGTCGCACCGGCCATCTGCGCCCAAGGCAGGAACTGGAAGGTGCCCTCCTCATTGGCCTTGGCGCTAAACGCAATCCCGTAGACGTTCTTGGATGGGTCGGTCAGCTTCTTGGCATCGGCGACAAGTTCTTCCCATGTTACAGGTGGCTTTGCGGGATCAAGACCGGCGGCTTTGAACAGATCTTTGTTATAGTAGAGTGCAATGGTGTTGGTGGCTTTCGGTATGCCGAAATATTTGTCGTCCCATGTCGCGGATTTCAGCGGACCGGGGAAATAGTTTTCGGGTTTGATCGCATCCGACTTGGCAATCTTGTCCGTGATATCCAGAAACGCGCCCCGTGCTGCGAACATCGCATGGTTGGGATTATCGATGGCGATGATGTCTGGCGCATTGCCTGTGGAATAGGCGCGCATCGCCTCGCTCACCACATCATCAAACTGGATATAGCGATATTCAACTTGAATACCGTTCTTCAGCGCGTTGAAATCTTTGATGAGATTGGGCGCTGGCTGGATATCCCGGTCCAGCGACCATACCGTTATCTTGACGTCCTCAGCCTTTACCGACAGTGCGGCAAGGGAAACGCCTGCAAGCGCGAGTGCGCCCATCATCATGCCCTTAGCGATACCCATGGTCTCCTCCTCTGTGGTTATCGTTATTGCATTTCTCACGCGCGGCCCACCTCCTGAGCCGCGCTCTTAACTCACACCGGAACGACGATGAAATCACCGCCACGGCATGCTTTCAGATAGTTCAGGCCGTGTACCTGACCGGTCATTTCCAGCGCATCGCGATAGACCGGGTCGTGCCAGCCTTCGATATCGATCGAGCCGGACCAGCCAGCCAGCCGCAGTTCGGAAATTATGTCTGTCCAGTTGCTGTCACCAAAACCCGGCGTGCGCATGAAGACGAATTTCTCCTTGCCGAAAATGCCATGCTCCTTGATGACATCCCAGCGAATGGTGGCATCCTTGCCGTGGACGTGGAAAATCTTTGGCGCCCATTTGCGGATCTGCGGCAGCGGATCGATGAGATAGACCATCTGGTGGCACGGTTCCCATTCGATACCGATATTGTCGTCCGGCGTCTCGTTGAACATCAGTTCCCAGGCATCCGGATTATGGGCGATGTTCCAGTCGCCGCTTGCCCAGTTGCCGTCCATGGCGCAGTTTTCAAAGGCGATCTTGACGCCCTTGTCCGCTGCACGTTTGGCCAGTTCGCTCCAGATTTGCCTGTAGCGTGGAAGGCTTTCCGGCAGCGGCTTGCCGCGCAGGCGGCCGGTGAAACCGGCAACGCATGTGGCGCCGAAATGATGGGCATTATCGATGCAGTCTTTCCATCCCTGCAATGTCTGAAGATCGATATCGGTTTCTTCCAGGGGATTGCCGAACATGCCCAGCGTGGAAATGGTGATATCGCGATCGCCGATGGAATCGAGGCAGCGCTTGCCCAGTTCCGCGACGTCCTGACCGCTGGTGGTCTGCCAGAAAAATGGCTCGAAGCTCTCAAACCCCTTATCGGCGATCTGGGCGATGCGTTCTGCCGCATTTCCCTTTGTCGCGCTGACCATGGTGCCGATGCGGATGGATTTTGCCGGATTGCTCACTGTTATCGATCCTTACGCTGCAATAGGAACCCGCTGGCGAAGGCGCGCGCTTTCAATCGCTGCAATCACCATGGCGAGGCTGTTGATATTGTCGAAAGACGCCGTTTCCGGCACGCCACCGTCACGGATGGCCGAGATGAACGAAGAAATCACGCTGGCATGACCGTGGGTTTCCTCGTCATGGGAGGCATTAGGAACGTTTACGGGTTTCGACCCGCGAAGAAGCCCCGGTTCCGTTCCCGCAAGCGATGCAACGAATTCTTCTTCGCCATCCCAGGTAATCATGCCCTTGGAGCCGACCAGGCGCCACTGGCTTTCCCAGCTGGTGCGCTGTCCTTCGGCACACCACGAGCCGCGATAGGTGAAGACGACCTCGTTAGAAAATTCGAATACGGCATTGGCAGCAGCGCCGTGCGAATACCACGACCCGGACGGGTTGGTTTCGAGGCAATAGACACCGAGAGGCTTCTCGTCAGCGACGAAACGTGCGGCATCGAATGTGTGGATGGCCATATCGAGCAGCAGCACATTTTTCATTTCTTCACGGAAGCCACCGAAGTGGGGAGCGAGGAAGAAATCGCAATGGATGCCTGTAAGAGTGCCGATCAACCCTTCGGAGACGGCACGGCGCAGGCGTCGGACACCAGAGATGAAGCGACGGTTTTGAACGACCGCGTGCACCTTGCCAGCCTTTTCGGCCATGGCGATGAGTTCCCGAGCCTCTTCCAGCGATGACGCCATCGGCTTTTCGCTGAGCACATGGCATCCCGCAGCCAGACCGGTTGACACGACATTGAACCGCGCCACGGGAACGACCACGTCGAACAGGATATCGGCCTTGGTCGTCTCCAGCACATGGCTAAGATTGGTACCGATGACGACATCGGTCAAGGAAAACTCTTGCGCCAGCGCTTGCGCCGTGTCGCGGCTCAAATCCACCAGGCCCACAATTTCGATGGAAGCGGTCAGTTCAGGCGTCGAGGCGATTGCCCGCAGCCAGCCTTTTGCCATAGCTCCGCATCCGCATAAAACGGCATTCAATATGACGATTTCCTCCCCGGTTTTCGCACCAAACTCCTCAAGGTGCGACATTCCGTAAACGTTTACGACGCTATGATGGAAAGGCTAGATGTGTCAAGAGGCGTAAGCGAACGCAGATGCGTGATTAGACGGAGACGGATAAGACATGAAGGGAATACGCCAGCTTGCCGAGCATCTCGACATCTCCATAGGCACGGTTTCACGGGCATTGAACGGCAAGCCGGATGTCAATGACGAGACACGTCGCCGCGTGCTTGAGGCTGCCGAAGAGCTTGGTTATGTCGCCAACCAGTCGGGTCGCAGCCTGCGCCAGGGTACCACAAACGTTATCGGCTTGATGATGGGTAGCAACCCGGAGACGGTGGAGAACTCGGATAATTTCTTCATGGGCGTAACCGACGGATTGCAAAGCGTTTTTGCACCTCACAAGCTGGACCTCGTCATCCTTCCTTGTTCCGATGACGAGGACCGCGAGGAATATTTGAAGCGCATGGTGGCGCGGCGGTTAGTGGATGCGATGATCATATCCTCCACCCGTCGCATCGACCGGCGGATTGATTTCCTCGTCAAGACGGGCGTGCCTTTTGTCGCGCTCGGGCGGTCGCAATCAGGCGGGAATTATCCGTGGGTCGATCTGGATTTCGAAGGCGTTGCATTCGCATCGATCAACCGGCTTGCCACCAATGGACATACACGCATTGCGGTGGCGGTTCCCGATAACGACATCAATTTGGGCTATGTTTTTCTCGATGGCTACAAAAGAGGACTGAAGGAGAACGGGCTTTCCTTCGATCCATCGCTTGTGATCAAGGCCAAATCCAGCGAGCAAGGGGGCTATCATGCGGGCAGCGAATTGCTGCACATGCCGCAGAGACCGACAGCTGTGGTATTGATCTACGAATTGATGGCGCTTGGTCTCTACCGCAGATTGGCAGAAGTCGGCCTCAAAGTCGGTCGTGACCTTGCCGTCATCGGTTTTCGAGAAGAGCCTCGGGGGCGATTTCTGCAGCCGCCACTCACTAGTTTCCGGCTGTCATTGCGAGATTTGGGTGTTTCGGTGGGGAAGACGTTACTTTCCAAAATGCCCGCTTACGCTTCATTTTACCCAGACGAGAAGCAGCAAATCATTTGGCCACTGGAGCTTGTTGCAGGAGAAAGCGACGC
This sequence comes from Agrobacterium sp. lyk4-40-TYG-31, assembly GCF_030209855.1. Taxonomy (NCBI): domain Bacteria; kingdom Pseudomonadati; phylum Pseudomonadota; class Alphaproteobacteria; order Hyphomicrobiales; family Rhizobiaceae; genus Agrobacterium; species Agrobacterium sp. lyk4-40-TYG-31. The sequence goes on from NZ_JARVRE010000002.1 coordinate 531,895, forward strand.
CAAAGTAGCAGGTGATACGAAGCAATGAACCCGGGATTGGAGACTCCGATCCTATCAAGCCCTTGAAAGTGTAACTCCACAAGATACGACGCCCGAGGCGAGATCTTGATACGGGATCAACGAGAAAATCGTAGGGCGGCGGCGGACGTGACTAGGCGTCGATGATGGAGCGTCTTTGATCGACTTGGGCCACGCGATACGAAATTTGCAAGGCGCTGCTTCAGTCGCCTCAAGGGCGTGCGTCGATCTCGATTATTTCCCTGCCCACGAGACTCCAGAAGAGAAACTTGCGTGGTTGACGGAGCGCGTCAAGCTTTTACGCCACGGTGGTTCCGATGTATGTGAGGAGATGCTGTCGGAAGTCTTATCGCCTTGAGATCGCGGGGGGACAAGAAAATTTGCTCACTTCACTCAGTCCTGAGCGGTGTTGTTGCAAAACATCTCCTTCTTCTATCGCCCACGCATATCTAAGCTTGACAGAATTCATTTTGCAAACGGGATTGTTTCGTCCCGTGTGCGAGTGCCGGGTGGAAGGCCTTTCCGGTCGTCGTCAACCACCATTCCTCGGGTGGAGTAAGTCAGGTTGAGCCAAAGGCGGTCCCACATCGGGGAGCGTACCCCGGCGCGATATCCTTCCTGTTCGCTCAAAGCCTTGTCGCGCCAACGGCCGGCGATCTCGGGAGGCACGAGCGCAAAAAACATCGTGTCACCGTCCGTCGCATCGATCGACAGAAGAACCTTGCCGTAGTCCTGGATGTTCTGCTCCAGTTCCTTCGTAGCTAGGGCATATTGCGACCAGACGAGATCACGATAAGCGTTTATCGGTCCCGGCGGTTGTTCTCCAACTATCAGAGGGCCAAAAACGGCATTGGCGACAGAACCTAGCGTGGTCTTGTTTATGATGCCGCCTTCCTGCCAGATCGAGAAAATATCGCTGGTGTACTTGTCTTCAACAGAGTGCAGCTTTCCTGCGTTGTCCAGCAGATTGACGGTGGCGAGAAACAATCGATGACGCGCAGAGTAATCCTCTGCGCCGTAAAATCCGATGGTCTCCATATCTGTAGGCGGGTTGACAGCCATCTCCTGGACCCGCTTTACGATGGTAGGATCGGCTCCCGAGAAATCGGACGCGAAGGCGATGACATCGGTATAACCTTCAGATGGCATTTCGGCTCCTTCAAATTGCGCTGTAGAAAGAATGCAGAATAGGACGGCGATCGGGCAGGTGTACCGCGCTAACATTTTAGTGTCCTGCAGTCCGGGCACCCTCCGGGTGAAGTGGCGTATGCCGGAAGACGACTTGTTTGTGTTCGACAAGCGGCATTAGCGTTTGAGCAGGGGGGTGGGATCGTGATCGCGGTCCACTCTGCTCCGTCGAATGTTTGAACGCCGTGGTTCCTGTCGAAGAAGTAAAGCGTGTTGCCAACAGTTTGCACACTGAGCGGATTGGGGACGTTTATGTTGATGGAAGGATCAAGGGTCGGTTTCAGCGGGGACAGGATATGTCCATCAAATGAATAGAGTCCGTAATCAGAGCCAATTGTCATCCTGTCACCAAAACGGGTTATCGATCTCAGGTCCTCGTCGTCTCCCTTGAATGAAACGTCACTGAAGCCGCGCTCTGCGTTGCCATCCAGAATGACGCCGTTTTCTCCGACCGTCCATACCCTGCCCGGATTTTCTACGAAAACGTCCGACATTACCGCTGGCTGGGCGTAGTGTTGACCGTCTCTCGGGGTGGCGACCACCTTCCAATCGGTTCCGTTCCAGTGGTAAAGCCGACCTTCCATGACCTTGGTCTCGCCTTCGGCCGCATGGTGGATGGCGAGCGCCTCGTCGGGTCGTCCCAGATCGAACAGTTCCGCTGTCCGGTCCTCCTCTTCCTCGGTCAACTTCCTTCCCGAGGCCTTAGGGATGCAGGTGACTGCCATATAGAGATCGTCAAGCGAAGGGCCAGCGAGCGCGCCGAACACGAGATGGTCGAACTCCTCCGATGGCATCGGCAGTATGTCCTGTTGAACCATTTCCACTGGTCGCGTTCCCGGATGTAGAGCTGGGAATTATGACCGGTTACCAGCAACGTGTCGCCGATCGCAACGATACGGTTCGTGCAACCAACCGTCGATATTCAAGCACTGCGCGCCAAGACTGGCGGACTGACACTGGAGAACGATTTTCCTCAAAGAACAGCAAGAACGAACGGACCTATGACATCGACACTTTAAATTAGCAATCCGACATGCAAGTCTATGGCCGTTCTGAGTCCATTTCTTTCTAAGGCTGGGAGAGAGTTATGAAAAAGTCATTGCTGACAGGAGCCACAGTTGTTTCATCCCCACACAGTATGGGGTTTTACACTTGGCATGTCGCAGAGAACAAACTTTACGGTGACCCCTACTTGGCTAAACTCTATGGCTTTTCCATCGAGGAACTCGCCAAAGGAATTTCAGTCGAACAGATCTTTGCAATCATGGTGGAAGACGACCGCGCTGTGATCGCCAGTAACGTCCACAGTGCAATCCTGAACGCCGAACCATCGATTGGTCGCTTCCGTGTGCGGCATTCCGACGGTTCGACGCGGACCTTGATATCTTTTGGACGTTGTCTTCATGATGAGATGGGCGTCCCGACGTTCTATACCGGAGCTGTTATGGATGCCTCCTCACCGCATATTGCGGAGGGTAGCGATCCTTTGCAGGCCCATTGTCGCGCGGCGTTATCAATCGCGGAAAGAAGAGGTAACCATCTGGCTGCCCGTTATCTTTCTTCAGCATTGAACACGGTCTCTCCCGGTCATTAGAGACAACAGATTGCCGAAAGATCGTTCCGCCTAGATCGGGTGAGCAGAAACTTTAAATAGCCCAAGGACACCAAGGCCCGCTGTGGTACCCTGTCAAATAGTTTCGCGGAGCTAATCCATACGCCACCGGGGTACAGAGCTTACGGTTCATTTCTTTGCTCCATCGAAGATGCGGTTGGGTTTTACCAGCGCGAGTGCACTTCATATTCCCAGCCTCGCGATAGTCAGCGCTGGAAGACCTATTAAACGCGTGCATTTTCGGCAGCTCACTGAGTTGAGGCATCCTTGCACGAGTAAGCTGAAATTTCGAGATGCTGGTTGGTGCCTAACACTCAGGTCTCGGAAGAACTTTCCATTTGTATGCAAGAGGCAAACTTCCTGATTGACCTTACGTGAGTCCGAGATTCCAAACCTCTACAATTGCAACTCTGCCTAGTAAATGGGCATATTGAATTCTTTGTATGCAAAAATAACGAAATTTCAATGGTTTATTATTATATGACTGACGTAATTCTAGCAGATACGCTATTCATCATCAGAGGCCAAACGTGAGCATATTCGGCAATCTAAAAATCAGGACTCGCATCATCATCGTTGCGGCCATCCCAACTATCGCCTTGGTTGGCGCAGCCTTGCAAGACAATGTGAAGCGTTTGCAAACAGCATCCGAAGCGCAATCTGTTGCAGAAATTGCCTCAATGGCCCCCATTTTGGGCGCCACGATCCATGAGGTTCAAAAAGAACGCGGAGCTTCCGCCGGTTTTGTGGGTGCCCGTGGGCAGGGCGAGTTCGGCCCCCTTCTTGAAAAGCAAAGAGGTGCTGCGGACGTGGCAATTCAACGCTTCAAAACACTGGGTCTGACAGACGAAAATAGCAATCTGGCGCCAGCCCTTAGAGAACTCGCTTCTGCCGCTCAAGCCAAGCTTGATAGGCTCACAGCCATGCGGCAGGACGTGACGTCGCTCAAGGCCGGTGTGCCGGAGATTGCCTCCTACTTTGCCGACACGATCAGCAGCCTCATCAAGATCATCGAATCGATGAGTTCCTTGACGACGGACAGCACCATATCCAACAGAATTGTCGCTTACTCGGCACTGCTGCAAGGCAAGGAAAGGGCGGGACAAGAGCGAACGATTGGAACTGCGGCCTTCACATCCGGCAGCTTCAGCCCTGAAAGCTACCAGCTCTTCGTAAAATTCGGTGCGATGCAAAATGTCTATTTCTCTGATTTCAATAGCTATGCGGGCGCAGACCAACGAGCTGCATTGAAGGATGCGTTGAGCGGTGATGCAGGCAAGCTTGTCGAAAACCAACGCAACATTGCAATGGCCAGCCCGTTTGGGGGGCAACTGAACAGCGTAAGCGGTGAAGAATGGTACAAAGCGTCGACCAATCGCATCAATGCCCTGAAAGCTGTCGAAGACAAGACAGGCCTTGACCTGCGCGACTTCGCCGCCGCATGTGCTGCGCAACAGCACAACAGCCTTCTCATCTCCCTGGCGATATCCTTTGGCGTTCTTGCACTCGTTGCCGTGCTCGCAACAATCGTGACACGGTCTATCACAAACCCTGTTACCCGTATTGTAAAGACAATGCGCGAACTGGCGAATGGCCATGCGGAAGCCGAATTGAGCGTCGTTGCCGACCGTAGTGAAATCGGCGACATGGTGAAATCCGTAGCCGTGTTCAAAACCAACGCACAGGAACGGTCGAAACTGGAAGCGGAAGCGCAGGCCAACCGCGCGCTGTCTGAACGTGAACGGCTGGAGCAGCAGGAAAGAGAAGCAGCGGAAAGTGCAGAAGTGCAGTTTGCGGTCGACACTTTGGCTGCAGGTCTGGGCGCTATGGCCAATGGCACCTTGAACTACCGCATCAACCACACCTTTGCGACCCGTCTGGATAAAATCCGGGTGGACTTCAACGGCGCAATAGAGCGCCTTGAGGACGCCATCGTCAATGTGAGCGGCAATGCGCAGGCCATTTCTGCCGGATCCAACCAGATCCGCGCCTCGGCGGACGATCTTGCCAAGCGCACCGAACAGCAGGCGGCATCCGTCGAAGAGACAGCCGCTGCGCTGGAACAGATTACGACAACGGTTGCCGACACCAGCCGCCGCGCTGAAGAAGCCGGTCGCCTCGTGACCGCCACGCGTGAGAATGCAGAGCATTCCGGGACGGTGGTAACGAAAGCCATCAATGCGATGAATGCGATCGAGACGTCCTCCAACGAAATCTCCAATATCATCGGCGTCATCGATGAAATTGCATTCCAGACCAACCTACTTGCCCTAAATGCGGGCGTTGAAGCGGCGAGGGCGGGTGAGGCCGGCAAGGGCTTTGCCGTGGTTGCCCAGGAAGTTCGCGAGCTCGCGCAGCGTTCGGCCAGTGCGGCGAAAGACATTAAAACGCTGATTGCCAAATCAGGGGATCACGTCAAAAGCGGCGTCAGCCTTGTTGCACAGACAGGAGAATCGCTCGGCAAAATCGTCGAGCAGGTGAAAGAAATCAGCGTCAACGTGCTGTCTATTGTAGAAGCGTCGCGCGAGCAGACGACCGGTATCAAGGAAATCAACCAGGCTGTGTCCCAAATGGATCAGGGCACCCAACAGAATGCCGCAATGGTGGAAGAATCCACCGCGGCAAGCCATGCCCTTGCACGAGAAGCGGAAGCTTTGTTCATTCTGGTCGGAAAATTCGAGACAGACGCCAAGGCGAAATCAGGCGCTTCGTCCGCAGTAGATCGGTACCCGGATCAAAAACGGTCGCCTGCCCGACAATTGCTGAACCGGGTGAGCTCGTCATTTTCGGGCAATGCAGCGCTCAAAAACAAAAGCTGGGAAGAGTTCTAAGAAAAACCAGCTTTGACGGACTTCGATCAGGTCACCTCCCATCGAGAGGTGGAGGTGACCTGTTACACACGACTACTAGAACGAAACCCAACATTACAGATATCGCGTAATAAGGAGTATCCGGGTTCAACGTTTACAGTTGTGGAATGGATGCAGTTGTTGCGTTTCATGATCTCATACGGTGGTTTGGACCGCTATGGCAAGGCGCGTTGGTGTCGAGTGCATATGGGTTGTGCCGCAATACTCGAATCAACTGCTGGGTACCCAGATCTCATTGCACCTGTGACTACAGCTTACACAGACGCTAACGAGGCCACGAACGTCAAGGCGTTACCTTCGAAGGCCAATGATAGAGAGAAGACATCTTCAAGAAATTGAACTTGTTGACCAATGTTGCTCCATCTCCTGGATATAAGGAACAAACCGGTGTTCTGTAGCTTTAGGGTGAATGGAAACCGCAGAATTCGAAGAGCTCGTTCAACCCATTGCCCTTGTCGTCGACGACGAGCCGCTCATCCTCTTGGAGACGGTCGATATCATTTTGGATGAGGGATACTCAGTCGTGGAGGCATCCACGGCAGATCAGGCGTTTGCGTTTCTCGACAGGCACTCCTCGCTCCAGCTTCTTTTTACTGACGTACAGATGCCCGGAGACCTGGACGGCTTCAGTCTGGCACGAATCGTCGCAGAGCGCTGGCCGCACATCTGTGTGGTGATCGCGTCCGGGGCAATCGTTCCCGGTCCGGGCGACCTTCCAGGCAACGCGAAGTTCATAGGCAAACCGTTTACGGCAGAACTTGTCCATCAAACATTGATGGAGCATGGTTTCCGAAAGCCAGACTCCCCTTAGTTACATCAACCGTACGCAATTATGATCCCTAAAACATAGGACCTGCAATGGCTAGCCGGTATTTTTTTGATGTCCACAACGGCGACGGGGAAGTGATCGACGTGAACCGCACCGGGTTTGCCGGAGGCTTCAACTTCTGAGAAAGTGGAGTCATCAT